>DATFAE010000311.1:0-6115 GCA_035254945.1 Arthrobacter sp. | reverse complement strand
GGCGGCAATGACAACGAGGTCGCCGTCGTTCACCAGCTTCATCTCCAGCAGGCTACGGTCAACCTGTGCGGTCATTTCGTCGGTGTGGCCCACCATCGGAACCAGCACCGGCTGGATACCCCAGGTCAGCGCCAGCTGGTTCCACACGTGCTCCAGCGGAGTGAAGGCGAATACCGGCCGGATGGGGCGCAGGCGCGACAGGCGGCGCGCGGAATCGCCGGACTGGGTGAAGGTACAGATGTACTTTGCATCCAGCTGGTCAGCGATCTCGACGGCGGCGCGGGTGATGGCGCCGCCACGGGTCTTGGGCTTGGTCCCCAGCGGCGGAACGCGCTCCAAGCCGTGGACCTCGGTGGATTCGATGATCCGGGCCATGACCTTGACGGTTTCGATCGGGTACTTGCCCACGCTGGTTTCGCCGGAGAGCATCACGGCGTCCGCGCCGTCGAGCACGGCGTTGGCGCAGTCAGAAGCTTCTGCACGGGTGGGGCGCGGGTTGTCGATCATGGACTCGAGCACCTGGGTGGCCACGATGACCGGCTTCGCCCAGCGGCGCGCCAGTTCGATGGCGCGCTTCTGCACGATCGGCACTTCCTCGAGGGGAAGCTCCACGCCGAGGTCGCCACGGGCCACCATGATCGCGTCGAACGCGTCGATGATCTCGTGGAGCTGTTCCACGGCCTGCGGCTTTTCGATCTTGGCGATGACCGGCACGCGGCGGCCTTCTTCGTCCATGATCTCATGCACGCGGACGATGTCGGACGCGTCCCGGACGAACGAAAGGGCAACCAGGTCAACACCGCGGCGCATGGCCCAGCGGAGGTCGTCCTCGTCCTTTTCACTCAACGCCGGAACGTTGACGGCAACTCCGGGCAGGTTGATGCCCTTGTTGTTGGACACCATGCCGCCCACGGTTACCGTGGCGACGACCTTGACCTCGTCAACCTCGATGGCACGCAGGGCCACCTTGCCGTCGTCGATCAGCAGGGCATCGCCCACGTTGACGTCTTCGGTGAGGCTCTTCAGCGTGGTGGAGCAGATGTCCCTGGTGCCCGGAACATCTTCGGTGGTGATGGTGAAGGTGTCACCTTCGGAGAGCTCATGCGGACCGTCCACGAAACGGCCCAGGCGGATCTTCGGCCCCTGCAGGTCAGCCATGATGGCAACCGGCTTGCTCAGGTCTGCCGCTGCCTTGCGGACGTTCTCATAGGTGTTGTCGTGCACGGAGTAATCGCCGTGGCTCATGTTCATCCGGGCAACGTCAACGCCGGCCTCGAGTACCGCAAGGGTGTTCTCGTAGCTGGCGATGGCGGGGCCGAAAGTGGCCACAATTTTTGCGCGTCTCATATACCTACCCTAGTAGTTTGCTGCATTGATTAAGTTGTTGCGGAGGTGAACCCGCGGCGAACTGAACGGGTGTCAGAGAACCGCGATGGCACGGTCCGTCGGGGCCACCGGCGCCGGGAGGATGGTGCTGCCCATGAGGAACTTGTCCACGGCGGCGGCACAGGCCCGGCCCTCGGCGATGGCCCACACAATGAGCGACTGCCCACGTCCGGCGTCTCCGGCCACGAAGATGCCCTCGGTGTTGGTCATGTAATACCCGTCGCGGGACACGTTGCCGCGCCCGTCAAATTCGGCGCTGACCTGCTCGCTGATGCCCGCAGGCTCGGCGCCGGTGAAGCCCAGGGACAGGAAGACCAGGTCCGCCGGGATAATCCGCTCGGTACCGGCCTTGGGGAGCCGCTTGCCGTCAACGAATTCCGTTTCGGCAACCTTCACGCCGGTGAGCTTGCCGTTCTCGCCCACAAACTCCACTGTGGAAGCGAGGTACGTGCGTTCGCCGCCCTCCTCGTGGGCGCTTGCCATCTCGAACAGCGTGGGGAACGTCGGCCACGGCTGGTGCCCGGCACGTTCCGACGGCGGCTGCTTGCCGATCGCCAGGGTGGTCACCGACGCTGCACCATGGCGGTGCGCGGTGCCGAGGCAGTCAGCACCGGTGTCGCCGCCGCCGAGGATCACTACATGCTTGCCCTTGGCGTGGATCTGGTCCTCGACGGTCTCCCCCGCCACCACGCGGTTCGCCGGCACGAGGTAGTCCATGGCGTAGTGCACGCCTTCAAGGTCGCGGCCCGGAATGGGCAGGTCCCGCGGCACGGTGGCGCCAGTGGCAATCACGACGGCGTCATAGCGGCGGCGAAGCTGCTCCCACGTCACGTCGGTGCCCACCGCGACGCCGGTGCGGAAGCGGGTGCCTTCCGCCTTCATCTGTTCGATGCGGCGGTCAACCTGCTCCTTCTCCATCTTGAAATCGGGAATGCCGTACCGGAGGAGCCCGCCGATCTTGTCGTCACGCTCGTACACCGCGACGGTGTGTCCCACACGGGTCAGCTGCTGCGCCACGGCCAGGCCTGCAGGGCCGGAGCCGACGACGGCAACAGTCTTTCCGGTCAGGCGCGTCGGGGGCAGCGGGTTGACCCAGCCATTCTCGAACGCCTCATCGATGATGGAGACTTCAACCTGCTTGATGGTCACGGCAGGCTGGTTGATCCCCAGCACACAGGACGCTTCGCACGGCGCCGGGCAGAGCCGGCCGGTCCACTCGGGGAAGTTGTTGGTGGCGTGGAGCCGCTCAATCGCTTCCTCGCCCTTATCCCGCCAGGTGAGGTCGTTCCACTCGGGGATCAGGTTGCCCAGCGGGCAGCCCTGGTGGCAGAACGGGACGCCGCAGTCCATGCAGCGGCCGGCCTGTGCCTTCAGGACACCCTTTTCCTGGGCCTCATAGACTTCCTTCCAGTCCATGATGCGGACCGGAACGGGACGGCGCGGCTGGGTTTCACGCTGGCGTACTTTCAGAAATCCGCGTGGATCAGCCACCGGTCACCTCCAGGATTCGAGACCATACTTCTTCGCCGTCAGGGTCAAGGCCCTCTTCGATGGCGTCGAGACGGGTTTGCAGGACTGCCGCGTAGTCGCGCGGCAAGACTTTGGTAATGCGGGCAGCGGTGTCGTCGAAGTTCTCGAGCAGCCGCTGGGCGTGGAGCGATTCCGTCTCCTCGACGTGCTTGACCAGCAGGCCGTGGACGATGTCGCGGTCCTCGGCGTCGAGCTCGCGGAGCTGGAGTTCACCGGACTGCAGGGCATCCTTGTTGACGCGGGTGGTCTGCAGGTCCAGCACGTACGCGGTGCCGCCGGACATGCCGGCGCCGAAGTTGCGTCCGGTCCGGCCGATGATCAGCGTCTGGCCGCCGGTCATGTACTCGCAGCCGTGGTCACCGATGCCTTCGACAACGGCGGTGGCGCCGGAGTTGCGCACCAGGAAGCGTTCGCCCACCTGGCCGCGCAGGAACATTTCACCGCTGGTGGCGCCGTAGCCGATCACGTTGCCGGCGATGACGTTGCTCTCAGCCTTGAACACGTTGGTGCGGTCCGGCCGGACGATGATCCGTCCGCCGGAAAGGCCCTTGCCCACGTAGTCGTTCGAGTCACCGAACAGGCGCAGCGTGATGCCGGCGGGCAGGAAGGCGCCCAACGACTGTCCCGCGGTTCCGGTCAGCGTGATGTCGATCGTGTCGGTGGCCAGCAGGTCCGTGCTGAACGTCTTGGTCACCACGTGGCCCAGCATGGTGCCCACCGAGCGGTCGGTGTTGATGACGTCCACGGCGATCTTCACCGGGCTGCGGTCAGTCAGCGCTTCGGTGGCCATCGTGATCAGGCGCTGGTCAAAGTGCTTGTCCAGCTCATGGTTCTGCGAGGTCAGGTTCCGCAGCGGTGCGTCGTCGTCGAACTCGAGTCCGTGCAGGATCGGGTCCAGGTCCAGGCCGTCGGCCTTCCAGTGGTTGACCGCCTCACGGGCGTCCAGCACCTCTGCGTGGCCGATCGCCTCCTCGATGCTCCGGAAGCCGAGTTCCGCGAGGATCTCGCGGACTTCCTCGGCCAGGAACTCGAAGAAGTTGACCACGAACTCGGGCTTGCCGGTGAACCGGGCCCGCAGTTCGGGGTTCTGCGTCGCAACACCCACGGGGCAGGTGTCCAGGTGGCAGACGCGCATCATGATGCAGCCCTCCACCACCAGCGGTGCCGTGGCGAAACCGAACTCTTCGCCGCCCAGCAGCGCGGCAATGACGACGTCGCGGCCGGTCTTGAGCTGGCCGTCCACCTGCACCACCACGCGGTCGCGCAGGCCGTTGAGCATCAGGGTCTGCTGGGTCTCTGCGAGGCCCAGTTCCCACGGCACGCCGGCATGCTTCAGCGAGTTCAGCGGGGAGGCACCCGTGCCGCCGTCATGGCCGGAGACGAGTACGACGTCGGCCTTGGCTTTGGTGACGCCGGCGGCTACCGTGCCGATCCCCACTTCGGAGACGAGCTTAACGTGCACGCGGGCCGAGGGGTTGGCGCGCTTCGCATCATAAATGAGCTGCGCGAGGTCCTCGATGGAATAGATGTCGTGGTGCGGGGGCGGGGAAATGAGTCCGACGCCGGGGGTCGAGTGCCGTGTGCGGGCAACCCACGGGTAGACCTTCTGCGCCATCAGCTGGCCGCCTTCGCCGGGTTTGGCACCCTGCGCCATCTTGATCTGGATGTCGTCCGCATTGCTCAGGTACAGGCTGGTGACGCCGAACCGGCCGGACGCGATCTGCTTGACGGCAGAGCGGCGCTTGGGGTCGAGCAGACGGTCAACGTCTTCGCCGCCCTCACCGGTGTTGGACTTGCCGCCCAGCTGGTTCATGGCGATCGCGAGCGTCTCGTGGGCTTCCTTGGAGATGGACCCGTAGCTCATGGCGCCGGTGGAGAAGCGCTTGACGATGCTGGAGACCGGCTCGACCTCTTCCAGCGGAACGGCGGGACGGTCGTTCTTGAACTTGAGGAGCCCGCGCAGGGTCATCAGGTTCTCGGACTGGTCGTCCACACCCTTGGTGTAGGCCTTGAAAATGTCGTAGCGGCGCTCACGCGTGGCGTGCTGCAGGCGGAAGACTGTCTCCGGGTTGAACAGGTGCGGCTCGCCGTCGCGGCGCCACTGGTACTCGCCGCCACCCAGCAGCGGGCGGTGCGGCTGCTCGATGCCGCCTTCGGGATAGGCCATCTGGTGCCGTGCGGAAACTTCGGCGGCGATGACGTCCAGGCCCACGCCGCCCAGCTGAGAGTGCGTGCCGGCGAAGAATTCGTCCACCAGCTCCTGTCCGAGGCCCAGGGCTTCGAACGTCTGGGCGCCGGTGTAGGACGCCACGGTGGAGATCCCCATCTTGGACATGATCTTCAGGACGCCCTTGCCGAGGCCCTTGATCAGGTTGTAGACGCCGTCCTGCGGCGTGACGCCCACAACGTCGCCGGAGGTGATGAGCTGCTCCACGGATTCCATGGCCAGGTAAGGGTTCACGGCGGAGGCGCCGTAACCGATCAGCACAGCCACGTGGTGCGTCTCGCGGACGTCGCCGGCCTCGACCACCAGGGCGGTCTTGGTGCGGTTGGCGCTGCGCAGCAGGTGGTGGTGCACGGCGCTGACCAGCAGCAGCGAAGGAATCGGGGCCCACTGCGCGTTCGAGTCGCGGTCGGACAGCACAACGTACTGCACACCGCGGTTGATCGCGCCGGAGACCTGCTCGCAGATCTCGGTGAGCCGGGCACGCAGGGCGTTCTCGCCGCCTTCGGGGCGGTAAAGGCCACGGACCTTCATGGCGATGCGGTCGCCGTCGGGCGTTTCAATGTTGGCGATCTTGGCGAGCTGGTCGTTGTTGATCACCGGGAACGGCAGCATGACCTGCGGCTGGCGGACCTGCTTGGTGTCCAGCAGGTTGCCGTTCGGTCCGATGGCGCACGTCAGCGACGTGACCAGCTCTTCGCGGATGGCGTCCAGCGGCGGGTTGGTGACCTGCGCAAAGGACTGCACGAAGTAGTCGAACAGCAGGCGGGGACGCTTGGACAGGACAGCCACCGGCGTGTCCGAACCCATGGCACCCAGGGGTTCGGCACCGGTGCGTGCCATCGGGCCGAGCAGGATCTTGAGCTCTTCGGTGGTGTAGCCGAAGGTCCGCTGGCGGATGTTGACCGACGCGGCCGTGTGGACCACGTGCTCGCGCTCGGGCAGATCATTGAGGTCGATCAGGTTGTCCTTGAC
>DATFAE010000310.1:0-2267 GCA_035254945.1 Arthrobacter sp. | reverse complement strand
GCGGCCGCCGGATACCCCGGCGACTTCCGGGGCGTGTCTTCCGTCCGCTACGCGCCGCATCCTGACGGGAGCCCCGATCCGGGCGAGGTCGTCTGGACCTGGGTTCCGTATGAAGAGGACCACAGCAAAGGCAAGGACCGGCCTGTTCTTTTGGTAGGCCACAACGGTCCTCACCTGCTGGGGCTGATGCTGACCAGCAAAGACCACGATCAGGACAGCAACAGGTCCGAAGACTACGTCGACATCGGGACCGGCAGCTGGGACCGGCAGCAAAGGCCCAGCGAAGCGAACCTGGGGCGGGTCCTGCAAATCAGCCCGGACAGCATCCGGCGCGAAGGCGCCGTGCTGGAGCGGAAACGCTTCGAGTTGGTAGCCGCCGGGCTCCGGCGCCGGCACGGTTGGAAATAAGGCATCGACACGGTTGGAAGCAACCTGCCCAAATGGCCAGCCCGGCTAACGGTCTGCTATTCTTTATAGCTGTGTGTCCGTGCAGGTCGACGGCCACTGATGGTTGGCCGCCATAGGTATCCCCACGCCGCTCAGTCAATGGCCAATCTGAAAGCCCTCTAGACCATTTCCGCATTAAAAAGAGAGTTCACACGTGGCTAATATCAAGTCCCAGAAGAAGCGCATCCTCACCAACGAGAAGGCACGCCTGCGCAACAACGCAGTCAAGTCTGAGCTGAAGACGGCCATCCGCGCCGTCAACACCGCCGTTGAGTCCACCGACAAGGATGCAGCTGCTGTTGCCCTGGTTGCCGCCAGCCGCAAGCTGGACAAGGCTGTCAGCAAGGGTGTTCTGCACAAGAACAACGCAGCGAACCGCAAGTCGGCGATCTCCAAGAAGGTCAACGCACTGTAAGGCTTCCAGTTCCCTGAACTGATGGTTGTGGCCGGCACCCCTGGGTGCCGGCCACACCGCTTTAAGCAGCCCCGCAGTTGCGGGCAACGCCGCTGTCCGCGCACCTGCACGCCACGCAGCCTGTTGCCTTGGCCAGTCTGTTGCCTGGGGGGCCCTCAGTGTCCGCGGACGGACGTGGCGATCACCGTGACGGCGTGCTCCACGGCATAGACCGGATCCCGTGAGAGTCCTTTGACCTGGGCATCAGCTTCGGCGGTGACCTGGATGGAGCGCACCAGGCCCTCGGGCGTCCAGCGCCGGACGTCGCGTTGGGCCTGTTCCACGAGCCACGGCTGCATGCCGAGGTCACGGGCAATCTGAGCGGAGGATCCCTGGGCGCCCGCCACTTTGGCGACGGTCCTTAACTTTGCCGCCAGTGCGGCCACGAGCGGGACGGGGTCGGCTCCGGTGGCCAGGGCATGGCGCAGGGCGGACAGTGCCGCCGGGCCGTTGCCCGCCATGGCGGCGTCGGCAACCTTGAAGGCCGTGGCTTCGATCCGGCCGCCATAGTAGCGGTCCACCAACTCGGGGTTCACGGCACCGCTGACGTCGGCGATCAGTTGGCTGCAGGCTGCCGCCAGTTCGGCAAGGCTGGCGCCCACCGCGTTCACCAGCGACTGTACGGCGTCAGCGCTGATCTTCCGGCCAGCAGCCCTGAATTCCGCGGTGACAAACGCGGTCTTGTCGGCGTCCTTTTTCAGCGGCTGGCAGTCAACCACGGGCCAGCCCCCCGCCTTGACGGCGTCAAGGAGCTTCTTGCCCCGGACTCCCCCGGCATGGCGCAGGACCAGCACTGCGTCAGGCTCCGGGCGGGAGACGTAGGCGAGGGCGTCGGCCAGGAAGGCGTCGTTCATGCTTTCAACATTCTCGACCTCAATCAGCTTGTTCTCACCGAACAGGGAAGGGCTGACGTGCATAGTGAGCGACCCGGCTTCGTAGCTTGCCGCGTCGAGGCGGGTGACTTCGACGTCCGGCGACACGGCCCGCACCTGCGCCCTGACGCGGTCCATGGCACGGATCCCCAAATACTCCTCCGGGCCGCCAATCAGCACTACTCCTGCCGGTTCCACGTCCCGCCAGGTGGCCGTGGCGGACGCCGCAGCCCTGTTCCGTGCATTCGGCGCAGCGGCCATTCTGGATTCCTTCCGGAGGTGTTGTTGCAGTGTCTAAGCCTGCCACGCCGGGGCCGCGGCTCCAAGCCATGCCCGGGACCGGAGGGTCACAGGCGCCACCAAAGGCGAGGCCAGCACGTTCGCCAGCAGGGAGTAGGTCGAGAATTGTGGCTGAAGGAGCACAATCACCGGGCCGCACAGAAGCTGCGCGGACAGCGGCACGGCGACCGCAGCCGCCACCCAGCGCGGCACAG
>DATFAE010000309.1:0-6085 GCA_035254945.1 Arthrobacter sp. | reverse complement strand
GTTGGTCACCATGGCGGTGGCCACGGCGCCGTTGGCACTGCTGTACCTGCTGGCCGCCGTCGGTCCCATGGAGAACTCCTTTGTCCACGATGCCGGCGGCAACCCTGGCGATTTCCACCTCCTGACCAGCATCGCCACCGGGGCAACCATTGCCCTGTCCAACGTGATCTCCACCGGAATCGGCATCTCCGTGCGGCAGCGGCGGGAGCACGAACAGGAAATCGCCGCCTGGGCGGCGCGGACCGCCAGCCTCGCCTCCGTGAACGAACGGAACCGGATCGCCCGGGAGATGCACGACGTCGTGGCCCACTCGCTGACGGTGATGATCAGCCTGTCGGACGGTGCCGCCGTCGTGGTCCGGAAAAGTCCCGACCGCGCAGGTGCGGTGCTGGGTGAATTGTCCCGGACAGGCCGGACTGCCCTGGCTGACATGCGCCGGGTGCTCGGCGTATTGCGGGATGACGCGGGGATGACGGCGCCGCGCCAGCCGCTGGCGTCCGGTGAAAGCCTTGCGACACTCCTCGAAGGATTCCGCACCGCCGGGCTGCCGCTGCACTACTCGCACACCGGGCCTGCGCTGCCTGACGACCCCGCGTTCCAGCTCACCGTCTACCGGATCGTCCAGGAGTCGCTCACGAACGTCCTGCGCTACGGGCGGTCGCTGGGGCGGGTCGATGTGGGCATCGTCCGCGCCGGTTCCACCGTCACCATTGAAGTGCTCGACGACGGCGCCGGGGTGGCTGGCCAGGGAACCCCCGACGGCGGCGGGCCGGGTTCCGGGAGTTCCGGCCCCGGCAGCTCCGGGCCGGGCCTCCCAGGTTCGGGCCAGGGGCTGGCGGGAATGGCGGAGCGGGCGCGCATCTACTCCGGCTCGGTGGAGACCGGGCCCAGCGGCCGCGGCTGGCGGGTGCGCGCAGTCCTCACCTGTCCCGATCAGGCGCCCGCGGAGCCGGCCAACCCTCCACACCAACTGCAAGGCACACCATGACCGAGAACCAACCGATAACTGTCCTGCTGGTGGATGACCAGCCGCTGCTAAGAATGGGATTCCGCCTCATCCTGGAAGGTGAGGACGACCTCCACATCGTGGGGGAAGCCTCCGACGGTGCTGAGGCGGTGCGGCTGGTCCGGCAACTCGAGCCCGACGTCGTACTGATGGACGTCCGGATGCCAGTGCTGGACGGCATCGAGGCCACGCGTGCCATCACCGCGTCCGGATCGTTCGCGCGGATCATCATCCTCACCACCTTCGATGTGGACGAATATGCCTTTGCAGGACTCCAGGCAGGCGCGTCCGCATTCCTCCTCAAGGACGTAGCGCCGTCGGAACTGATCCAGGCCGTGCGCGTGGTGGCCAGCGGGGACGCAGTGGTGGCACCGCGTGTCACCCAGCGGCTGCTGGAGACCTACGTCCGCGGTGCAGCCCGTCCGGCTCCCGCTGCCGCAGCCCGCGATCCGCTGCTGGAAGACCTGACGCCCCGCGAAACCGAGATGCTGGAGGCCATGGCCGAGGGCCTGTCCAACGCTGAGATCGCACACCGGTATTTCCTGTCCGAAGCCACGGTGAAGACCCACGTCCGCAGGATCCTGACGAAACTGCACCTGCGGGACCGCGTCCAGGCGGTGGTTTACGCCTACGAGACCGGCCTGGTGGTTCCGAGCAACCCGGACTACTGACGCACAGGTTACGCACAGGAACGCTCTATCCATGACATAGGGGAGGGCAGTTGTATGGACGCATGACCAATCACCAGCCCCACCCCAACCACGACCGCGGCCTCGAGTTCGACCTGTCCACCCTGATGAGCCGCCGCGCGCTGGGTATGTTCTTCGGTGCAGGCGGCGCCGCCGTGGCGCTGGCGGCCTGCACACCCGCTGGATCGACCTCCACAGCCAGCACGCCGGCGTCGACCGCCACGGAGCCCGCAACGTCTGCTGCCACGGCAACTGCCTCCGCCTCGCCGTCGGCGACGCCCACGCTGACCCGGGCGATCGCCGAGTGCAGTGCGGAAATCCCGCAGGAAACGGCCGGGCCATACCCCGGGGACGGTTCCAACGGGCCCAACGTCCTGGAAGCCTCCGGCGTAGTGCGCCGGGACATTACGTCGAGCTTCGGTACCGGATCCGCCACGGCGGAAGGCGTGCCACTGACGTTCACCCTGACGCTCCTGGACAACGCCAACGGGTGTGTCCCGCTGGCCGGCGCGGCCGTCTACGCCTGGCACTGCGACCGGGACGGGAAGTACTCCATGTACGATTCCGGCCTGGCTGGCGAAAACTACCTCCGCGGCGTCCAGGAAGCCGACGCCAACGGGCAAGTCACGTTCACGTCGATCTTCCCCGGCGCCTACTCGGGGCGCTGGCCGCACATCCACTTTGAGGTGTTCGAATCCATGAGCAACGCGACGGAGGCAGGGCAGGTGCTGGCAGTCTCCCAGATTGCCCTGACACAGGCGGCCTGCGACGACGTCTATGCCACGGCCGGCTACGAAGCGAGCGTCCGCAATATGACCCGCACGACGCTGCAGTCGGATAACGTCTTCGGCGACGACGGCGGCATCTACCAGCTCGCGGCCATGACCGGTTCGGCTGCTGCCGGGTACACGGCCGGGCTGAATGTGACCATCTAGACTCGAGACCATGCCTTCCCTTTCCAATGCCGCAGACCACATCCAGGACCTTGGCGCGTACGTCAGCGCTTCGCCGTCGAGCTTTCACGCTGTCCACGAGGCCGCACGCCGGCTGGACGGGGCGGGTTTCACTGGGCTGGACGAGCTGCAGCCGTGGGACGGCGGGCCGGGCTCGTTCTACATCATCCGGGACGGTGCCCTGATCGCCTGGGTGGTGCCGGAAGGCGCTGGTCCGGCAACCGGCTTCAACATCCTGGGCGCGCACACGGACTCCCCCACGTTCAAACTCAAGCCCAAGCCGACGACGGGCGCGCACGGGTGGCTGCAGGCCGGCGTCGAGATCTATGGCGGGCCGCTGCTGAACTCCTGGCTTGACCGTGAACTGCAGCTGGCCGGCCGGCTGGTCATGCTGGACGGCACGGAGCACCTGACCGCCACCGGCCCGATGCTCCGGTTCCCGCAGCTGGCCATCCACCTGGACCGGGCCGTTAATGACGGACTGACCCTGGACAAGCAGCGGCACATGAATCCAGTGTGGGGACTGGGCAACCCTGCCGATGTGGACCTGCTGGCTGTGCTGGCCGCACACGTGCCGGGCGCTTCCGTTGATCCCGCGCGGATTGGCGGGTACGACGTCGTGATGGCGGATACGCAGGCGCCTGCGGTTTTCGGGGCCAACGGGGAGTTCTTCGCCTCCGGGCGCCTGGATAACCTTTCGGCGACGCACGCGGGGCTGGCGGCGCTGATCGCGCATGCTTCTTCTTCTGCCAGCGCTGGTGGCGCTGGCGGGCCGATCGCTGTTCTTGCGGCGTTTGACCATGAGGAAATCGGCTCCAATTCCCGTTCCGGTGCGTGCGGCCCGATCCTGGAGGACGTCCTGGTGCGGATCTCCGACGGCCTGGGCGCAACGGTGAGCCAGCGGCGGCAGGCGCTGGCGGCGTCGTTCTGCATTTCCGCGGATGCGGGACACGCCGTGCACCCCAACTATGCGGAGCGGCACGATCCCGCCAACCACCCTGTGCTGAACGGCGGTCCGCTGCTGAAAATCAACGCCAACCAGCGGTATGCCACGGATGCGGCCGGTGCTGCGCTGTGGGCCCGGCTCTGCGGCGAGGCAAAGGTGCCGTACCAGGAATTCGTGTCCAACAACGTGATGCCGTGCGGCTCTACCATCGGCCCGCTGACCGCTACGCGGCTGGGGATCCGGACAGTCGACGTCGGGGTCCCACTGCTGTCCATGCACTCGGCGCGCGAGCTCTGCGGAGTGGAGGACCCGCAGCGGCTGGCTGTTGTTACAGAGGCGTTCTTCCGGACTGCTGTTTAGGGTTCATGGTCGCTGGAATCCTCACCACAAAGCTGGTGCGGATACCCACATACTCGGCCGGCTTTCCTAGTGGATGAGAGCGGCCACGCCTACGGTTGAAAAATACGGATGCCCCGTGGGCATGCGGTCCATGGTTCCGGGCCGCATGACGGAGAGACTCGACATTTTCGCCACCCGCAGGACACCGGTAACAACTAACTGAACGCGACAGTCAGGTGCCGGGAAACCGGTACCGCTGGCAGGACAGGGGAGTGCAGACCCCCGGATCCTGCCGCTGCGTGGTTGTGCCGCGACTATGGAGCCGAAAATGAAGTCTGCACCTGGATTGTTCTCCCGGCGGATCCTCAAGCAGGGTGTCCCTGCGCTGATCCTCGCGCTGATTGTCTCCACCCTCTCCATCGCGGCCGATCCGTCGCTGCTGGCTCCAGCCCGCGCCGCAGGTCCGTGCGATGCGCCGGTGGTCAGCAAGGTAGCGTGCGAGAACACCCAGCCGGGGAGTCCTGCTTCAGAATGGCAGGTGGCAGGTGCCGGCAACAGCACTATCCAGGGCTACGCCACATCGATGAGCGTCAACGTCGGCCAGACAGTGACATTCAAGGTTAAGACGACCGCCTCTGCCTACCGGATCGACATATATCGGCTTGGCTACTACCAGGGGCTAGGTGCCCGCAAAGTCGCCGCAAACATCCTCCCCTCGGTGCCGCTGCCGCAGTCCCAGCCGAACTGCGCCACGTTCTCTGCCACCGGTCTGATTGACTGTGGCAACTGGGCTGTGTCGGCGTCCTGGCCTGTGCCGGCGTCGGCAGTCTCCGGGGTCTACTTGGCGCGCCTTGTCCGGACGGACAATAGCGCGGCGAGTGTCATTCCTTTCGTTGTCCGCGATGACGCGGCGCACTCGGACGTGTTATTCCAAACGTCGGACACTACCTGGCAGGCCTACAACACGTATGGCGGCAACAGCCTGTACAGCTGCACTGTGGCCTGCCCCCCGGGTAACCCGCTCGCCTACAAAGCAGCCTTCAAGGTTTCGTATAACAGGCCGTTCAACTCGGCGCTTGATGACCAGGGCCGCAGCTGGCTGATGTACGCCGAGTATCCAATGATCCGTTTTATGGAGGCCAACGGCTACGACGTGAGCTACATGAGCGGTTTGGATGTGGCCACCAAGGCGCCGCTGCTGCTGAACCACAAAGCCTTCCTGTCCGTGGGCCACGACGAGTATTGGTCCGCTGATCAGCGCGCGAACGTTGAGGCAGCGCGGGACGCCGGAGTGCACCTCGCCTTCTTCAGTGGCAACGAAATGTTCTGGAAGACGCGATGGGAGCCGAGCGCTGACGGGAGTAACACCGCTGGCCGGACATTGGTCTCGTACAAGGACACCCATTTCGACGGGCCAACTGATCCGGTGACATGGACCGGAACCTGGCGCGATCCCCGCTACGGTACCGCCTCTGGGGGAGGCAATCCCGAAAATTCCGTGACTGGCCAGCTGTTTCTGGTGAATTCGGGGACAACGGACATAGTTGTGCCCTCCACCTACAAACAACTTCGGCTGTGGAGGGGTACCTCCATTCCAAACCTGGCCAACGGTGCTTCGGCAACCCTCGGAGCCGGCATTGGAACACTGGGCTATGAGTGGGATATTGACGCGGACAACGGCTTCCGGCCGCCTGGCGCATTCCGGCTGTCCCACACCAACAGCACGTCCGCCGAAATTTTCACCGATTACGGATCCCGCACGCTGGGTGGCCAGGCGGCAACGCACAACCTCACGATGTACAAGGCCAGCAGCGGCGCCATCGTTTTCGGCGCAGGGACCGTCCAATGGTCTTGGGGCCTGGACGGCTTCACCACAGGCAAAGCGGTGGACCGGAACATGCAGCAGGCCACTGTCAACCTCTTCGCCGACATGGGCTCCCAACCGACGACCCTCAGCAACGGGCTTACCGCGGCCCAGCCCTCGGCGGACTCCACGGCCCCTATCTCAAGTGTCACTTCTCCGGCAGCTGGGTCCACTGTCGCGGACGGCACGATTGTTACAGTCTCCGGGACGGCTTCCGATGCGGGCGGTGTTGTTGCCGGCGTAGAGGTCTCCACCGATGGTGGTACCACTTGGCGCCGTGCCAACGGA
>DATFAE010000308.1:0-5156 GCA_035254945.1 Arthrobacter sp. | reverse complement strand
ACCGGGCACCGCACCCCGGCGGCGACCACTACGAGACGTTCCTGGCCTCCCGTCCCCGCGGTGCCGAGAACAAGGCCATCGCCGAGGTCATCGAGCGGGCCCGCTGGACCGGCGCCCGCGCGCACATCCTGCACCTATCGTCCTCCGACGCGCTGCCCATGATTGCCTCGGCCAAGCGCGACGGCGTCCACCTCACCGTGGAGACGTGCCCGCACTACCTGACCCTAATGGCTGAGGAGATCCCGGACGGTGCCACCGCCTACAAGTGCTGCCCGCCCATCCGCGAGGCGTCCAACCGCGAGCTCCTGTGGAAGGGCCTGCAGGACGGCACCATCGACTGCATCGTCTCGGACCACTCCCCCTCCACCCTGGACCTGAAGGACCTGGAAAACGGCGACTTCGCCGTGGCCTGGGGCGGGGTCTCCTCCCTGCAGCTGGGCTTGTCGCTGATCTGGACCGAAGCCCGGCACCGCGGCATCCCGCTGGAACAGGTGGTGTCCTGGATGGCCGAGAAGCCGGCAGCCCTGGCACGCCTGACCAACAAGGGCCAGCTCGCCTTGGGCTACGACGCCGACTTCGCCGTCTTCGCCCCGGACGAGGCGTTCGTGGTGGACGTCTCCAAGCTCAAGCACAAGAACCCGATCACGCCCTACGACGGCAAGGCACTGTCCGGCGTGGTCCGAAGGACCTACCTCCGCGGCAGCGTGGTGGACGGCCATACCCCCACCGGCAAGCTCATCCGCCGCGGCGGGATCTGAGGCACGCATCCATGGCTGTGCAGGTACATTCCCCGCGGGGCATATGTGCGCGGCCGCCCCTTTCGGCGCATCCTTCGGCCAAACCGTCCGCGTTGGCGGCCAGGGGGCTGGCCGTCTGGGTCACCCCGGAGCCGGGCAGCGCGATCGATCCCGAGGTCCTGGTCCGCGCCGCCCGCTTGGTGCTGGAACGAGCCCTGAAGTTTGCTCCGGAGGCGGAAGTCCACTGGCCTGCCGCCGGGGCTGCCACGTCCGCCGTCGGGACGTCTCCGGCCGGAACGCCCCCTGGGGAGGGGGCACCGGCCGGACCCGGCGGCGGCACTCCCGCGCCGTCGTCGTCCTCCACGGAGGACTCCCCGTACAGGGACGACGACGGCGCCTCCCTCCGGGTGACTGGCCTTCCGCCGGTCGCTGGCACGGTCAGCCGCGTGGCGGTTGACCTCGCCGCGGACCAGGTCCTGCTGGACGGCAAGCCGGTGAACCTCACGGGCGTGGAATTCAAGGTCCTCCGCTACCTCGTGGAGAACTGTTCCCGCGCCATCGGCCGTGAGGAACTGCAGCATTTCCTCGAATCGTTTGAAAGTCCCGGGGCGTCCGCCCGTTCCATCGATGTGTACGTGGGGCGCGTGCGCCGGAAACTGGGTAATGCCCGGCACGCCGTGGCCACGGTCCGCGGCGGCGGCTACCAGTTCGTCCCCGGGGCCTGCGCCACCGTCCGCGGGCCCGCCGAATACTCCATCTGAGACCAATATTAGGAGCACCATGACCGCCACCAACCAGATCATCACCGCTCTTCCCGGCAGGCTGCAGCCCGGGGCCACCGCGCCGGACTTCACCCTGTCCGACGCCTTCGGGCAGACCGTTTCCCTCTCGTCCAACCGGGGCCGGAACGTGATCGTCTACTTCTACCCCAAGGCGGCCACACCGGGCTGCACCACCGAAGCCTGCGACTTCCGCGACAGCCTCGCCTCACTGCAGGCCTCCGGCTACGAGGTCATCGGCATCTCCCCCGACGAGCCCGCAGCCTTGGCCGGGTTCAGCGGGGATTTCGGGCTGAACTTCCCGCTGCTCTCGGACCAGGACAACGCCGTCGCGCTGGCCTACGGCGCCTGGGGCGAGAAGGTGGTCAACGGCGAAATCACCGAAGGCGTCCTGCGCTCCACGGTGGTCATCGGCCCGGACGGCGCCGTCGTCCTGGCCCGGTACCAGGTGGACGCGAAGGGTCACGTCGCCGCGCTCCGCGAGGAGCTGGGACTCTAGCCCGGACGCTCTCTCACTTCATGCAGTTTTTTGACCAACGCTCTCTCATTTAATGCCGGTCCTCCACTGTCGCCCCGGGCCTCACGTGAGGGAACGGCCGGGCTGGACGTACGACGGCGTCACGCGAGGCAGCCTTTTGGCCCACCGCAGGTGCCGCCCGCCCGCCAACCCGGCCTGCCGCCGTCATTCGCTTCCCGAAAGCGTGCACCGCGTGACGCCCGGACCCAACAAACGCCCTTCCGCGTGCGGAAGGGCGTTTGTCATACCGGCGGCATGGGCCCGGCACAGGAACGTCACAGCCGGGCCGGGGACTGTGGAATGGAACCATTCCCGAGCCTGAAGCAGGACCCATGCGACGTTGCCCCGGTGCCATCCTTTCCTCATCCGCCCTGGCCGCGGCCCTCGCCCTGACGGGCTGCGGGGCGGGAGCAGCTTCCGACGCTCCTGGGGCTTCCGCCACAGGGACGGCCACATCATCGGCCGCCGCCGGTGTGGAAGCATCAAGCGCCGAAACCACCGACGCTGAGTCAACACTCTTCGCGGCAGGCGCCTCACATGAGGTCAGCATCGAATGGGACGAAACTGACTACGCGGACATGATCGCCGCCTACGAAGCCGACGGGTCCAAGGAATGGATCCAGGCGGACATCACCGTCGACGGCACCCTCGTCTCCGATATCGGTGTCCGGCTCAAGGGCAACTCGACCCTGCGCAGCCTTAGCGGGGACGGCGCCGGGATGGGCGGCGGCCCGGGCGGCACTTCGTCCGGAATCTCCTCCGAAGTTCCGGAATCCCTGCCGCTGCTGATCGACTTTGACAAGTACGTTGACGGCCAGACTGACCAGGGACTCACCCAGCTCTCGCTGCGCCCCGGCTCGCCGGTCCTGAACGAAGCCCTGGCCCTGGCCCTCACCGAAGCAAGCGGCCAGGCGACGCAGCGCTACGCCTACACCACCTACTCCGTGAACGGCAGTGCCACCCAGACCCGGCTGCTGGTCGAAAACCCGGACGAGGCCTATGCCGATTCACTCTTCGACACCGCCGGGGTCCTGTACAAGTCCGACGCCGAGTCCAGCTTCACCTACCAGGGCGACGACCTCTCCACCTACGAGGAACAGTTCAAACAACTCAACGCGGAGGACACCGAAGACCTCCAGCCCATCGTCGATTTCCTCAAGTGGCTCTCCGAAGCCGGCGACGAGGAATTCGACGCCGAGCTCGCCGACTGGGTGGATGTCGAATCGTTCGCGCGCTATGCCGCCACCATGAATCTGCGGGTCAACGGCGACGACATGGCCGGTCCCGGCCAGAACTACTACCTCTGGTACGACTTCGAAACCAAAAAGATCTCCATCATTTCCTGGGACCTGAACCTGGCCATGACCGGCAACGCCACAGCATCACCGGATGAGCAGGTTTCCATGGGCGGCGGCGGGCCCGGCGGCATGCAGCGGCCCGAAGGTGGAAATGACGACGCCGGGGCGCCGCCGGCGGGAGCTCCGGCCGGCGCCGAGGCTGACGCCGCGGCCATGGGCGGCGGCAGGGGCGGCAACGAGCTGAAGGAGCGGTTCCTCGCTTCGGACGCGTTCGCATCGCTGTACGACGACGCCTACGCGGAGCTCTACGGCCAGCTGTACGGCAGCGGAACCGCCGCCGGCCTCCTGGACCAAATTGCCGCCGTCGTCCCTTCCAGCGACGGCCTCACGAAGGAGGAACTCGCAGAACAGACGGCTACGCTCCGAGCCTTTATCCAGGAACGCACGGAGGCGCTCAGGGACCTGGTCTAGGCGCTACACCGGTGGCCGCCGGAATACAGCATGTGACGCCGGAGTTGTTCCTACTGCGGGAAAACCGCTTCACTTGTTGTTTGCCTGTAACTGACAGAGTCTGCCAAAGGAATGCCATGAGCCACACCCTGACCACCAAGCTCCAGCCCGGAACCCAGGCCCCCGACTTCACACTCAAGGACGCCGAGGGCCGCGAAACGGCACTGGCCGATTACCGCGGCAAGAACGTCATTGTGTACTTCTACCCCAAGGCCGCCACCCCCGGCTGCACCACCGAAGCCTGCGACTTCCGTGACAACCTGGCATCCCTCCAGGGCAAGGGCTACGAGGTCATTGGCATCTCCCCCGACGCCCCCGAGGCCCTGGCCGGTTTCACGGGCGACTTCTCGCTGACGTTCCCGCTGCTGTCCGATGAGGACCACAATGTGGCCCTCGCCTACGGCGCGTGGGGCGAAAAGCTGGTGGACGGTGAAATCACCGAGGGCATCGTCCGCTCCACCGTTGTCCTGGACCCCGAGGGTAAAGTGACCCTCGCCCAGTACCAGGTCAAGGCCCAGGGCCACGTCGCCGCTCTCAAGGAAGCACTGGGCATCTAGTCTTCGCATGGCCATCGAGGTGCGTCCGGCAACGACATTCGAG
The DNA here is from genome assembly GCA_035254945.1 of Arthrobacter sp. GTDB lineage: Bacteria > Actinomycetota > Actinomycetes > Actinomycetales > Micrococcaceae > Arthrobacter. Next base: position 715 of record DATFAE010000308.1, on the reverse strand, counting down.
GACGTGAAAACCATGGTGGGGCCCAAAAGGCCTGATGCCAACGTGTGCTGGTGCCTGAGCTACCGTATCCCGTCCAAACAGAACCTTGACCTGCACGGCACGGAGCGCGGCGATCTTGTGAAAAGGCTGGTGCGGCAGGACCCGCCGCCAGGGGTTCTCGCGTACGACGGCGACGACGTCGTGGGCTGGGCGGCTGTCCACCCGCGCTCGGACACCACCTTCGCCCGCAACCGAAGGATCCCGCACGTGGACGATCTGGAGGTGTGGTCGGTGTGGTGCATCAGGGTCCGGCCCGGGCACCGCGGCGGCGGAATCTCGCACCACCTCCTGAAGGGTGCCGTTGACTTTGCCCGCAGTTACGGGGCGCCGGCCATCGAGGGGTACCCGGTGGACAACCGAGGGAGCAAGGTGGACCTCACCATGGCGTACGTGGGCACCCGCCAGCTCTTCGAAAAGGCTGGATTCACCAAGGTGGCGGACACGGACTCTGTGCTTAACGGATTCCCGCGCGTTGTGATGCGCCTGGACCTGCGCTGAGCAGATCGCGCTGGTTATGGCTTTTTCCGCCAGTGCTTGGGCCAGTCCTTGTCCATAAGCCACATCGCCAGGAGAAGCGAGTCCGTGGTCATAAGGAACGCAATCAGATACGCCCAACCTGTCATCCAACCCACGGCAATCTCCTGACCTGGTAAGCCCCAGCCACTCGATTGACCTC
>DATFAE010000307.1:0-17086 GCA_035254945.1 Arthrobacter sp. | reverse complement strand
TCCTTGACGTACGCGTTGATATCGGCGCTGGTGACCGGATGCCAGCTGCGTCCGTTCCTGTACGCCAGCAGCCGGGCGTTGCCGCCGCGCCGCTTGAGGGTCCGCACCAGGGCGGCGAGGTCGGCGTCGTGGATTTCCGATTCCCAGTCCTTCCCGCTCTTGGCCGGGAACTTCAGCTCCAGGCAGTCCTTCCGGACGCGGACGTGGGCGCACAGGAGCGTGGCCAGGCCGTGGCTGCCGTTCTCGTTGGTGTACCGCTCCGATCCCACCCGCAGGGACCCGCTGTCCAGCATACGGAAGGCCGCGGCCAGGACGCGTTCCCGGGTGTGGCCGTCGCTGCGCAGGTGCATCGTGACCTGGCGCCTGGCGGTGGGCAGCGACTCCGCCAGTTGCAGGGCACGGTCGAACTTGACCCGGTCCTTCCGCTGCCGCCATTCGGGGTGGTAGATGTACTGCCGCCGGCCCACGGCGTCCAGGCCCGTGGCCTGGATATGTCCGTTGTCGAAGGGCGCAATCCATACGTCCGTCCAGGCAGGCGGGATGCCGATGCTTTCAAGCCTGTCGCGGACAGGCCCGGGCGGCAGTGTTGAGCCGTCCAGGTCCCGGTAGCTGAAGCCTTTCCCTGCGGCCACCCGGCGGTAGCCGCGGCCTGAGGCGTTGCTGCGGCGGAGCCTCACGCCGAAGCCTCCTGCGGGTTCATTCTCATAAAAGCAAGCATACTGACCAGTTGCTGGAATACCTGTCCACCGACTGGTGTTATCGGTTAGGTGCCTACTCCCGACGGATCACCCTCCTCCCCCACTGCCAGCGCACCCGTGATGCCAGCCCCGCAAACCCCTTCCGGGCCGGGCGTCCCGGCCCCCGGGCTCAAGGCAGTGGACAAGGAGACGACGGCGGGAATCGCCTTCGGCATCGGCGCTTACGGCCTGTGGGGGCTGCTCCCGCTGTACTTCTTTGCCCTGCAGCCGGCCGGAGCGGTGGAAATCGTGGCCAACCGGGTGGTCTGGTCCCTCATCTTCTGCGTTCTCCTCATCACGGTCACGCACTCGTGGCGGGCCATCGCCGGCGCTTTCCGCGACCGTTCCATCTTCACCACCCTGGCCATCGCCGCCGTCCTCATCGCCGTCAACTGGCTGACCTACACGTACGGGGTGACCACCGGCCAGGCCGTGGAAGCGTCGCTGGGGTACTTCATCAACCCGCTCGTGTCCGTCCTGCTCGGCGTCTTCGTCCTGAAGGAAAAGCTGCGTCCGCTGCAGTGGGCCGCCGTCGGAATCGGTTTTATTGCCGTGGGCGTACTCACGGTGTCCTACGGCAAACTCCCGTGGATCGCGCTGACGCTGGCCGTGAGCTTCGGCCTGTACGGCTTTGTGAAGAAGCGGGTGGGGCCCAAGGTCGACGCCGTGACCAGCCTCAGCGTGGAAACGATGGTCCTGGCCCCGCTGGCTGCCGCGACGATGGTGTGGCTGGGCATGAGCGGGGTGGCAACCCTGGCCAGCGAGGGTCCGGGGCATTTTTGGCTGCTGCTGGCTTCCGGTGTCATCACGGCGGTGCCGCTGCTGTTCTTCGGGGCCTCCGCACGGCGGCTGCCGATGACCACCATCGGGCTGCTGCAGTACTTCGCGCCCGTGCTCCAGTTCATTGTGGCGCTGGTGGTGTTCCGGGAGGCCATGACCCTGGACCGCTGGATCGGCTTCGGCGTCGTGTGGCTGGCGCTGCTGGTGCTCACGGTGGACATGCTCCGCGCCACCCGCAAGAACTCCGTGGCGAGGAAGCTCGCCCGCACCTAGCCAGGAAGCGCGAACGTACACTTGAGGCCCCGCCCAAGCGCAACGAACGGCGCGAACGAACACTTGAGGCCCCGAAAACGGAAGTTTCCGGGGCCTCAAGTGTTCGTTCGCGCCGTTGCGAGGGGGCGCTAACTCTGTGGGGTGGGGGGCGTCCTACGCGTTGGCCTTGATGGCGGCGGCCAGGACGTCCAGGCCGTCGTTCAGCAGCTCGTCGGTGATGACCAGCGGGGGGAGCAGGCGGATGACGTTGCCGTAGGTTCCGCAGGTGAGGATGATGACACCCTCCTTGAGGCAGGCAGCGGCCACGGCCTTGGTCAGCTCCGGGTTGGGTTCCTTGGAGCCGGCCTGGACCAGTTCGATGGCCAGCATGGCGCCGCGGCCGCGGATGTCGCCGATCACGGCGGATCCGGCTGCGGCCAGCTCGGCCTGCAGCTCGCTGAGCCGGGACGTCGCAAGCGTCTCGATGTGGCGGGCGCGGCCGGCGAGGTTGTATTCCTCCATCGAGCCGATGGCTGCCAGCGCGGCGGCGCAGGCAACCGGGTTGCCGCCGTAGGTGCCGCCGAGGCCGCCCGGGTGGACGGCGTCGAGCAGGTCGGCGCGGCCGGTGATCGCGGACAGCGGCATGCCGCCGGCGATTCCCTTGGCCATGGTCATGATGTCCGGGACAACACCCTCGTGGTTCACGGCAAACCATTCGCCGGTGCGGCAGAAGCCGGACTGGACCTCGTCGGCGATGAAGACGATGCCCTTTTCCTTGGCCCAGTCGGCCAACGCCGGCAGGAAGCCTTCGGCGGGAACGATGAAGCCGCCCTCGCCCTGGATGGGTTCGATGATGATCGCGGCAACCTGGTCGCCGCCGATCTGCTTCTCAATCATGGTGATGGCGCGCTTGGCGGCCTCGGCACCGGTGATCGAGGGGTTCTCCTCGCGGTACGGGTAGCTCATCGGCATGCGGTAGACCTCCGGCGCGAACGGGCCGAAGTTGGTCTTGTACGGCATGGCCTTGGCGGTCAGCGCCATGGTCAGGTTGGTGCGGCCGTGGTAGGCGTGGTCAAAGGCGACGACGGCGTCCCGGCCGGTTGCGAGGCGGGCCACCTTGACGGCGTTCTCCACTGCCTCGGCGCCGGAGTTGAAGAGGACGGTGCGCTTCTCGTGGCTGCCCGGGGTGAGGCGGTTGAGCTGTTCGGCGAGGGCCACGTAGCTTTCGTACGGGGTGACCATGAAGCAGGTGTGGGTGAAGTGCTCAACGGCTTCCTTCACGGCCCCGACGACGGCGGGATCGGACGCGCCGACGCTGGTCACCGCGATGCCCGAGCCGAGGTCGATGAAGGAGTTGCCGTCGACGTCGTGGATGATGCCGCCGTCGGCGTCCGCCACGTAGACAGGGACGCTGGAGGCGACGCCGGCAGCAACAACTGCCTTGCGGCGTTCGGTCAGGGCCACGGACTTGGGGCCCGGGAAGTCGGCCTGGACGCGGCGCTTCTGCTCCAGGCGGAAGGTGATTTCACTTGCGGTGGTGGTCATGGGAGGCCTTTCTTGAAAGCTGGGGATGTTGGGGTTTCGACAAGCTCGACCACCGGGTTGTTATGCGGCCGGGTCAGGTGGCTGGGTTATGCATCGAGGGCACTCATCACGTGCTTGATGCGCGTGTAGTCCTCGACGCCGTACATGGAGAGGTCCTTGCCGTAGCCGGACTGCTTGAAGCCGCCGTGCGGCATTTCGGCGGTGAGGAGGATGTGGGTGTTGATCCACACGGCGCCGAAGTCCAGGTCGCGGCTCAGGCGCATGGCCGTGCCGTGGTCGGTCGTCCAGACGCTGGAGGCCAGTGCGTAGTCGACGTCGTTTGCCAGCTCCACGGCCTCTTCCTCGGTGCTGAACTTCTGCACCGTGATGACCGGGCCGAAGGTTTCCTTCTGGACGATGTCGTCCGTCTGCTTGGCGCCGGTGACGATGGTGGGCTCGAAGAAGAAGCCCTTGTCGCCAGCGCGGTGGCCGCCGGTGACGATCCTGCAGTTCTCCGGAAGGTGCTCCACCACGGATGTCACGGCGTTGAAGTGGTTCACGTTGTTCAGCGGGCCGAAGTAGTTGTCTTCGTCGTTCTGCGACCCGGTGCGCAGTGTCCTGGTGTGCTCCACCATGGCTGCCACGACGTCGTCGTGGACTTCGTCCTGGACCAGGACGCGGGTGATCGCGGTGCAGTCCTGGCCGGCGTTGAAGAAGGCGAACTCGGCGATGGCCGCGGCGCTCTTTTTGATGTCAGCGTCCTTGAACACAATGGCCGGGGCCTTGCCGCCGAGCTCCAGGTGGGCGCGCTTGAGGCCCTTCGCCGCGCCCGAAGCCACAGCGATGCCCGCGCGGACGGAGCCCGTGATGGATACCAGGCCGGGGACCTTGTGCTCCACCATCATGGCACCGGTTTCGCCGGTGCCCAGGACCACGTTCAGCACGCCGGCGGGGAAAATTTCCCCTGCCAGGCGGGCCAGGACCAGCGTGGATTCGGGGGTGGTGTCGGAGGGCTTGAGGACCACGGTGTTGCCGGCGGCGAGGGCGGGACCGATCTTCCAGATGGCCATCAGGAAGGGGTAGTTCCAGGGTGCAACCTGTGCCACCACACCGATGGGCTCCCGGCGCACGTAGGAAGTGTGGCCCTCGAAGTACTCTCCGGCGGACTTGCCCTCGAGGATCCGGGCGGCGCCGGCGAAGAAGCGGAGCTGGTCTGCGCCGGCGGCAACTTCCTCGGAGGCGATGAGAGAGCGCACCTGGCCGGTATTGCGGTGCTGTGCCTCGACGAGTTCGTCGCTGTGGGCTTCGACGGCGTCGGCCAGCTTGAGCAGCATCAGCTGGCGCTGGCCGGGGGTGACGTGCTTCCAGGTCTTGAACGCATCCTTGGCCGCGGTCATGGCCGCATCAACGTCGGCCAGGACGGAAATGGGCGAGTGCGCCACGACCTCGCCGTTGGTGGGATTGACGATGTCCAGCAGGCCGGTGCCGGCGGGCGTGACGAACTCACCGTTGATGAAGTTCTGCAAGGTTTGAACCACGGTGTGCAACCTCTTTCATAGGGATCATCAGCAGCGAAGCGGATGGATGCGACTGCTTTGAGCCTATGCCAGCGCCCTTGGCCAGGGAATAGCCACCTGCACACCGTTGAAGAATATGTTTAGTGCGGTTGACCAGCGCCCGGTTATCCTTGGAACCATGGCCATTTCCCTCGCAGCACTCCTTGGCGTGAGCTCCCTGAACCTGTCCAAGGCAGGCCTCGCCGAGACCACCTGGCACCAGGACATCAACTGGGTGGCCGTGACGGAACTGGAGGATCCGCAGCGGTTCATCAACGGCGGCGAACTGGTGCTTACCACCGGGTTGCGCCTGAAATCCGCGCCGGAGCAGCGCCGGTTTGTCCGCCAGGTCCAGCGCGCCGGAGCGGTGGGCATCGGATTCGGCATCGGCCTCTCGCACGACGCCGTACCGCCGGCCATGATCGCCGAGGCCAACCGGTGGGGCCTGCCCATGGTGGAGGTCCCGTACGAGACGCCGTTCATCGCGATCGGCAAACTGGTGGCCGACGCCCAGTCCGCGGACCACTACTCGAAGCTGGAGCGGCTGATCGCCGGGCACCAGGTCCTGGCCAGGGCGCTCCTCACCGGCGGCGGCCTGGCCGAGCTGCTGAAGCACCTGGGGAGCATGCTCCGGACCGACATCGCCCTCACCCAGTTCACTGCGCAGCTGTACAACAGCAGCACGGACCACCCCTCCGCGGACACCTGGGCCTCCTATCCCATCCCCACCGGCCGGCGCGATGCCTGCACGCTGTGGGTCCGCCAGCCGGTCGAGGATTCGGGCATCATCGGCTACGCCCAGAACCTGATCAGCGTCGAGCTGAACAACATGGTCAAACAGCGCCAGTCGCAGCGCGCCCTGTGCGGGCAGGTGCTGGAGGATGTCATCCACGGCGCGCTGGAAACCAGCGAAGCACAGCGCCGGCTTGCCGGCGTGGGGCTGAACAGCACCCGCAAGAACGTGGTGCTGCTGGCGGTATCCGCCGCGCATCACAAGGCCCTGGTGAGCACCTCGGTGCCGCAGCCTTTGGAGAACGCGGTGGCCGCCGTCGTCGGGAAGGACCTGGTGGTGGTGATAAACGACGACGGCGGCGCGGCACCTGCGTTGGCCCGCAAACTCAGCGACCACCTGGCCGAGGCGGGGATCCACGCGACGATCGGCATCGGCGGTGCTTACACCAAGCCCAACGGCCTGCGCTGGAGCTACTTTGAGGCCCGCGACGCAGCCAGCCATGGCCTGCCGGTGAACGAACCGGAACGCCTGAGCCTGACTTCGCTGCTGCTGGCCAGCGAGGACGTCCCGCTGGCGGACATGGCCAACGAGTCCCTCAATCCGTTGCGGGCCTTCGACTCCGCCCACGGCGCGGAACTGATGACCACGCTGGAAAGCTACCTGAACAACAACGGTTCCGTGGCCGCCGTCGCCGAAGCCCTGACCCTGCACCGGAACACCGTGCGCTACCGGCTGGCCCAGATCACCGAGCTGACCGGCTACGACCCCTCGGTCACGGCCGACAGGGTGCAGCTGTGGCTGGCCCTGGCGGTTGCCCGGCTCGGCGGCCGGCAAGGCAAGTAGCCCCCTCCCAACAGCAACGCGGGGTCACTTAATGCCCAAAGAACGGGCCATATTGGGCGTTAAGTGACCCGCGTTGCAGTGAGTGGTGGGCGCCAAAGCCGGACACTCGACCCGTCCGCCTACAGCACGCCCCGCCTGAGCCTCTTCTTCGACTTCTTCCGGGCTTTTCCGTATGTCGCCTCGGCGGCGGCGGCGAGCTGTATCTGCCGGGTCCGCAGCGTCATATACGCTGCGGCCATCGGCTCGGGGACATCCGGGGCGACGACGCACTCCCCCAGCAGGTCCCGGGCGATGACGCTGTCGTGGAAGTCGCCCAGGGCCTGCTGCTGCCGGCGCGCGGCCTTGGCGACCTTCGCGGCGCGCTTCCCGTACACCGGCACCACTGATTCCGCCACGTGCCGCAGCTTCTTGGCATCCTTGCGGACCTGGTGCAGCGCTGTTTCGTGCGGGGCGCCCCGCCGCGCATCCCGGGCCGCCTTGTGCGACCGGCGCAGCCGTTTGGCGGCCTTATCCACCAACTTCCCGGCCACTTTGCGGGCCGGCGCATCCGCCCCCGGCCTGGCCGGCGGCTGGTCGCGGAAACGTTCCAGGTCATCCAGGAGCCGGTAGTAGCGCTCCGACAAAAGCGTGCCCTGGAGTTTCCGGTAAGCGGTGTTGAGCCCGTCGCCGAGTTCATTCTCCAGCTGGTCCTTCACTGCCGCGGCGGCCTCCTCCGGCGGCAGGTCAGCGATGTGGCCGCGGAGCCGGTCCAGCATGACTTCGGCGTCGCGCGGTTCCCCGAGAATCTGGCCGAGCCATTTGAGTTCATCGCACAGCCGCCGGACCGCCACGGCACTGTAGAGCCGGCGGTTGGCCGAGAGCACGGAGCGGGCCCGGCGCGTGGCCGAGCGCATGTCGTGCACCGCTTCGGGCTCCTCCAGCCGGACACCGGGATCGTGCGCCAGGATCTCCCCGATCTGTGCGGCAAGGTAGGCCGTGACGACGGCGGAGGCAGGCGACTTCTTGCCCGGCACCTCTCCGGGTGGCTCATCGGCAATCCGTTGGTCCGGTCCTGCGGCGAGCGCCCTCGCGAGTTTTGACGCGTGTTCTGACGGCTTCGCCCCTGCATCGGCCAGGACGGGCTCCGCCGCCGGGAAGAGCTCCGCGCCGCCATGGACGAGTTCCAGTTCCCACTCACGCCACTGCTCCGTATGGCCGGGGCCGGCCGGGGTGCCGAGCAGCTCCGCGCCCACCCTGTCATCGGCGAGATCCGCCAGGTGCGTGCCATCCTCGGCGTACAGGGGGTAGGTGGTCCGCCGGGTCTCCAGCCTGACCACCGGTACCACGTCCTCCCCGCGCAGGTAGGCGCGGAGGTGTGCGAGCAGCCGGTCAGGCACGACGTCGGGCTGGCCCAGCGGTTCATGAAGCTCGCGCCGCTCCCGGGGTGCTGAATCAGCCGTCCCCCCAGCCGTCCCGGCGGAAGGTTCCGGCGGCAGCTTCAGGTGCCACCCGGCGTCGGCACCGCCGGTGCGCCGCCGCAGGGTCATCCGGCGGGACGCGAGCGTATGCCGGTCCGAATCGAAATACACCGCATCCAGGGTTGCGGTCCGCGGCTCCCCGACGCGCGCCACTCCCGGCACCCCGGTCAGCTGCGGCACTTCGGCCGCTTCGCCGACGTCGTACTTCTTTTCGATCTCGACTCCCTGGGAAACCACAACGGGCCGTCCTTCCGCGTCAGTGCGGCGGGTCCGGACCAGGCTGTCCGGACATGCCGTGGCCACGAGTCTATTCCCGGAGGTTAACGGCCGGGAGAGGTTAGCCACAAAACTCGAGACATCAAACGTCTAACGTCTAACCTTGAGGGATGACCACCGCCGCCGCCTCAGCACCCAACGCACTGGAATCGTCCACGCCCAAACCGCGCACCGCCGTCGTGCTGGGCGTGATCGCGTTGGTGCTGATCGGACTGAACCTGCGCGCCGGCATCACCGGGGCGTCCGCGCTGCTGCACGACCTGCAGCTGGTGCTGGGTTACGGACCGCTGGTGGCATCGGTCATTCCCTCGATTCCCACGCTGTGCTTCGCGGTGGCAGGCGCTGGCACGTCCTGGCTCACCGGCCGGCTGGGCGTGGAGAAGGCCATCCTGCTGGCGCTGGCGATGCTGGCAGGCGGCCTGCTGATCCGCGGCATCCCGGCGACGGGCGCGCTGGTTGCCGGCACGGTGCTGGGCATGTCCGGGCTGGCGGTCTGCAACGTGGCCATGCCGTCCTTCATCCGCGAGCACTTCGCCCACAAAACGTCACTGATGACGGCGCTCTATACGGTAACCATGACCACCGGCGCCACCGTCACCGCCGTGGCTGTAGTCCCGCTTGCCCAGGCCCTGGGCTCCCCGTCGGCCGCTGTCGGCGCGATCGGCATCATGGCGGTGGCCGCGTTCCTGGGCTTTCTTCCCGTTGCGCTCCACGCCCACCGCAACAGCAACCGGGGCAAGGCCGGCCGCATCTCGCCGTGGCCGCTGCTGCGCACCCGGAAGGGCCTGCTCCTCACCGCGATCTTCACCCTGCAGGCACTGCTCGCCTATGCCCTGCTGAGCTGGTTCCCGTACATGCTTACCACCATGGGGCTCAGCGCGTCGGCGAGCGGCCTGATGTACGGGCTGATGCAGCTGGTTTCCGTGCCCGCGGGCATGGTGCTGATCGCCATCGGATCGCGGCCGCGGATGTTGCGCCCGGCGTTCTACCTGGCCAGCGTAACCATGGCCGCGGGCGTGGCCCTGCTGCTGTTCCTGCCGGTATCTCTTGCCGTGATCCCGGCCGTCCTGCTGGGATTCGGCCTCGGCATCTTTCCGCTGGTGATGGTGATGATCAGCCGCAGCGGCGAGAGCACCGCGGAGACCACGGCCCTGTCCACCCTGGCCCAGTCCACCGGCTACCTGCTGGCCACGGCGGGCCCGTTCGGCACCGGCCTCCTGCACAGCGCCACCGGCGGCTGGACCCTGCCGCTGTCCATCCTCCTGGGCCTGGCCCTGGTCCAGATTGTTGTTGCGCACCTGATCAGCGGCCGCCCGGCCACGAAGAGGAAGTAGGCCGCCATGACCCTGAGCACCTCGCACCGCCAGCCCCTGGCCGACGAAATAACCGCCAAGCTGCGGGCCATGATCCACTCGGGCGAGTGGCCGCTGCAGCAGCGGATTCCGTCCGAGCCCGAACTGATGGCCAGGCTCGGCGTCTCCCGCGGGACGCTCAGGGAGGCGGTGAAGGCCCTGGCGCACAGCGGCATGCTGGAGGTCCGGCGCGGGGACGGCACCTACGTCCGCGCCACCAGTGAGATGTCCGGCGCGGCGCGGCGGATGTACCTGGACCACACCGAGAAGCACATCCTGGAGGTGCGCGTGGGGCTGGACACCCAGGCCGCCCGCCTAGCCGCGAAGAACGCCACGGCCGACGACGTCTCCGCCCTGCGTGCCCTGCTCGCCGAGCGGGATGAGGCCTGGCGCGCGGCCGACTACGCGGCGTGGGCCCGCGCCGACTGGGGCTTCCACGAACGCGTCGCCCAGGCTTCCGGGAACCCACTGCTGCACGAGCTGTACGTCAGCTTTGGCGCCGTCTTCCACGACGACCTGCTGAAGCAGCAGCCCCGCGCCGGCTTTGAGGGGCTCCCGCACGAGGGCCACGGCGTTCTGGTGGACGCCATCGAGGCCCGCGACGCGGACGCCGCCGTGGCAAGCGTCCACCGCAACCTGAACTCCTGCGCGGAGTGGCTGGGCGCCTGACGCCGGCACAGGGGTTTCGCCGGGCTTCAATCGGTCAGTAAGCTTACTATCTGACTGAGGGTATTACGCCTGCGGTGCGCATCCGCACCCAGGCACCCGCCGACGACGAGGAGTTCCCATGGCGCGAGCGACACGCCTGAACGAACGCGGGCCGGGCAGTGAGAACCCGCAGCCGGCAACAGCAGGTGATCTGGCCGGGCAGGAGCCCACGTACCTGAGCCGGACCAGCCAATCCAGGCCTGCCGGCGCACTGTGGGCCGACGGACTGGGCAGGGTAGGCATCCGCTCCGCCCAGGTCCTGCTGATCCTGGCCGTGGCCGTTGTCTCGGTCTATGGCCTGATGCAGATCAAGCTCCTGGTTATTCCGGTCCTGATCGCACTGATCCTGGCCGCCGCGATCGGCCCGTTCGTGAACATGCTGCGGCGCCGCGGAATCCCCGGCGGGCTGGCGACCGGAATCGCCTTCATCGGCCTGCTTCTCCTGCTCGCCGGGGTTTCCACCGTGATCTATTTCTCGGTCCGAAACCAGTGGGGAGAACTTGCGCAGCAGGCCTCTTCCGGGCTGGACGAGCTGGAGAAGTTCCTGCTCACCGGACCCGTGCCCATCGAGCAGGAGCAACTGGACCAGGCGCGGGAAGGGATCGTGCAGTTCGCCACCAGCAGCCAGGTCCGCTCAGGCGCCATCACCGGGCTCTCGGTGGTGACCGAATTCATCGCCGGCGCCAGCCTCATGGTGGTGATCCTGTTCTTCTTCCTCAAGGACGGCTCCAAGATCTGGAACTTCTTCCTCCGGCCGTTCACCGGCAGGCGTGAAGCGAAGCTGCGCCGCGTTGGCAGCCGCACCCTGGAGGTGCTGGGCGGATACGTCCGCGGCACCGCCATCGTGGCCCTGGTGGATACCGTGGCCATCGGTGCGGCGCTGCTGATCATGCAGGTCCCGCTGGCCTTCCCGCTGGCCATCGTTGTGTTCATCACCGCGTTCATCCCGCTGGTGGGTGCCACCGTTGCCGGCATTCTCGCCGCCCTGGTTGCGCTGGTGGCCAACGGCCCGGTGGTAGCGCTGATCGTCGTGGCCGTGGTGATCGCCGTCAACCAGTTGGAGGGCGACCTCCTGCAGCCGGTCGTCATGGGCAAGTCATTGCAGCTCCACGCCCTGGTGATCCTGATGGCACTGACTGCCGGTACCATCCTGGCCGGCATCGTGGGCGCGGTGCTGTCCGTCCCGCTGGCCGCCGTTGTCTGGGCCATCATCCAGGTCTGGACCGCCGAGGATCCGAACGTGGAGGACATGAACCCGGACCTTCCGCCGCCCAACAGCCAGCCCGTCCAGGGGTCCTGAGGGAACGCCCGACGGCCCGAGGGAACGCCCGACGGCGGCCCGGCACCTGGGTGCCGGCCCGCCGTCGTACTTCCACCAGCGCGAACGTACACTTGGGGCCCTTTGGTGAGGGCCTCAACTGTACGTTCGCGCCGTCTTGGTGGCTGGTCAGGAGCGAAGGCCGGCGAACACGTTCTTGGGCCGCTGCATCTCACCGTGCTTGGCGCCAAGGATGATGACCGCTGCCGCGAAGGCCGGGATGGCCCACTGCAGCATCTTGAGCTGCTGCTGGGCCGTCTTCAGCTCATCCGACGCTTCCGGCCTGGGCTCTGTGGCGCCGCGCGCGCCCTCATCGGCAAGCTTCTCCACCTTCTTGCCAAGCATGCCGGCGTAAAGCGTCACCGCCGCACCCGCCACCGTCACCGCCGTCTTGACCACGGTGTCCCGGGCCACGCCCTCCTGCTTGGCAATGCGGCCCTTGTTCTCCCACGCGATGGCCAGGTCTGCCAGCAGGTGTGAGGCGAAAGCAGCCGTCTGGACCGGCGCCCACTTCATCCAGCCGGCACTGGAAAGCCGCGTGCGTTCAGACGGATCCTTCGCCTCCGCGGCTGCGCCGTTCAACCCGATCGCTCCCATCAGCGAACCGCCGAACCATGCCGCGGCGCTCAGATCGTGAACGGACCGGGCAACAAGATTTCCTGCCATGATGTTGTTTCCTAACGTCGAACTGGTTCCGAAATGCCGCTGCTGCGGTCTTCACTTGCCGTGTCCCATTAAGGTCATGGTCAGCCCATGGTAAGCACACTTACTAATGTTACGAAACCCCGACTTCAAGCCCACTTACGCGTAATATCGTCGCCATGGAAACCACTGGGACCTTATTCGGCTGGGCTTTCGGCGACCCCGCCCGTGAAGATGACACCGCGTACATGGCAGGCCTTGAAAAGGAAGCGCTGGCGAACGCTGCGGCGACAGCCAAAGCCAAGGGCGTCACGGTGGTGGCAGGCTCCGAAGTCTTCACCGCCCTCAGTGCGAATGACAGCCTGGTGGAGCTGGACCACGCTCCGGGCAAGCTCGTGGTCCGCTGCACGGTTCACGTGGAAGGCCCCGGGGCCGAAAAGCTGCACGCCGAAGGGCCCATGAACGGCTGACCCATGGCAGACGGGGAGTCCAGCATCAGCGAGGCGGCAGACGCCGTCGAGGAGGCGTCCGATACCAAGGCGCTCGATGTTGTGGCGCGCTCGGGATTTGCCGTGATGGCCCTGCTCCACATCATCGTTGGCGCCATCGCCATCGCCCTGGCCTTTGGCCAGCCCGGGCAGGCGGAGGCCACCGGCGCCATCGAGCAGCTGGCCGCGAACCCATGGGGACCGGCCGTGCTGTGGGCCTGTGTCATTGCTTGCACCGGCCTGGCGCTGTGGCAGCTGAGTGAGGCGACGCTCCGGGCACGCCACCGGCCCGGTCCGAAGCGGCTGGCAAAGCTGGTCTCCTCTGGATTCCTGGCCGTCGCCTACGGCAGCGTGGGGCTCAGCTTTGCGGGATTCGCCATCGGCATGCGCGGCGACTCGGGTGACTCCACCCGGGACTTCAGCACCGCACTGCTGAACGCACCGCTGGGGCTGCCGCTGCTTGTGGCGGTCGGCCTGACCATCATGGGCATCGGTGTCTATTTTGTGGTGAAGGGGTTGCGGCGCGGCTTCAAGGAGGAGCTCCACCGGTTTGAAGGCACCCGGCGGGGCCACCTGATCGACTCGCTGGGGGTCGCCGGCCACGTGGCCAAGGGCGTGGCGCTGAACCTGGCCGGGCTGCTGTTTGTCATCGCAGCCGGCAAGCACAGTCCCGAAGAATCCACGGGGCTGGACGGGAGCCTGAAGGCGCTCCGCGACCACCCGTTCGGCCCGTACCTGCTCGTCGCGATCGGGGCGGGCTTCGTCTGCTACGGCATATTTGCGCTGGTCCGCGCCCGATTTGGCCGGATGTGACCAACAATGGAAGGAAAGCCATGTCAACCGTGAGCCGCCTGTTCAATTCCCCGGCCGACGTCGTCTGGAAGGTGATCGCCGACGGGTGGCTGTACTCCGGCTGGGTGGTGGGCGCCTCCCGCATCCGGGCCGTCGACGCGCACTGGCCCGAAGCCGGCTCAAGGCTCCACCACTCGGTGGGCGCCTGGCCACTGGTGATCAACGACAGCACCCGGGTTGCCGCCGTCGTACCCGGCCGCTCGCTGGAACTGGTGGCACGCGGCTGGCCGCTGGGCGAAGCCAAAGTGGTGATCACCCTGGAGGACCGGGGCACCCAATGCCTGGTCTCCATCGCCGAGGACGCCATCCGCGGACCGGGCAAGCTGGTGCCGAAGGTGCTGCGGGACCCGATGATCGACGTCCGGAACCGCGAAACCCTGAGCCGGCTGGAGCTGATGGCCGCCGGCGGCGCGGGGGGTTAGTCCTGCCGGGCTAAAGCAACGCGGGGTCACTTCTGGCCCAATAAACCGTGTTTATCGGGCCAGAAGTGACCCCGCGTTGCTTTAGGTGGTGAGTGCTAGACGTTCGCGGCTACGCCGTCGCGGGAAATGGCAACCATGTCCTCGCGCGGCACCACCTTGATGCGCTCACGCTTGACCTCTACGCCGTGGGATCCGCCGGCTTCGGTGGCGGCCGCGCCGAGGGCGAGTTCGTGCGCGTCCAGGGCCAGCCAGCCTTCCCAGCTGGTGAACTTCACGCCGCGGGCGTCGAGGAGCTCGACGACGGCGTCCTCCGCGGGTACGGCGGCAACCGGCAGGTTTTCGCGGTCCTCCAGCAGGTAGGTCACGGTCTCCAGGGCGTCGCCCTTGGTGTGGCCGATCAGGCCGACCGGGCCGCGCTTGATCCAGCCGGTGGCGTAGATGCCGGGCACGTGGGTGCCGGCGGCATCCAGGACGCGTCCGCCGTCGTTCGGGACAACACCCTTCGTGTGGTCGAACTCGATCTCCGGCAGCGCCGAACCGAAGTAGCCGATCGCGCGGTAGACGGCCTGCACCGGGTAGTCCACGAACTCGCCGGTGCCGCGGGCGTTGCCCGTGCCGTCCAGCTCGGTGCGCTCAAACTTCATGCCGGCAACCTTGCCCGGCGTCTCGGCGTCGTCGTAGATCTCCACCGGGCTGTGCAGGAAGTGCAGGTGCAGGCGGCGGGAAGCGTTGAGTTCGGAGAGGTCCTCGGGCTGCTCGGCGATCCAGTTGGTGAGCGTGCCCACCATGGTCTTGACCTGGTTGTTGCTCTGGATCAGGCGGTCCGATTCCTCGTCGAACTCAAAGTCCTCGGCGTAGAGGATGATGTCCACGTCCTTGGAGTGGGACAGCTCGCGCAGCTCCAGCGGGGTGAACTTGACCTGGGCGGGGCCGCGGCGGCCGAAGACGTGCACGTCAGTGACAGGCGAGTTCTTCAATCCGGCGTAGACGTTGTCCGGGATTTCGGAGACCAGCAGGTCATCGGCGTGCTTGGACAGGACACGGGCCACGTCCAGGGCCACGTTGCCGTTGCCGATCACGGCGATTTCCTTCGCGTCCAGCGGCCATTCGCGCGGGACATCGGGGTGGCCATCGTACCAGGAGACGAAGTCCGCGCCGCCGTAGGAGCCGTCCAGCTCGATGCCGGGAATGTTCAGGTCCGCGTCCTTGATGGCGCCGGTGGCGAAGATGACGGCGTCGTAGTGGGTGCGGAGGTCCTCGATGGTCAGATCCGTGCCATAGTCCACGTTGCCGAAGAAGCGGATGTCTCCCCGGTCCAGGACCTTGTGCAGGGCGTTGACGATGCCCTTGATGCGGGGGTGGTCCGGGGCCACGCCGTAGCGGATCAGGCCGTAGGGTGCCGGGTAGCGGTCAAAGAGGTCGATGCTCACGGTCAGCTCGCCGCTCTTGACGGCTTCGCTCTTGGTGAGGATGTCCGCGGCGTAGACGCCGGCCGGGCCGGAGCCCACAACGGCAACGCGCAGCGGACGCTCGGCAGATCCTACGGTGGTGCTGGTTGACACGGCTGTGTTCCTTTTCTTCTGCATCGGTTGCTCCGTAATGGCCCTTTTGAGGCCTCATAAGGGCGGTTGCGGAGCAATCGATGGGTTTCAGGGGGCTAGAACTCGGGTGGTACGGGGCTTGTTCGGGCTGGTGGTGCTGTAGTCGGCGGTCTTGAAGTGCGACGGCGCGAAGGGGCTCACGCGCACCACGTCGCCGATCACAATGACGGCGGGATTTGCGACGCCGGCGGCTTCCGCCTGGTCGGCGATGGAACCGAGCGTGCCGATGGTCACGCGCTGATTCGGCAGATAGCCGTTCTCAACGATGCCAACTGGAGTGTCCTGAGGCAAACCGGCGCCAGCCAGCGCAGCAGCTGATTCGCGGAGGGCACCAACGCCCATGAGCAGGACGATGGTGTGGTCAGGGCGGGCGGGCACCTCGGACAGTTCCTCATGTCCGGTGACCACGCTGAAGCCCTTAGCCAGGCCGCGGTGCGTGACGGGGATGCCGGCTGCTGCGGGAACGGAGATCGCGGACGTGACACCGGAAACCACTTCAACCTCGACGCCGCGCTGCCGGCAGTGTTCGGCTTCCTCGCCGCCGCGGCCCAGGACGTAGGGGTCGCCGCCTTTGAGCCGGACCACGCGGTTGCCTTTGAGTGCTTCCTCGACGAGGATCCGGTTGATCTCGGCCTGCGGCACCGGATGATTCCCTGGGGTCTTGCCCACCTCGATGACGCGGACGTCCGGGGCAAGTTCGTTGAGCAATTCGCGCGGCCCAAGGCGGTCCGCCACGACGACGTCGGCCTGGCCCAGAAGCCGGCGGCCGCGGACGGTGATGAGGCCGGTATCGCCGGGCCCGCCGCCCACCAGGGCCACGGAACCTGCGTCCTTTGGGGCGCGGCGGCGGCGCAGCGGAAGGTCGCCGGTCTCCAGTGCGGTGGCGACGGCGTCCCGCAGGGCCATCGCCCGGCGCGGGTCTCCCCCGGCGTTCACGGCGATCTGGATGTCGTCCACAACGGCCACGGCGGGCGTCCAGGCGGCCGAGGCCTCGTGGTCCGAGGCGTTGACGCACCAGATGCGCTGCGCCTCGGCGTCTTTTGAAACCTGGGTGTCCACGGCGGAATCGCCCGTGGCGGTCTGGACGAACCAGACGCCGTCGACGTCGGACGGACGGTAAGTGCGCGGCTCCCAGGTGAGGAGGCCGGCGTCGGCCAGTTCCTGGAGCGCGGTGCAGGCAACGGGAGCCACGACGGTGACCCGGGCACCGGCGTCGAGCAGCCCCTTGGCGCGGCGCGCAGCCACGGGGCCGCCGCCCACCACCAGCACGGGGCGGCCGAGCAGCCGCAGTGCCGTGGGGTAAATATCCTGAATTGCCATGAATCAACGGTAGGGCCGCGTCACATTGACCAACAACGGCGGCGGAAACACCAGTTCACGTAAGGTAACGCTGCGTCACAAACTGCAGGGCCGCCGTCGTGGGGCAGATTGGCGCCGATGAGGGCCGGCGCGGGCTCAAGTGGCGGCGTGTCCGTGTCGAAGTGCCCCACGACTGCGGCGGGGCGGGTCAGTGGGCAGTGCCCGGCAGCCCGCGTGAAAGCGCCT
>DATFAE010000306.1:0-18947 GCA_035254945.1 Arthrobacter sp. | reverse complement strand
TGCCTTGTCCATCTTTTCTTCGGCCTCGAGCAAGGTTTCTTCAATCACGGTCTCTCCTGAAAGTTCTGGTGCCGTCCGGGACCCCGGTTCCATGCACTCACGTGGTTCTCTGTTCCTGATTCCGCCCCTGCCCGCAAAGGCAGGGACGGAACTGTCCTGAAAACATCCTAGCCGTAGCTAGGCAGTGACCAGCGTGCCCAGCTTCTCACCCAGAATGGCGCGGGTGACGTTGCCTTCACCCTCCATGCCAAAGACCACCATCGAAAGGTCGTTGTCCTTGCACATGGTCATGGCGGTCTGGTCCATCACGCGGATGTCACGGCGGAGCGCGTCGTCGTAGCTGAGGGTCTCGAGCCGTTCGGCGGTGGGGTCCTTCTTGGGATCGGCCGTGTATACGGCGTCAACGCCGCTCTTGGCCATCAGGACCACGTCTGCGTGGACCTCAAGCGCCCGCTGCGCGGCTACGGTGTCCGTGGAGAAGTAGGGCAGTCCGGCGCCGGCACCGAAGATGACCACGCGGCCCTTTTCCATGTGGCGGATGGCACGGCGGGGAATGTAGGCCTCGGCGACCTGGCCCATGGTGATGGCGCTCTGGACCCGGGTTTCGACGCCGGCCTGTTCAAGGAAGTCCTGCAGGGCAAGGCAGTTCATCACGGTGCCGAGCATGCCCATGTAGTCGGCCCGGGAGCGGTCCATGCCGCTCTGGGACAGTTCGGCGCCGCGGAAGAAATTACCGCCGCCGACCACGATGGCAACTTCCACTTCGGGGACAGCGGCCGCGATCTGCTTGGCGACGTCGCGGACGGTTTCGGGATCAACGCCCAGCTTTCCGCCGCCGAAGACCTCACCTGAGAGCTTCAGGAGGACGCGGCGCCTGCTCTTCTCCGACTGGTTGGACGTATTGACGGCTTCCATGGGTGCCTTCCCGTTCGTGAACTCTGAAAAAAGGTTATCCTGCCGGGCGGCCAAAGGTCTCATCCGGCGTTTGGCCCGGTGCATGCAAAAGGGGCGGCCACCGAAGTGGCCACCCCCTTGCAGGTTCGACTAGGAGCCGACGCGGAAACGCGTGAAGGCAGTAGCCTTGACGCCGGCCTCTTCGAGGACCTGTGCCACGGACTTCTTGGCATCCTTGGCGAATGCCTGGTCAACCAGGACCTCGCCCTTGTAGAAGCCGGTCACGCGGCCTTCAACAATCTTGGTGAGGGCAGCTTCGGGCTTGCCTTCAGCCTTGGCCGTCTCCTCGGCGATGCGGCGCTCGGACTCGACCAGCTCGGACGGAACGTCCTCGCGGGTCAGGTAGTTCGGGGCCATGGCGGCCACGTGGACAGCAACGTCGTGCGCGGCGGTGGTGGCGGCTTCGCCTTCACCGTCGACAGCGAACAGGACGCCGACCTGGGCCGGGAGGTCCTTGGAGGTCTTGTGCAGGTAAGCGTCGACCGTTGCGCCCTCGATGCGGGAGATGCGGCGGACAACAACTTTTTCGCCCAGGACTGCGCCTTCTTCGACGACGACCTCGGACAGCGGCTTGCCGTCGACGTCGGTGGCCAGGAGGGTGTCGAGGTCGGCTGCGCCGGACTCCACAGCCACGGCCAGGACCTTGTCGGCGAGCTGGATGAACTTGTCAGCCTTGGCCACGAAGTCGGTCTCGCAGTTGACCTCGATCATCACGCCGACGCCGTTGGTGACCTTCGCGGCCACCAGGCCTTCGGCGGTGGAGCGGCCTTCACGCTTGGTCGCGCCCTTGAGGCCCTTGATGCGGATGATTTCGATGGCCTTCTCGGCGTCGCCGTTGGCTTCGTCGAGAGCCTTCTTGACATCCATCATGCCGGCGCCTGTGCGCTCGCGCAGAGCCTTGATATCAGCGGCAGTGTAGTTCGCCATGTGAACCCCTCTGTCTAGAAAATGTATGTGGTGTACGGACCGACAGGACAGCAGCCCACTTGGTGGGCCGCCGTCCTGTCAGCAGTTCCGGTGCTGCTGGCAGCACCGGGAATCCGGATTTACTTGTCGGCGTCTTCGGCGGGAGCCTCGGCAGCGGCCGGGGCTTCCTCGGCAGCCGGGGCTTCCTCGGCAGTCGGGGCAGCAGCTTCTGCAGCGGCCGGAGCGGCAGCCTCTTCAGCCTTGCTGCCTTCGAGGAGTTCGCGCTCCCATTCAGCCAGCGGCTCTTCCGGAGCTTCCGTGGTGCCCGTGGCGCGCTGGTTGCGGGCGATCAGGCCCTCTGCAACGGCGTCGGCGACAACGCGGGTCAGCAGGTTCACGGAGCGGATGGCGTCGTCGTTGCCCGGGATCGGGAAGTCGACTTCGTCGGGATCGCAGTTGGTGTCCAGGATGGCAACAACCGGGATGTTCAGCTTCTTGGCTTCGTCAACAGCAAGGTGTTCCTTCTTGGTGTCCACGATCCAGAGCACGGAGGGTGCCTTGGTCAGGTTGCGGATACCACCGAGGTTGGTCTCAAGCTTGGTGAGTTCGCGGCGAAGGAGCAGCAGTTCCTTCTTGGTGTATGCAGAGCCGGCGACGTCGTCGAAGTCGATCTCTTCCAGTTCCTTCATGCGCTGGATGCGCTTGGAGACGGTCTGGAAGTTGGTCAGCATACCGCCGAGCCAGCGCTGGTTCACGTACGGCTGGCCAACGCGGGTAGCCTGCTCAGCAATTGCTTCCTGGGCCTGCTTCTTGGTGCCGACGAAGAGTACGGTGCCGCCGTGTGCAACGGTGGCCTTGACGAACTCGTAGGCGCGGTCGATGTAGGACAGCGACTGCTGGAGGTCAATGATGTAGATGCCATTGCGTTCCGTGAAGATGAATCGCTTCATCTTCGGGTTCCAACGGCGGGTCTGGTGTCCAAAGTGGACGCCGCTGTCAAGCAGCTGGCGCATAGTTACGACGGGCATGCCGGCGCTCCTTCCGGCAGGTCATTCATGAGAAGGCCCTCAGGCCCTCTTACCCTGCCAATAGTTGACGGTTGTTTTAGCGTGGTCCGGGACGGACCGTGCTCCTGGCATCCATTGCACTTCCCATCAGGGCCATGGGGTCCTGACCGAGGGAGGCACAATCCTCCTCACACAGAAGCCGGGGGGCAACAGATGAGGAGGGCTGGATGCGCGTAGTCAGCCGCTGCTCCCCCGCACCTCTGAATGAGACGTGCTGACGCAGGCCGGACGGGCGGTTTTCACCGCTGACACGACAAACGTTGAGGGCACAGCAAACTGCTCCGTCAAGTGTACTACAGGCACCCTCTTCCGACTGACAGGGCGGAGGGCGCCGCGGACAGTTTTCCACATGGCCGCAACGGCCCCTGCCGCTGGCTGAAGGGCAGCGGCATGCTGGGCAGATGAAAGCTCCAGCGTTGCTCGCCGCGGTCCTGCTGCTTCCGGCGTCCGTCACTCCGGCAGGCGAGGTGCTCTCCGCCGGTCCGGCCCCGGTCCCGGGGGCCCCGCCCGCGGTCGTTTCGGCACCTGCCGAACCAGCACCGGGCCACCCGTCATGGGAGTGGCCGCTCACGCCCACGCCCGGAGTGCTGCGCGCGTTCGATCCCCCGGACAAGCCGTGGATGAGCGGGCACCGCGGCGTGGACCTCGAAGCAGCGTACGACGGCATTCCGGTCACCACACCGGAGTCCGGAACCGTCAGCTTCGTGGGAGTGGTGGTTGACCGGCCCGTGATCACCATCGATCACGGGAACGGTCTCCGGAGCAGTTTCGAACCGGTGGAGAGCTCCCTGAAGACCGGCGACAGGGTGGCCAAGGGGGATGCGGTCGGCACCCTGCTGCCGGGCCACTGCGGCACCAGGGCCTGCCTCCACTGGGGCGTCCGGCGCGGCGAGGAGTACCTGGATCCGCTCGGATTTGTGCTGGACCTCCGGCCGTCCATCCTGCTCCCCGTGACCCGCGGCTAGGGCAGCAGCAACAGAACGGGGTCTCAGGACCCTTTGACCGTCCGCGCGCCTAAACGATCGCGGAAATGCCCGTGATGGCGCGGCCCGTCACCAGCGTGTTGACCTCATGGGTGCCTTCATAGGAATAGATGGCCTCGGCGTCGGCGAAGATCTTGGCCATTTCAAAGTCGGTGACGATCCCGTTGCCGCCCAGGAGGCTGCGCCCGATGGCGACACTTTCGCGCATCCGGGCCGTCGTGAAGGCCTTGGCCAGGGCGGACTGTTCGTCTTTCGCCTGGCCGGCGTCCTCAAGCTGGGATAGCCGGACCATCATGCCCATGGAGCTGACGGCATTCCCCAGGATCTGCACCAGCTGGCTCTGGACCAGCTGGAACGATGCCAGCGGCCGGCCGAACTGGTGGCGCTCGACGGCGTAGCGGCGGGCCACGTCGAACGCTGCCAGCTGCTGGCCCACCGCCTGCCAGGCCACGCCAAGGCGGGTGACCTTGAGGACCTTGTTGGTGTCGCGGAAGCTGTTCGCATTGGCGAGCTTGAAGAAGTCCGGCACCACTACGTTGTCCAGGCTGATGTCGGCGTTCTGGACGGTGCGCAGGGAGATTTTGTTTTCAATCCTGGTGGCACTGAAGCCTGGGAGCTTTGTGTCCACCAGGAAGCCCTTGACCTGGTTGTCCGCGAGGTCCCGTGCGTACATGACCACCCAGTCCGAAAAGGTGGCGTTGCCGATCCAGCGTTTGGCGCCGTTGAGGATCCACGAGTCCCCTTCGCGCCGGGCAGTGGTGCGGGTCCCGCCGGCCACATCCGAACCGCCCAGCGGCT
Organism: Arthrobacter sp.; assembly: GCA_035254945.1. Lineage (GTDB taxonomy): Bacteria > Actinomycetota > Actinomycetes > Actinomycetales > Micrococcaceae > Arthrobacter. The sequence continues at coordinate 14,239 of DATFAE010000306.1, read as the reverse complement.
CGGTCAGCCCGAACGCCCCGATCTTCTTGAGCGAATAGATGTCCGGAAGCCATGCATCCTGCTGTTCCTGCGAGGCCAGCGCCTCGATGGAACCGGTGAAGAGGCCGTCATGGACGCCCATGAACGTCGAGATCGAGGTGTCTGCCCGGGTGACTTCCGCATGCATCAGGCCGGCGAAGAGGTTGGAGTGCCCCTGGCGCCTGACCGGGCTGACGAGGTCTACCTCAGCCAGCCTGGGAATGAGGTCCATCGGGAATTCGCCCCGGTTCCAGCAGTCCACGGCGATGGGGCGGACTTCCCGGGCCAGGAACTCGCGGACCTCCGCCAGCCTGTCCTGTTCCTTCCCGGTGAGGAGCTGTTCGAACGCGAAAAAGTCACCGTCGGCGTAGGGAAGGTCGTTGATGTCAATGGATGTCCTGGACATGGTTTCCTCGCAAAGGCTCAGGGCTGACGGACGGGCCACGGGGGATGGCTATCCCGCAGGCCCACTATGTTACTGGTGAGTAACTTACCGCATCCTGGGGATTAAGCCAAAGGACCGTGGCCTTTTGGGGGCCACGGTCCTTTGGACTTCATGTTGATTCTTGTTTGTAGGGCTACTCGGACTTGAACCGAGGACCTTAGGATTATGAGTCCCGCGCTCTAACCAGCTGAGCTATAGCCCCGCGTGCCCTGCGGGTCCGCGTCTTCGCAGACTTCGGATCCGGCGGGGCAAAAACACTCTAGCAAACCACGGAATGCCTTCAGACCACCTTGTCCTCGAAGCCGGCTCCCCGGTACAGGTCCTCGAAGGTCTGCAGAGTCCCCTGCATGCTGTGCGGCTCCACCATCCGGCGGCTGGCCCGGCCCATTTCCGCCAGCTTGTCTGCCGGGAGCTGCAGGACGCGGGTGATCTTGGCGGCGAGGTCGTCGCTGTCATTCGGGGTGAAAAGGTACCCGTTCTCGCCGTCACGGACGAGGTGCGGCAATGCCATGGCATCGGCAAGCAGCACCGGGGTGGACGCCGACATGGCCTCCAGCGTGACCAGTGACTGCAGTTCGGCGGTGCCAGGCATGCAGAACAGGTCAGCCTTGATGTAGGCCTCACGGAGATCCTCGTCGCTCGCCAGGCCAAGGAATTTCACCCGCTCCCCGAGTCCCAGCCGTTCCACCTGCGCCTCCAGGGCCGGGCGGACCTCACCGCCGCCAACGACTTCCAGATGGATGTTCATGTCCGCGGGTGTCTTGGACAGGGCATCAATCAGCACGTCCACATGCTTTTCCTCCGCGAGCCGCCCCACGAACAGCAGTGTCGGGTACGGGTGGCGTTCGATGACTTCGCCGGGCTGCAGCTCATAGGCCGAGGAATCGATGCCGTTGGAAAGGGGCAGCACCTTGCGGAGGAAGGCATGCTGGTGCATCGCCTGGGCCGCCAGGGGCGTGGGTGTGGTGATGACGTCGGCCTGGCCCATGACCTTGCCCATGTCCTTCCAGGAGATCTTTCCAATGATGGTTTTAAACCACTGCGGGAACGGGAGGAAGGGGTTGAGGTTTTCGGGCATGAAGTGGTTGGTGGCCACTACCCTGACGCCGCGTTTCACGGCTTCGTACAGGACGTGCTCGCCGATCATGTAGTGGCTCTGGATGTGCACCACATCGGGCTTCACCCGGTCGAACAGGAGACTGATTTCCTTTTTGATTTCCCAGGGAAAGCAGATGCGGAAGTACTCGTGGGTCCACACACCGTGCGAACGGAGCCGGTGCACCGTGGCTTCGGAACGGAATTCCGTGAAGCTCTTGCCGTCGTCCGCCCGGCAGGCCAGGACGTGCACGTCATGGCCGCGCTCTGTCATTCCCTTGGCCAGGCGGTAACCGAAGGTGGCGGCACCGTTGATATGGGGCGGATACGTGTCCGCGGCGATCAGGATGGTCAGGGGAGGCTGGTCGGCGGGCGTTGTCACGTGGAGAGCTCCTGATGGTCTCGGTGCCGCAGCTGATGCTGACAGCACCGGTTGGCCGCTGGCACGGTAGTGCCGGGCCTCTTAGTGAAAATCGGCTAATGGGACGAATCGGCTAGTGCGACGCCCGGCCCGCGGCCTTTCGCGCATCCTTCTTGCGCTTGGTGACCTCGGGGTGGTGTCTGGAGAGGGCGATCACCCCAACGATAGCAAGGGAAGCAGCCGTACCCATGGCAATCGCCATCACGGCGTGGACGTCCGGGCGGAGTTCACCAAGGATGACGATGCCGATCGCGATTCCCACAATCGGGTCGATGACAGTCAGGCCTGCGATGACAAGGTCCGGCGGTCCGCCGGAGTACGCGTTCTGGACAAAGTAGGACCCCAGTCCCCCGGCGGCCGCGATCGCCACCACGGAGTACCACTGCACGTTCAGCAGGACCAGTCCGTTGGGATCGAGCAGGTGCTTGCCAATGATCCGGGTCAGGACGGCCACGAAGCCAAACAGGACGCCGGCGCCCAGGATGTACACGAAGGCACTCATCCGGTGCCGGAACATGGCGGCCAGGGTGCCGAAAACTCCCACGGCGAGGGCCAGCAACAGCACGATGGTGAGCTCGTCGTCATAACTGACGTGATGGTTCTCCTGTGTGACATTGACGGCCAGGAGGACAAACAGCGCCGATCCGGTCACACAGGCAGCGATGGCCACCCAGGTTGCCCGGTTGATGGTCAGGTCCTGGTCCCGCGCGTTGACCACGGTGGTGATCACCAGGGCAATGGCACCGATCGGCTGCACCACAGTCAGCGGAGCGGATACCAGGGCCACGGCATTCATTCCCATCCCGGCGCACAGCAGGAGCAGGCCGAACACCCAGCGGGGGTTGCGAAGCAGCCGGAGGAACCCGTTGGAACTCAGCGCCAGCCCGCCGGTATCGGCCTTGACTGCGCTTCCCTGCTTTTGGGCGCCGATGGCCAGGAAGAATGCTCCCAGCACCGCGAGCAGAACCGCCAGCCAGACCATCAGGCGGTGCCGCCGTCGTGATGTGACTGCATCCTGCCCTTCCGCAGAATGGCCCAGAAGTAGTTATAGGCGGCAACCCAGTGGCCGGCCAGGCCGAGTCCCAGCACCACCCAGGCCGCTACGTTCAGCGCCCCGGCCAAAGGGACGTCCAGCCTGGAGAGCACCAGCATGGGGGTGCCCAGGAGCAGCAGTCCCGTCCGGATTTTCCCGATCCGGCTCACGGGAAGGTCCGGGTGGCCGCCGAAGAAGGACAGCGTCAGGACGAGAAGGACGGCGTCGGGAATGACCAGCGCGGCGAGGTAGAGCCAGTGCACCACCCCGGCGATCACCAGCGTGACGGCGACAGCGATCAGCGCCAGCCGGTCCGCGATCGGATCCATCACACGGCCCAGCCGTGACGCCTGGTCGAAGCGGCGGGCCACATAGCCGTCTACCCAGTCGGTGCCGGCCATGACAGCCAGGACCACGACTGCCCAGCCATAGTCCTCCTGAACCAGGACCAGCCAAATGAAGAGCGGGACGCCCATGAACCGCAGGATGGTGAGGGCGTTGGGGACCGTGAACACCAGGTCATGGTCAACCTGGGGGCGGCCCGGACGGGAGCCAGCACCGATGAACCTCATCCCGTCCCCCCTTTCCTCTTTACATGGTGTGCAGCACGGCGTGTTGGGTTACGGGTTCTTGAGCAGCTTGCGCAGCAGCACCACAAACACGGCAGCCGCGCCGGCAAATGCGGCCAACGGCTTCCAGCGGAGGGCTCCCCCACCGGTTTCCCCCGACAGCCGGGAGATTCGCTGTGCGGCGACTTCCCGGCCGTGGTTCAGCAGGGCCTGGCCCTCCCTCAGCTTCTCCCGGGATGCACCCGCAAGGAACCGGACCTGCGGTTTGATGTCCAGTTCGGTGTCCAGCTCGTCGCGGACCTCCGTGAGGTGGCGCCGGCGCTGATCCAGCCGGCGGCGCAGCTCGGGCTCGGACGCGTGCGGGAATTCCTTGTCGTGCGCCTCGGCCTTCGCTTCCTTCTCGGCCTTGGCCTTGGCAGCCGCCTCGTCCTTGGCGGCCTTGGCGGCCTTCGCCTCCGGGCTCGCCGGATCGAGGAGCGCGGGGTTGAAGTCCGAGCCCTCGCGGGCGACTCCGAGGTCATGCTTGATCCCCCGGATGGTTTCTTCCGGAACCAGCGGCATGGCCTTCTTGAACTTCCGGAGTCCCACCAGGCCGCCCACCATCGCGATAAGGAGGAACGCGGCGCTGACCAGAAGGGCGGCCAGCCACGCCGGCATGATGGTGGCCAGCCCCATGATGGCGGCAACAATAAGCCCCACCACGAGGAATGTGACAAAAATCAGTGCGACGACGAAGAAGGCGGCGGCCACTCCGAGCTGGATGCCCTTGCGCTTGATTTCAACCTTGGCGAGGGCGATCTCGTCATTGAGCTGGCGGGGGGCCAAACGAAAAAGGAGTTTTAGCGTTTTGGGCAGCGCAGTGATGCGCAGGCCCTGGCTGGTCCGCCCGCTGTGACGTCCGCTCATCGGTTCCGCCTAACTGGTTGCATGGTCGATTCGGCTTCCGTGTACTGCGGGAGAGTGCAAGTGCACAGTCCCCGCCCACAAAACTATCATTCAGGTTCAGCACGAACTTCTGGGTATGCGGAACGGCGTGCCCTGCAACGCTGTAAATGTGCGATGCATCGGGCCTAGGATTGATCTCCGTGACCATAACCGCCAATCCGGGCGATCTGCTGACCCGCCGCCGGAAACTCCTGTACATCCTCCTGCTCGGCGCCCTGACCGCTCTGGGGCCGTTCACCATCGACCTGTACTTGCCGGCGTTCCCCGCGCTTGAGGCCAGCCTGGGGGTCAACGAGGCGCAGGTCCAGCTGACGCTGGCAGGGACAACCGTGGGCTTTGCCCTGGGCCAGCTGGTGGTGGGCCCCTTCAGCGATAAATTCGGACGCCGGCTTCCGCTGATTCTTGCCACCGCCGTGCACATCGCCGCGTCGGTGGGGGCGGCGCTTTCCACCGATATCGCAATGCTGGGTTTCTTCCGTGTCCTGATGGGAGTCGGCGCTGCGGGCGGCGGTGTGGTGGCCATGGCCATGGTCCGGGACCTGTTCTCCGGGTACGCGATGGTGCGGATGTTCTCCCGGATGGCACTGGTGAACGGACTCGCTCCCATCCTGGCGCCGGTCATCGGCTCTCAGCTGCTGCTGGTCATGCCCTGGCCCGGGATCTTTGTGTTCCTCGCCTCTTACGGCACGCTGGTGATCATCGCTGCTCTCTTCCTGGTCCGTGAGACCCTCCCGCCGGAGAAACGCGGCCAGTCCGGCCTGACGGCCGGCCAGCGCTACAAGGCGCTCTTCACCGACAGGATCTTCGTGGGGCTCCTGCTGGTGGGCGGCATGAACTTCGCCGGGCTTTTCACCTACCTGTCCGCCTCCCCGTTCCTGTTCCAGGACGTGTTTGGGTTCTCCCCCCAGCAGTATGGCCTCCTGTTCGGCATCAACTCCCTGGGCATCGTGGCCGGTGTCCAGACGAGTTCCCGGCTGATCAGGCGGGTACCGCCGCAGTGGATCCTGGTGTGCTCCACGGCCTGGATGTTTCTGATGTCCCTCCTGATTGTGCTCTTCGACCAGCTGGGACTGGACCTGTGGGGAGTCATGGTGCCTCTCTGGTTCTACATCCTCGGCACAGGCTTTACCTTCCCCTGCGTCCAGGTCCTGGCACTGGCCAGTCACGGAGACAAGGCAGGGACGGCAGCTTCCCTCCTGGGGGCCGCCACGTTCATGATGGCAGGACTGATCTCCCCCGTTGTGGGTTGGCTGGGGATCGAGTCGGCCACTCCCATGGGCGCCGTGCAGGCCGCGTGCATCCTGTTGGGCATTACCGCCCTCTGGCTGGTCGTACGGCCCCGGACAGTCCCTTCAATCCACTGATGGCCGGCCATCACGCCAAGGCCGGCAGCAGGGCTCACGTAGCGCCAGCCGACGGCCGGAGGGTTGGACTATGACACGCAGGCCGCACCGCAACCGGCGGGGACTATTCCTCGGCGCGGTGCTGGGAGCCGTCGTGGGCTACTTTGCCGGGCGCGCGCTGGGCAATCCAGCCATCGGGATCATCCTGGGCACGCTCGCCGGCTCGGCGTTGCTGTACCGCGTCAATCCGGGCCCGTGGAACCGTCCCTGACCTTCCTGTTCGGCACGCCATCGGGTTCGCTGACCGCCCACCGTCGCCCCCTGCCGCCCGGAAGGCTTCCCGCGATAAAATGGGTCCGTGCCCAACTGGCAGGACCACCCGCCACTTCCGGCCACGTGGCAACGGTGCGACACCGGCATCCTGCCCCTGTGGTGGGATCGGTTGTGCGCCCAGACCGGCGAGCAGTCCGCAGCGCTGTACGCCGCAGGCCTCTTCACCGAGGACCGGCGCCGGCCCATTGCCCAGTGGTTCAACCCCGCCTTCAACGCGGCCCTGCTGGTAGCGCCCGAGACATCCCCGGAGTGGCCGGTGCAGCGATTCGGCATCTTCTACGCGCCACCGGATTCCGGCTTTACACGCGTGTACTCCGCACCGCACGAGTGGCACCCGCGGGAGCCACGCAAGTCCCCCACCGAGCATGAGGCCTTCCAGGCCGCCATCGCCGAGGCAGAGCGCTTCCTGCAGGTGGAAATGGACTTTGTCTGAGGTGCCGCCACAGGATGCAATGCCCGGTTTCGGGCAAGCAAAAAATCCCCGCCCTCCATATGGAGGACGGGGATTTTTAGTGTTTGCTCCTCCTGCTGGACTTGAACCAGCAACCCTTCGATTAACAGTCGAATGCTCTGCCAATTGAGCTAAGGAGGAATGAAGCAGGTATGACATTAGCAAACGTTTTGCGGCTTTGGGAAATCGGCGGCCTGGCGGCGAATGAATACCCTCCCCGGGTATAAAAAAGTCCCCGCTCCGGATGACCGGAACGGGGACTGCGCGCTCCTCCTGCTGGACTTGAACCAGCAACCCTTCGATTAACAGTCGAATGCTCTGCCAATTGAGCTAAGGAGGAATGAAGCGGGTACAAGCCTAGCAAGGCCCCGCGGGGAAGTGAAATCGGGAGGTGAACCCGGGGCCTGGGTGCTGCCCCGGCAGGGCAGGGACGGGGGGCCTAGGCGTCCGAACGCAGTGCCCGGCGTTCCATTTCCAGCATCATCAGTTCCCTGTTCAGGCGCTGGAAATCCTCCGGGTCAGCGGCCGGATCCAGCCGCTGCAACTGGCCCATTTTGTCCGCCTTCACCCGGGTGATCTGCAGCTCGAACAGCCGCGAAAGGATGTCCCTGCAGTACTTCTGGACGGCTTCCTCGGTGCTTGCGGGCAACGGCACCACGGAGAGTTCGGAAACCAGGGGCCGGAGCGGTTCGGGAACTTCGTGCATAACCTGCTCCACCCAGCGCACCGGATCGCCGATGAGCCCGGGTCCGGACGCCCGCATGGCATCATGCACTGCCTGGAAAGCTGGTGTGACGAATCTCGCAGCAGAAAAACGCTCCCAGATGCCTCCGCCCAGGAGCGCCGGCTCCTGCAGCGCAACTTCGAGGGCCTGCCGCTCCATGGACGCCACGGGGTCGCGGGGGTCCGGGCGGTGGTAGGACGGGACAGCTCCCGACGCCGGCCCTGCAGCCACGCCGGGTCCGCCCGCCCGGGGCGTGGGCGCCGAGGTGTGGGCACCGCCGGGGGCCTGGGCGGCTCCCCCAGCACCCTGCGCGGCCTGCGGGCCCGCTGCGGCACGCTTCATGGCGACGGCGACGGCGCTGCTGACGTCCTCCACGGACATGCCGAGCCAGCCGGCCAGTTCACGGGCGTAGGCGGGCCTGATGCCGGCGTCGCGGATCTGGGCCACCACCGGCGCGGACTCCCGCAGCGCCGCCACCCTGCCTTCCACGGTGTCCAGGTTGTGCCGCTTGAGTGTGGCCCGGATGGCGAATTCGAACAGCGGCCGGCGGGTGTTGATGAGGTCCCGGACGGCTGCGTCTCCCCGGGTCTGCCGCAGGTCGCAGGGGTCGGCGCCGGTGGGCTCCACGGCCACGTAGGTCTGCGCGGTGAAGCGCTGGTCCTCTTCGAAGGCCCGGAGGGCCGCCTTCTGGCCGGCGGCGTCGCCGTCGAAGGTGAAGATGACCTCTCCCCCGGTACCGTCGTCGGACAGCAGCCGGCGGGCGATCTTGATGTGTTCGGTGCCGAACGCGGTGCCGCAAGTGGCCACCGCCGTCGGAATTCCAGCGAGGTGGCAGGCCATCACGTCCGTGTAGCCCTCCACCACCACCAGCTGGCGGTCCTTGGCGATGTTCCGTTTGGCGAGGTCGATCCCGTAGAGCACCTGGGACTTTTTGTAGAGCGTGGTCTCAGGGGTGTTGAGATATTTGGGGCCTTGGTCGTCCTCGTAGAGCTTCCGGGCGCCAAAGCCGATGGTGTCGCCGGCGATGTCCCGGATGGGCCAGATGAGACGGCCGCGGAAGCGGTCGTAAATTCCCCGGTTGCCTTCGGAAAACATCCCGGTCAATTTAAGTTCCTGATCGGTGAAGCCGCGGCCGCGGAGGTGCTTGAGGAGCGCGTCCCAGCCCTGCGGCGCATAGCCGACCCCGAACTGCTCCGCGGCGGCTCGGTCAAAGCCGCGGCCATGCAGGAAGTTCCGGCCCTCCGCGGCTCCGGGCGTCAGCAGCTGGGCGCGGAAGAATTCATCGGCGATCTTGTGTGCGTCCAGGAGCCGCTGACGCTTGCCCACTTCTTCGCGGTTGGGCCCGGTGCCGCCGTCCTCATAGCGCAGCTCGTAGCCGATGCGCGCGGCCAGCTTCTCCACGGCTTCATGAAAGGACGTATGGTCCTGCTTCTGGACAAAGGCGATGACGTCGCCGTCCTCGCCGCAGCCGAAGCAGTGGTACCTGCCCACCTGCGGGCGGACGGTGAACGACGGCGACCGCTCGTCGTGGAAGGGACACAGGCCCTTGAAGGTTCCCAGACCGGCACCCTTGAGCGTGACGTAGCCGTCAACCACTTCTTTGATGTCCGTGCGCTGGCGTACTTCGTCGATATCTTCACGTTTGATCAGGCCAGCCACAAAGCCATCCTAGCCTTGGGGTACGACGGCGGCGGGCAGCCTATGGCGTGCCTCACCACAGCGACGGCAGGCTCCCCACAAGCCGTTCGTACATGGCCAGCGCCGAGCCGTCCGTCAGCGACGCCACCTGGTCGATGACCACCCGAAGCCGTGCGCCGTCGTCGGCCGCGTCCCGCCAGTCCGCCGCGAACATGGGTTCGAGGTGGCGGTCGCCTGTGGCGCTCAGCGCGGTGACCAGGGAGTGCAGTACCTCGCGCTGGCGCTCGTAGATGGGCTGGCGGTGCTCGGTGGTCATAACGAACGTGGTGGCCAGGCCCTTCATCACGGCGATTTCCATGACGGTCTCGTCCGGGACGATCAGTTCGGCGTTGTACCGGGTCAGGTTTTCCGGGCCGTAGACGGCACGCGTCGTCTCGAGGGCGCTCTGGCAGAACCGGCCGATGAGCTGGCTGGTCATGTTTTTCAGGGCTGCCATGGATTTACGGCTGCCGTCGGCCTCGCGCACCCAGACGTCAGTGGCCTCCAGCCGGCCCAGGGCGGCGTCGATGGCGGCGGGATCGTTGTGCGGGAGGTACCACTGCTTGGCGTAGCCCACCACCCGGGCGCGGTGGTCCGGGTTGTCCATCCAGCGCAGCTGGAAGTGCCCGGCCACGATCGCGTCCTCGACGTCGTGCACGGAGTAGGAGATGTCGTCGGCGAGGTCCATGACCTGCGCCTCCAGGCAGGACCGGCGGACCGGCGCACCCTCCCGGATCCAGTTGAAAATGGGGAGGTCGTCCTCGTAGGCGCCGAACTTGCTGGTCCGCTGCCCGTGGATCACCGGGGCGTCCAGGGCAGACCACGGATACTTCGCTGCGGCGTCCAGGCTGGCCCGGGTGAGGTTCAGGCCGGCCGGGCGGCCGTCCGGGGCCAGGACCTTGGGCTCGAGCCGGGTGAGCAGTCGGAGCGTCTGGGCGTTGCCCTCGAACCCGCCGATGGCGTGGGCCACCTCGTTCAGGGCGGACTCGCCGTTGTGGCCAAAGGGCGGGTGGCCGAGGTCATGGCTGAGGCAGGCGGTGTCCACGACGTCCGGGTCGCAGCCGAGGGCGCGGCCCAGTTCACGGCCAACCTGCGCCACTTCCAGGCTGTGGGTCAGGCGGGTGCGGACGAAGTCGTCCGTGTCAGGGGCCACCACCTGCGTCTTCGCACCCAACCGCCGCAGTGCAGACGAGTGCAGCACCCGGGCGCGGTCACGCTCAAAGTCGGAGCGGTAGGTGGTTTTCGGCGGCTCCTCCACCCAGCGGGCGGAATCGTGGGCGTCGTAGCCGGGCAGGACCGGTACGGTGGTGCGGGTTTCAGCCACCGGAAACATCCAGCTCCGCGGCGGCGATGTCCTGGGACTGTGCGTCGTTCAGGGCCCGGGAGTCAAGCCAGTCCTTGGGCAGCGCCGGCTTTTTCGGCGAACCCGCCCGGCCGCGCGGGCCCTCGGCGTCCACACCCGGGTAGGGGGAATCCTGGTCCAGCCCGGCCAGTGTTTCGCGCAGCACCTGCAGGCTGGTGACGAGGGCCAGCCGGGTGCGCAGCTCGCCGCCCACCACATAGCCCTTGAAATACCAGGCCATGTGCTTGCGGATCTCCCGCAGCGCCTTGCCCTCGTCGCCGAAGGTCTCCACCATCAGTTCCGCATGGCGGTACACGCCCTCGGCCACCTGCCGCAGGTTGGGCCGGTGCCGGGTGTCGCTGCCTTCGAAAGCCGCCTGCAGGTCCCCGAAGAGCCAGGGCCGCCCCTGGCAGCCGCGGCCCACCACCACGCCGTCGACGCCGGTCTCCCGGACCATGCGCACAGCGTCCTCGGCGGACCAGATATCGCCGTTGCCCAGCACCGGGATGTCCGGCAGTGCCTCGCGCAGGCGTGCGATGGCGGTCCAGTCAGCCTGGCCGGAATAGAACTGCGCCGCGGTGCGGCCGTGAAGCGCGACGGCGGCGACGCCGGCATCGCGCGCGATCCGGCCGGCGTCGAGGTACGTCAGGTGGTCCTCGTCGATGCCTTTGCGCATCTTGATGGTGAGCGGGACGTTGCCCTTGGAGGCTTCCTTGACTGCGGTCTGGACGATCGAGGTGAACAGGTCGATCTTCCAGGGCAGTGCCGAGCCGCCGCCGCGCCGGGTCACTTTGGGAACCGGGCAGCCGAAGTTCAGGTCGATGTGGTCCGCACGGTCCTCTTCCACCAGCATCCGCACTGCGGCGCCCACAGTTACCGGGTCCACGCCGTACAGCTGAACGGAGCGGACTTTTTCGTCGTCGTCGTGCGAGATGATGCGCAGGGACTCGGGAGTGCGCTCCACGAGGGCGCGTGAGGTAACCATCTCCGCCACGTACATGCCGCCGCCGTATTCACGGCACAAGCGGCGGAAAGCGGAGTTGGTGATGCCCGCCATGGGAGCCAGGATCACCGGTGTGTCCACCGTGATGGGGCCCAGCTTCAGGGGCGGGAGTTCCAGCTTGGGGGCGGGAGGCGTTGCTGTAACAGTCACCTGTCCATTGTTGCAAAGCCGGGCAAATCGGGGTGGCGCCTCCAACGGGCCACCCTGGCAGCGGCGCACGGCCGGGCCTGCCGCGGCCGATCAGCCGCGGTCTGCCCGCCGGCCCCGCCTCGTTTCGGCGGTCACCGCCGCGGCGGCCGCGAGCGCGCCGGTATCGCCGACGTCGTCCGGGTTCACCCCGTGATCCGCACCACGGACGTCCCACTCCGCAGGGCCGCTGGTGCGGATGCCTGTTGCCTTGACCACCAGCACGGCGATCAGGGTGGTCACCGGGATCGCGAGCACCAGCCCGATGGAGCCCACCAGCGTCCGGATGACTTCTTCGGAGAGCTCGGCACTGGTGAGGGTGTCCGCCAGCGGGCGGTCGTAGAGCATCACGATGATCAGGATGGGCAGGGCTGCCCCCGCATAGGCGAAGGCGATGGTGTACACGGTGGACGCGATGTGGTCCCGCCCGATCCTCATCGCGGACGTAAAAAGTTTGCGGGCGCTCGTGCCGGGGGCGAGTTCGTACAGTTCCCAGACGGCGGAGGACTGCGTGATGGTGACGTCGTTGAGGACACCCAGCCCCGAGATGATCAGGCCACACAGGATCACGCCGGAGATGGAAATGTTGGCCGAGGTGTTCACCAGCGTGGCGGCGTCGTGGCTGCCCACACCGGCGAGATTGGCGGCATCGGTGGCCCAGGCTGCCAGCAGCGCCGTGATGGCGAGGCCAAACATGGTGCCCAACAACGCCGTCGAGGTCCGCGCCGAGAATCCGTGGGCGAAGTAGAGGACCCCGATCATGATCACCGTGGAACCCACCAGGGCGAGCAACAGCGGAGGTTTGCCCTCCACCAGCCCCGGCAGCATAAAGCTGACCAGGACAAAGTAGGCGCCCACGAGCCCGATCAGGGCCCGGAGCCCCCGCCAGCGGGCCACGGCGATCACCACCACCGCGTAGAGCAGGGCCAGCAGCACAATCGGCAGCGTCCGGACGAAGTCCACGAAGATGTAGGCCGGGGAACCCTGCCCCGCGGACGCGCCTTGGGCGTTGGAAAGGTTGAGGTACCTGATCTGGTCCCCCGGTTTCACGCCGTGGGACTCGGCCACGTCGGGGTTGATGACCACCTTGACCGGGTTGCCGCCCTGGTCAGGCTCCGTCAAGGCGAACGTACAGTCCGAGCCCTCGCCGCCTGAACCGGCCTGGCCCGTATTTTGGCCGCCGGCATCCGCCGGATTTTGCCCCATAGAGCCCTGCATGCAGCTTTCCACCGCCACGCTCTGGATCTTGCCGGTGTCGAACGTCACACCCGGGGCCGCCGAGTACGGGTTGGCCAGCGAAATGCCTTCCTTGCTTCCGGAGGGCCACAGCATCGCCATCGCCGCCAGCGTCAGCAGGGTGAGCGGGACCAATACGGCGGCCAGGATGTAGTTTGCTTTCCTTCGGGCAGCAATCGCCTGCGGCGTCGGCTCCGAATGGCCTTGTGAAGCGTGCGTGTGACCGGACCCCATCAGCAGTTGAACCTCATACCTTGAACTCTACGTCCGGCGCCATAGGCTTGATAAATGGACCACCAGGAACCGGGAGGAACCCCGCGTGACCAAGCGCAAGACTGAGGAATTCGGCAAGCTCCATTCCACGGGGGCCGGCAGCACGCCATCGCGCCAGGCGGTCCTGAGTGTCCTGGAACCGGCCGGGCCCACCCTGGCTGTGGCACTTGTGCTGCACGGCGGCAAGTCGCACAGCTACGAGCCAGTGGAAGCGCACCATCTGAGCCCTGCCCGGATGGTGCCCTTCGCCAAGCACCTGCACCGCGCCGGACGGGACCATGGCCTGGCGGTGTGGTCACTGCGCAACAGCGTGCGGGGCTGGAACGGCCAGGACATGACGCCGCTGCAGGATGCCCGGTGGGCGCTGGAACAGATCAGGCAGCAGCACCCCGGCGTCCCGGTGTTCCTGCTGGGCCATTCCATGGGAGGACTGACGGCGGTGTGCGCCGCCGACGATCCCCAGGTGGCTGCCGTCGTGGCGCTTGCCCCGTGGCTCAACCCCGGGACCCCGGCTTCCCCGGTTGCAGGAAAGAAAGTACTGATCGTCCATGGGACCACCGACCGCTGGACCAGCCCCTCGGAGTCGTTGAAGTTTGCCCGCCGGGCCAGCCCCGATGCCGCCTCCGTGCAGTACGTGACCCTCAACCGCGCAGGGCACTTTATGTTCCGCCGGGTCCGCCTGTGGCATGCGCTGGCAACAGGGTTCATCATGAAGGCGTTCGTCGAGGCTACGGGGTCCGGTCCTGCCCCGTCGCGTGCCCTGGATGAACTGTTGCCCGCATCATCCGTGCAGGTCACCCTGTGAGCCCGTTCCCGTGGACGGAGTTCGCGGCCTCGCTCCTGTGGGCCGCGCTGGCCGTGGCATTGGTCCTGGCTGTGACGTTTGCCGTAGCCGTCCGGCAGGGCAGGCACTCCGTCATGGACGTGGCCTGGGGACCGGGTTTTGTGGCGGTTTCTGCGGTGTCCTGGTTTTTGTCCGCCGGCTCGGGCGATGACCTGCGACGGCTGCTCCTGCTGGTCCTGACAGCCGTTTGGGGGCTCCGCCTGGGCGCACACATCGGCTGGCGCGCAAGGGACGGGCATGAGGACCCCCGCTACACGGCGATGCTGGGCGCGGCTCCGGGATCGCGCAACGTCTACGCCCT
>DATFAE010000305.1:0-3153 GCA_035254945.1 Arthrobacter sp. | reverse complement strand
GGGGCCGGATCCGCGCTCGGACGCCTGCGGCACATGGGAAGGCGAGGTGGCAGGGGAAGGGGCTGGGGCGAGGGTTGTAGCGTCGATCCCAACACTGTAGTGGATTGCCGGTTTGGGAAGCCAAGACGGGGAACGCACGCGGCCGTAAACCCCGCGGCCGGAAACGAATCCGTGACCATAGCGTTGACTGGGTGCTCGGCGTGGTGGGACAACGGAGCCCGGCCGGTTCTCTAGCCTAGAAGGATGGGCAGGCAAGGCACTTCATCATCACGCAGCAAGGCATCCGCATCCGGTTCAGGCACCGGGCGGAAGCCGAGCCCTGCCGTGTACCGGCGTCGCCGCCTGTTCGTGGGAGCCGCCCTGCTGATGGTGGCCGCGATGGTCTTTGGCGGCTTTGCTGTGGCCGGTGCCTTCAGCGGCGGCTCCGACCAGGTCTCTTCCACCGGCACCCCCATGGGCAGCCCGACTGGCGGCCCCAGTGCGGCTGCGCCCGGCGCTACGCCGTCGGCAACGCCCAGCAGCACGCCCACCCCCACGCCGACGCCAACCTGCAACCAGAACCTCGTGACCGTTTCGGCCTCCACGGACAAAGCCGCCTACGGCCCGGACGAGAACCCGCTGCTCAGCCTCAAGGTGACCAACGGCGGCACGATGCCGTGCGAGGTGAACATCGGCACGTCCCAGATGGAGTTCCTGGTGACCAGCGGCGCGGACCGGATTTTCTCGTCAAAGGACTGCCAGGCCAAGAGCGAGGACCTGGTGAAGACCGTCGCGCCGGGTGCCAGCGAGACGGCGAACTTCCCCTGGGCGCGGAACCGTACGCTGGAAGGCTGCCTTCCCATCGAAGCCAAACCTGGCGCCGGCGGGGCGTATTACATCTTCACGGCCAAGCTGGGCTCAAGGGCCAGTCCGAAAGCAGTGTTCCAGCTCAACTGACCCCACCCGCCATCGGTTGCTCCAAGAACGCCCTTTTGAGCGCCCGAAAGGGCTCATGTGGAGCAATCGATTTAGAGGAACCGGTCCAGCAGGCTGGCCTCGGCCATCCGGCTCAGGCCCTCCCGGACAGTACGGGCGCGCTGGTCGCCGATGCCGTCCACCGTCATGAGGTCCTCGATCGTGGCCGCCATCAGGAACTGCAGGCCGCCGAAGTGGTCCACCAGGCGGTCGGCAACTGCCTTGGGGACTGCCTTGAGGCCCGAGAGCAGCCGGTAGCCGCGGGGCTGCACCACGGCGTCGAGCGTGTCCACGCCGCCGGCGAAGCCGATGATCCCGGAGATCTTGCCGAGGTCGATCAGTTCGGTGGGGCCGAGGTTCACCAGGGCGCTGACGGCCTTCTCGATGTCGTCGGCGGACGCGTCCGGACCGGCGTAATCGCGGATGATGACGTCGCTGCCGGGGCCGCGGCCCACCGTGAGTTCATCCAGCTGGAGGGACAGCAGCCGGCCGTCCTCGCCAAGTTCCAGGACGTACTGCGAGATTTCCTCTGAAATCCGGCGGACCATTTCCTGGCGCTGCAAGGTGACAGCGACGTCGCGCACGGTCACCATGGCCTCAATCTCCAGGGCGGACAGTGAGCTGGTCACCTGGTCCAGGCGTGAACGGTACCGCTCCAGGGTGGCGAGGGCCTGGTTGGCGCGGGCCAGGACCTTCTCCGAGCCCTCCAGCACGTGTCGCAGGCCGTTCACGTAAAGGGCGATGATCTGCATGGACTGGCTGACGGAAATCACCGGCACGCCGGTCTGAATGGCCACGCGCTCGGCGGTGCGGTGCCGGGTCCCGGATTCCTGCGTTTCGATGCTTGAATCGGGTACCAGCTGGACGGCGGCGCGAAGGATGTTTCCGGCGTCTTTGTCGCAGATGATGGCGCCGTCCATTTTGGCCAGTTCGCGCAGGCGGGTGGGGGAGAAGTCGATGCCGATGTCGAACCCGCCGGAGCAGATGGAGTCGATGGTGCGGTCCGAGCCCAGCACAATCAGGGCGCCTGTGCGTCCGCGGAGGATGCGTTCCAGTCCGTCACGCAACGGAGTGCCTGGAGCCACTCTGCCCAGAGTCGCCTTGAGCGATTCTTCGGGGCTCCGAGCCATACGTGTTCCCTTCAAAGGTGCGGACGGCCGTCCGCAGGTGCGCCGGTTTACACCCCGCCGACGGGATCAGAAAGTACTCAGTTTCCCGCAAGCTCAATGATAGAGGTAAGAAACGCCAAGAACCGCACGGACAAGCCCTAAAGTGCCCCGTTAGGGGGTGTGCGGAGGGGGTTCGGGAACGCGTCCGACGGCGGCTGGCCGGGTGGGCACTTTGGGCCACCTCAGAATGATGCAATGAGGCGGGCGAGCGGTGGGGGTGCCTGCCCTGCGGGCAATGCGTCGACGAGCAATTGCGCGTATCGGATCTTGTTACCGCTGCGTCCCCCGAGGAACCGGCGCAACTGTGCCGTTATCGGCCGATCCCGCTGTGCCGGCTGGCGTTGGAGGATCCGGAACGACGCGAGCTCGCCCTGGGCCGCGATGACGTCGAGGACGGCATCTGCCCCGAGGCAGCGGATGAGTTCGTCCTCCAGGTCGGCGTGGCAGACGTGGAACCCAAGCCCCTCCAGCGGACCGGACCCGATTCCGGCCCGGGCAAGCGCTCGGGCGACGCCGCGGGACTCCCCTGCATCACACAGGCCGAGCAGCCGGTGGCCGGCGCCGTCCGGGCCGTAGCGGCCGAGGAAGTGGACGATGCTGGTGGCGCCTCCCATCGGCACGACCGTCACCCCCTCGGCCGCCAGATCATGGCCAGCGCGAATGGCCAGAGTCTCGACCGCCATCCTGTCGCTCTCGCCCTCGACCAACACCGTAGTCGCCTGCATGGAACCAGTATGCGAGCGCCGGCCGGGAATATTCACGCGGCCGCTGCGACGCGGCGCCAGCCGTCCAGCTGATTCAGCCGCCCTTTGTTTCAGCGTGTCCGCTCGCGCAGGAGGCGCTCAAGGTCCCGGCTGACGCTGCGCAGCGACGCCGCCCGGAGGGCCTTCTCGTCAACGGCCGCAACGGACCGGCGCGGGGGCCGCTCTTCCACTGCGCCCGCGCTCCGCTGAACGCCTGCCGGCGAGGGCCTGCTGCCCTGTAACGCCCCCGGTATCGACGGCGGACTCGCAAAGGGATCGAAGAAAAG
>DATFAE010000304.1:0-8840 GCA_035254945.1 Arthrobacter sp. | reverse complement strand
ACGGCAAACACCGTTGCCGCCACCGCGCAGGCCAGCACGGCTCCCCAGAACAACAGCTGCCAGGCTCCCGAAAAGACGGATTCTGTTAAGGCGGGCACCGCGGCACCTCCCAGCGTCAGGCCCGGCCCAGGACTCCGGGTTGCTACTTCCATTGCAGCCCCTGCGGGCATCCGGGTCAATGGGCAGGGCCCCGGGACGCACGCGGCCCCGGGCGAACGCCCCCGGGATCGACGCTACTCAGCCGCGGCGGCACCGCGTAGCGTAGGACCATGCGACTCAAAATGTGCAGCATCCACGTCAAGGACCCCGCCGCCGCCCACACCTTTTACACGGAAACTCTTGGGTTCGAGACCCTGATGGCCATGCCCGAGTACCACCTGTTCATCGTCAAGGACCCGGGTGCCGGCGCCGGGTCAGTGGGACTCCTGCTGGAGCCCAGCGACAACCCGATCGGGGCAAACTACATGAACGCCCTGCACGACGCCGGTATCCCGGCCATCGTCTTCGGCGTGCCGGACGTGCAGGCGGAATACAACAGGCTGCTCGAGGCCGGGGTGACGTTCCAGGGCGAACCGTCCGAGGACCCCTCCGGGATCAGCGCAGTGTTCGACGACGGCTGCGGCAACTTCGTGCAGCTGCACCAGGACTGACGCCCGCCGGCTAGTGCAGGCCGGAAAGGACAGAGGCTTGTCCGCGGATCCGGCCCCTGAAGGTTCGGATCCGCGAACAAGCCTCTGATTGGCGGGCGTCAGGGCCTACTCGGCCTTGGCGCGTGCCTTCTTGGCGTCCTTCTTCGCTGCCTCATCCTTGACCCGCTGTGCCTCGGCACGGACGGCCGCGTGAGTGGACCGCTCGGTGACCAGCCAGGCGGGGGGAGCCTGGAGCAGCGCGGTGATTTCCGCCGTCGTCAGCGCTTCCTCCACACCGCCGCGGGCGAGGCCGCTGATGGAGACGTTCAGTTTCTGGGCCACCACGGGGCGGGGGTGCGGGCCGTTGCGCCGGAGTTCCGCGAGCCACTCGGGCGGGTTGGCCTGGAGCTCCGCGAAATCGGCGCGGGTGATGGTTGAATCCTGGAACTCCTGCGGCGTTGCGGGCAGGTAGATGCCAAGCTTCTTGGCAACGGTGGCCGGCTTCATGGACTGGGAGTTTGCAGAGGTCATGCTTCAAGGGTATCCGGGCGGGCGGTACTGTGAAGACGTGCCCGCTGACAATGAATCCCCGCCGAACGCCGCGCCCGCCAATCCCAGCCCTTCCGGATCAACGGAGGAAGAGGCTCCGCGGGTGCTCCGCTTCGCCTACGTAGCGGGCGTGACCCCGGGCAAGTGGATCCGCCGCTGGGAAGAGCGGGTGCTGGATATCCCGCTGCAGTCCTTTATGTCCGACGACGGCGCGCAGCTTGAAGTGCTGCGGAACGGTTCCGCGGACCTCAGCTTCGTCCGGCTCCCCGTGGAGCGCGAAGGCCTCAGTGTGATTCCCCTGTACGAGGAGCTGCCCGTGGTGGTGGCTCCCAAGGGACACGAGATCTCGGTGTTTGAGGAAGTGGCCCTGGCGGACCTGGCCGAAGAGACTTTCCTGGATGTGGCCGAACTCGGCGGAGCGGAAATGGCCATGCAGGTGGTGGCGTCCGGCGCAGGCCTGGTCATCCTCCCGATGTCGGTGGCGCGCCACTTCAACGTCAAGGACACCGTCGCCCGCCGCCTGACGGGTGCCCCCGCCACCGAAATCGCCGTGGCCTGGCCCAGCGACTCCACGGACGAGATCATTGAGGAGTTCATCGGCATCGTCCGTGGCCGGACGGCGCAGAGTTCCCGGCAGCCCTCAGCCCAGCAGGAGAAGCCCAAACGGGAACCCAAGCCCGACCGGCGTGGTCCGGCCGTCAAGAAGCCGAAAGTGGCCCAGCGCTACGCCCCCAACCCTGACAAAGGCCGTGGCAAGGGGTCGCGGAAGAAGGGCAAGCGCTGAGCCGTCCGGAACGGGCTCAGTCGTCGTACGTGTTCGCGATATAAACGTCGCAGGGGGCGTTGTGTGCCACGCTGTTGGCCACGCTGCCCAGGACCCGGCCAATGCCGCGCATCCTCCTGTTGCCCACCACGATCATCGTGGCGTCCAGGCGGATCGCTTCCTTGATGAGGGCCTCGGCCGGCTTGCCTCGCGCAGCTGAATAGCTCACCTTGAGCTCACTCCCGGCTGAACCGCCAAGCCTCTTGGCGACGAGCTCGGCGCTGTCGGCCTCGGAGAGCACGATCTGGTCCGAGCCCCGCCCGATGACCTCGGTCCGGTCGGAATCGAACGCCGTCACAACGTGCAGAGATGCGCCCGTGGCCACCGCCAGATCCCGTGCGCATTCGGCGGCTTTGCTGGCTGTCTGGCTGCTGTCAACCCCAACGACAATGACTCCACCCATGTTGATGCTCCTTCGTTTGCTGTTTCCGGTGAATCTTCCAACGCCTGGAGCTGCCGGCGCCGGGCGCATGCAGCTCCATCGAGGATACAGAGGGTCCGGGGCGGCCGCCCTGCGCATAGGATAGTAAGCATACTTGCAATTTGCATGGTAAGCGTGCTTATTGTGGAGGCGGAAGTGATGTGCCAGAAGAGGTGACATCACGCCCGATCCGCCATCCACAGGAGGCCGCGGCCTATGAGCAGCAATCTTGATCCAGATGCCCGGAACAGCTACCGCCTGCTGACGCTCGCCGCGCGAATGGTCCAGCGCCGGCAGGACGACGCCCTTGCGCCCCTGGGCCTGACCCGGGCCGCCGTCATAGCCCTTGAGGGCCTTGCTGCCGGACCCCTGAACCAGGAGCAGTTGGCAGCCGCGGTGCACGTGCAAAGCCAGACCCTGGGGCGGGTTCTGCTCCGGCTGGAGGGAACCGGCCACATCACGCGGACGCGGCAGTCGGTGGACCGCAGGCAATTCAAGGTGGAGCTGACGGAGGTCGGGGCCGACGCCCTGGCTGCTGCGAGGCAGGCTGAGATACGCGCCTATCCCCAAGACCCGGCCATCGGCTGGAATGTGCTCCGGGAGGAGCTTGCCAAGCTGGTGGGCTCCCTGCCCACCCCAAATCCTGACTCCGCTGTGCTGCCCTTCCCGGAGCCGGAGGACCGGCGCAGCCGCGGCGCCGACGGGCATGCCAAGCTTCACGGGGTTGAAAACAGTAACGTCGACGACCGGCGCGGATGACGGCTGGTACCGGCGTCCGAAAGGGCGGGCATCCCGGCGACTAGCCCGTCCGGGAGTTGGGTCCGGCTGTCAGGCTGTGCAGGCTTCCTTCAGGGCATTGACCGACTCGGCCGGCACCTGGTCACCGGCATTGGCGATCTGGCCCAGCGGCGTCGTGATGTCGGAGGGGACGCCGGCTGTCTCGGCTGCGGCCACCAGTCCTCCCAGTACTGCTTTGTCTTCCACGCTGACCAGGCCATCCTGGATCACGGCGCAGACCTGCTTGGTGACCTCATCCGCGGCGGCGGTGGCAACCTTGGAGGCGGCGTCGCTGGCCGCAGTTTCGGCGGCTTCCTGCACCGATCCGCAGCCGGCGAGGACAAGCATCAGGGGGATGGCGGACAGGGCGGTGAGGCGGCATTTCATTCCTCCAGCCTAACGGCCCCAAAAAATACTCGTCACAACATCGTTGGATTGTTGAACAATACGACGATTTAGGGCATTCTTGGTAGAGCACACCCATGAGATGAGGATCACAATGGCAAGCATCGACCTGAACAGTGACGTAGGCGAATCGTTCGGACGCTGGACGCTCGGCGATGATTCAGCCATGTTCCGCTCCGTCAGCAGCGCCAACGTGGCGTGCGGTTTCCACGCCGGCGATCCCAGCGTCATCCGGGCAACCTGCCGCCAGGCGGCAGCCGCCAACGTGGTCATCGGCGCGCACGTGGGCTACCGGGACCTGGCCGGCTTTGGCCGCCGCTTCCTGGACATCAGTCCCAACGAACTCGCCGACGACGTCGTTTACCAATTGGGCGCCCTGCAGGCCCTCGCAGCTGCAGAGGGCGTCCGGGTCCGCTACGTCAAACCCCACGGCGGCCTCTACAACGCCATCGTCCGCCACACTGCCCAGGCGCAGGCCGTAGTGGATGCCGTGAAATCCGTGGACCCGGGACTTCCCATCCTTGGCCTGCCAGGGTCCGAAGTGCTCCGGCTGGCCGAGGCCGCCGGGCTGCGGGCCGTCACCGAAGCCTTCGCGGACCGGGCCTACAACCCTGACGGCACGCTGGTGTCCCGTTCCAAGCCCGGCGCCGTACTGGAGGACCCGGTGCAGGTGACCGAGCACGTGCTCCGGATGGCCACCGAATCGTCCGTCCGCACCCTTGACGGCTCTGTCCTGAAGATCAACGCCGAAAGCATTTGCGTCCACGGCGACTCCCCGGGTGCCGTGGAAATGGCTTCCGCGGTCAAGGACGCCCTTGCCGCCGCCGGCGTTCCCGTCTCGGCGTTCGCCTGATCCGCGGTATCCCCATGGAAACAATCTCCAAGACCAACGCCGCTGTCCGCGTTCTTGCCGTACGGCCGGTAGGCACGAAAGCGGTGCTCGCCGAGCTTTCGGGCCTCCATGACGTGCTTGCCCTGCAGGCCCTTCTCCTGGAGGAGCCGCTGCCAGGCCAGGTGGACGTCCTCGCCGCCGCCGAAACAGTCATGGTCAAGGCCGATTCGCCCGCAGCCGCCCGCCGAATGGGTGCCCTGCTGCTGGAGATGGACCTGGCGGTCCAGTCCCACGCCGAGGGCAAGCTCGTGACCATCGATACCGTGTACGACGGCGAGGACCTCGCCGAAGTAGCGCGCCTCACCGGCCTCAGTACCGAGGGCGTCATCGCCGCCCATACCGGACAGATCTGGACCGTTGCCTTCGGCGGCTTCGCCCCGGGCTTTGGCTACATGGTGGGGGAGAACCAGGTGCTGGAAGTTCCGCGCCGGAGTTCGCCCCGGACCGCCGTGCCCGCAGGTTCCGTGGCCCTGGCCGGCAACTATTCCGCCGTGTACCCGCGGAAGTCACCAGGCGGATGGCAGCTGATCGGCCGCACCGCGGCCCACATGTGGGACCTCAGCCGCGAACAGCCGGCGCTGGCCGCGCCCGGTGACCGTGTGCAGTTCCGGGCCGTGCGGGAACTCGTGGAGATTATGGAGCCCGCTGCCGCTTTCCACGCCGATACTTTGGATACGCGGACCGGCCTGCGGATCCTGTCGCCGGGAATGCAGAGCCTCATCCAGGACCTCGGCCGTCCCGGCCACGCCGGCCTGGGCGTCTCCACCGCCGGAGCCCTGGACCGTTCCTCCCTGCGCCGCGCCAACCGGGTCGTCGGCAACCAGCCGTCGGCCGCCGTCGTCGAATCCGTTGCCGGCGGGCTGCGCGTCCAGGCCGTGGGGGACCAGGTCCTGGCAGTGGCCGGTGCACCGGCGGCACTG
Source organism: Arthrobacter sp. (assembly GCA_035254945.1). Taxonomy (GTDB): domain Bacteria; phylum Actinomycetota; class Actinomycetes; order Actinomycetales; family Micrococcaceae; genus Arthrobacter. The sequence continues at coordinate 3,424 of DATFAE010000304.1, read as the reverse complement.
ACTGTTGTGACGCCGTCGGACGCTCCCCGCACGGACGGCGCGGACGACGGCGGACTGCCGGGGCGAGTGCGCACCGCGCCCATGGCCACGGCGTTTGCCCTGCTGGACGGCGAGATCCTGACCATCGGTGCGCCGGAGCGCGGCTTCCGCAGCTACCTTGCCATCCGCGGCGGCGCGATGGCTGATGCGGTACTGGGCAGCCGGTCCACGGACACGATGTCCGGGATCGGGCCTGCGCCGCTGTCCGCCGGGCAGTTGCTGGGCGCGGGCGTTGCCACGTCCTCCAACGTGGTGGGTAATCCCGAACTGCAGCCGGAGTTCCCCGATACCGGAGTGACGGTCCTGGACATCGTCCCAGGCCCCCGCGACGACTGGTTCGACGCCGCCGCGCTGGAATCGCTCTGCAGCCAGGACTGGGCCGTGACGCCCCGCTCCAACCGTGTGGGCATGCGCCTGGACGGCAAGCCGCTGAGCCGGAGCAGGGACGGGGAACTGCCCAGCGAAGGAACCGTGGCGGGCGCGCTGCAGATCCCGCCCGAAGGCCAGCCCGTGCTGTTCCTGGCCGACCACCCCATCACCGGCGGCTACCCGGTCATCGGCGTGGTGGTGGACCACCAGCTGGACCTGGCCGCCCAGGTTCCCATCGGCGGTTCCATCCGGTTCCGCTGGGCTCCCGGCTACGGGCTGCCCACCAGCTTTTCTTCCCCCGACGCTTCCCAGACAAAGTGAGCAACTGATGCGCAAGGTCCTGATCGCCAACCGCGGAGAAATCGCTGTCCGCATCGCCCGTGCCTGCGAGGACGCCGGCCTGGAATCCGTGGCGGTGTACGCGGACGTGGACGCCGATGCCATGCACGTTCGTGCCGCCAGCGAGGCCTACAGCCTGGGCGGCAACGCGCCGTCGGAAACCTACCTGGACATCCCCAAGCTGCTGCAGGCGGCCGCGGATTCCGGTGCGGACGCCATCCATCCCGGCTACGGCTTCCTTTCCGAGAACGCCGGCTTTGCCCAGGCGGTCCTGGACGCCGGCCTGACCTGGATCGGCCCCACCCCGGAGGCCATCCGGCAGTTGGGCAACAAGATCACCGCCCGTGAGATCGCGGTCCGCGCCGGAGCCCCCTTGGTAGCCGGCAGCGACGGCCCGGTGGCCACGGCCGCCGAGGCCCGCGAATTTGCCGAACAGCACGGCCTGCCCATCGCCATCAAGGCGGCCTTCGGCGGCGGCGGCCGCGGGCTCAAGGTGGTCCGCGAAATGGACCAGATCGAGGAATCCTTCGACTCGGCCGTCCGCGAAGCAGTGGTGGCCTTCGGCCGAGGCGAGTGCTTTGTGGAGCGGTACCTGGACCGGCCCCGGCACGTCGAGGCGCAGGTCCTGGCCGACCAGCACGGCAACGTGGTGGTGGTGGGAACCCGCGACTGCTCGCTGCAGCGCCGGCACCAGAAACTGGTGGAAGAGGCGCCCGCACCGTTCCTGACCGAAAACCAGACCCGGCAGATTTACGACGCCGCCAAGGCAGTCTGCCGCGAAGCCGCCTACTCAGGGGCCGGCACGGTGGAATTCCTCGTGGCCGCCGACGGCACCGTCGCGTTCCTCGAGGTGAATACCCGCCTGCAGGTGGAGCACCCCATCACCGAGGAGACCACGGGCATTGACCTGGTCCAGGAGCAGCTCCGCATTGCCGCCGGCGAGCCGCTGCGCTTCACCGCCGACCCCAAACCGCGCGGCCACTCCTTTGAATTCCGGCTCAATGCCGAGGACGTGGGCCGCGGCTTCCTCCCGTCGCCCGGAACCATCGCCACGTTCAGCGGCCCGACGGGCCCGGGCATCCGGCTGGACTCCGGTGTCCGCTCAGGATCCATCGTGGCGCCGCAGTTCGATTCCCTGCTGGCCAAGCTGATCGTCACCGGCGCCGACCGCCAGCAGGCGCTCCGCCGCGCCCGCCGCGCCCTCGCGGAAATGGAAATCACCGGTGTTGCGACCGTCCTGCCATTCCACCGGGCCGTCGTCGAAGCCCCGGACTTCACCTCCGCGACCGCGCTCGGCATCCACACCCGCTGGATCGAGACGGACTTCGCCGATTTCATCGCGGCGGATCCGGAATTCGGCACGTCCGTCCCGGACGGTGAGCGGCGCACCATCACCGTCGACGTCGATGGCCGGCGCCTCGCCGTCGGCCTTCCTGCCGCCCTTTTGGATGGCTGGGCGCGGTCAGGCGGGTCGGTGCCTGCCGGCGTGTCCGTTGACGGGCTCACTTCCGACGGGACATCGGGAGCGGCCGACGGCGGTGCTGCCGCCGGCGCCGCCGATCCCGGTGAGCTGCTGGCCGGCATGTCCGGGACAGTGGTGAAGTGGCTCGTGGAGCCCGGCACCGAGGTGTCTGCGGGCGATCCCGTGGTGGTGCTCGAGGCCATGAAGATGGAAACCCAGGTTGCGGCCCACCGTGATGGGACGGTCACCGACGTCAGGGCCAAGTCCGGCGGCGTCGTGATGGCCGGGGCCGTGCTGGCGCTGATCGGCTAGCGCCCGCACTGACCCACGAACCGGCCGGCGTTTGTCAGCGCAGGCTGGCCGCCGGTGTGCCGAGGATGCTGTCCAGCAGGCCGTTGCGGAACTTGCCGTCCGGATCGTGCTCCGCAGCCAGGGCGCGGAAGTCCGCGAACCTCGGGTACAGCGCCTCCCAGTCGTGGCCGGCCGGGGTAAACAGCTTGCCCCAGTGTGGGCGTGCCCCGAACGGCCGGAGGAGTTCCTCCAGCTCCGGAAGGACGGCTTCCACCTCGGGCTGGAGCGGTTTCCACGTGAAGTGCAGGGCCACGCTCTGCTGCCGGTAGAACGGGCTGAGCCAGAACCCGTCAGCCGCCCCGGTCCGGATTTCAGAAACAAACAGCAGCGGCGCCAGCTTGTCCGCGAGGCTGCGGACAGCCTGGATGGCGGCGGGACCGTGCTCGAGGGGAAGGATGTATTCGCTCTGGAGTTCCTCGCCGTTGCTGGGCGTGAATTCGTGGCGGAAGTGCGGCAGCCGGTCCAGCCACGGGCCGGGCTCGTCCAGCTGCGCCGTGCAGTTTTCGCCGGACATTCCGGGCAGCGGGTGCCGGGCCTCCACGGCCGGGGTGGCGCCGAACAGGTCGGTCAGGGCGGGGTCCGAATCGAGGGCCTTGAGCCACACCTGGTTGATGTCCTCCCCGGCGTAGTCGGTGAAGAGGCTGACGCTGTAGGCGCTGGAGACCAGGGCCGGGAAGCCGGCCAGGGCCCGTTCCCACGGCAGGTTTTCGAGGACCCGCTGCCGCATCCGGAAGCTGGGCCGGACGGACAGCTCCAGGCCGGTGACGATGCCCAGGGCCCCGAGGCCCACCACGCTGCCGAGGAATTCGTCCCCATCCCCGCGGGACAGGGACACCTGCTCGCCGGAGGGGCGGACCAGGTCAA
>DATFAE010000303.1:0-6120 GCA_035254945.1 Arthrobacter sp. | reverse complement strand
AGCGACGGGCCCTCGACCCGATACGCCATCCGCACGTTCATCGTCTGGTTGATCAAGAACAAGGAGATCGGCAGGCTGGAGATTCCGCATCGCTACGCCGCGACGAAGCCGCTCATCACCCAACAGCAACGGCTCGACCTCATTCGGCATTGCCTCGAATCCACGACTTCGCCGTTCGGATTCCGGGTCGCTGCCCTGATATTGCTGCTCTTCGGCCAGCCAGTTGGCAAGATCGCAGCGTTGAAGTGCTTGGACCTGAAGGCCCTGCCCGAAGGGCTGCACCTGGGCTTGGGCAATGTCCCCGTCCTGGTTCCTGCGCAGATTGCCCCTATGTTCTGGGACTATTTGCACGACCGGCCCAACCAGCAGACCGGCAACGGCGGGAGCCAGTGGCTCTTCCCCGGCACCTTGCCGGGCCAGCACATCCACGCCGACGCGATGATGGGCCAACTACGTGCCTTGGGCATCCACACCGGCGGAGCCCGGAACACCGCTCTGCGCGGCCTCGTCCAAGAACTGCCACCCACCCTGGTCGCAAATGCCCTGGGCTACAGCTACCAAGTCATTCACAAACACGCCGCTGACGCCGGTGTCCCAATGGCCGGCTACGCAGGTGGTGCGCGTTTGACTCCTCTGGGATCCTGACGCGCCTGACCTCGGTTGCAGCACGGTGGGTCCGCGAACAACTAAGGTCGGTCTCGTGACGGATGATCTGCGAGGCTTCTCCCTGGGGACGTGGCTGCTAGTGCGCGGGGACCTCATTGGAGTGCACCGCGATCCCCGTATCCATGATCGCAGTGCCCCGACGGCTAGCAGGAGGTGACCCAGATGGAACGGTTTCTGATACTGCTGGCCATAGTCCTTGCTTCAGTGGCAGTCTGCGTAGCCGGACGCTATCGATTCCCCATCAAGGAAGGATCCCGAGCGGATCACTTCTTCGAACGGCTCCAGTTGGCAGGGAACGTGGTAGCCATCGGAGTGGAACTCCTGCTTCCCGCCGTCACCGGTTTCCTAGGCCAGCCCTTGCTGGCCTACGCGGCCGCAATCCTCCAAGTTTTCGCTGTGAGCATCTTTCGAGTCCAGCTGCCTCCAATTCGGGCGGTCCGCCCCGGGACGGCCGCTCAGCACTCAGTAGGTGAACGGGAACTTCGCCGCACTCGATGGCCCTACCAAACGGCCTTCGCACTGGGATACGTCCTGCTCCTTGCTTACGTGGCGTCCATATTCGGTATGTATTTCTAATAGCCGACTGCAGCAAGGAACGAACGGGAAACCGACAGCTAAGCGGGAACTGCAGCGCCCGCATAGGACTCGGAGCGATATGTGCAGTTCCCGCTTGTCTTCATATCTCGGCAGATGATCACGAAGGCCCTCTCCCGCGGAGTTCCGCGGCGCACGTGGCTACAGTTATCAGGCCGCATTCGGCGATGCCGACGCGCGTTTCGCCGGTGAGTGGCACTTGATCGGGGCGTCACTGCGCGAGCTCGTGGGAGACTTCCAAGCATGGTGACTGCCGCTTTCTATTTCGCGACTACAGAGGACCAAGCGGCGCTGCTCGACTACTTGGGAGAACCGGACAAAGTTACTTTGCATCCTGGGTCCCCGCCGAAATCGGCAGTGAAGTCATAGGCGTCAGCCAGATCGGATCGCAGGCCGACGCAATGGCCGCGACATCGGCGGATTATGAACGCTGGGTCAACCGTACGATCGGCTGGATACGACGTAAAGGGACTAAAGTCTGGGGCCTTGAGCAAGGGACGGTTCGGCCCGATCTCAACATACAGCTCAGTTTTATCAACGGTGTCTATGCACTTTCCGGGGCTCTTCGAGCACTCGAGCAAGGCGCGGCCGGACGCTGACGAACCGCAACGACGCCCGGTCAGCAATCGCCTACCCGTCACTGCAGACGGGCTGACTCCCCGATATTTCCTGATCCCACACACCGCGCGGCACCGATGGAGCCCCGGGCGCACTCCGACCAGGCCACCTCTCCCCCGGCACCGGATGGCCGAGCCCGCAAGGCAGTGGAGCGCGCCGCCTGGCGGTCTGTCGCCGTCGTCAACCTGCACCTAGAGCGCCAGCACAGCCGGATCGCGGACGGCCTGGCCGGGACGCTCCAGTTGCCAGGACTCTCTGTTGCGCCCGGCCGGTCAGCGCCGCGGACCGGCTCCTGCACCGACAAGGGCTCCCAGTGCTGCTCCAACGGCCACACCGACGAAAGGGCTCTGGAAAAACGCCAAGCCAACAGCTATCCCCACAGCAGCTCCGAGCAGTGTGCCGATCCAGAGTGCCTTGTTCACCGGCGCTCCGCTGAAAGGCAGTTATCCCTCATATGCACTTTGAAGGGCGCCGATATCAAGCTTGCCCATCCCAAGCATGGCCTGCATGGCGCGCTGGGCACCCTCGGGATCGGGTCCGCCGATCAGCGATCCCAACACCGATGGCACAATCTGCCACGACACGCCATAGCGGTCCTTGAGCCAGCCGCACTGGCCCTCGGTGCCGCCGTCGGTCAGTGCCCCCCAATAGCGGTCCACCTCCTCCTGGTCAGCGCAGTCAACAACAAACGAGACCGATTCGGTGAAGTTGGACGGCGTTCCCCCGTTAAGTGCAAGAAACCTGCGTCCTTCGATTTCAAACTCAGCAGTGATCGCGGCTCCGGCCGGACCGGGACCGCCCTCGCCGTAACGCGAAACCTCGAGGATCCTGGCGTCGTCAAACACCGAGACATAGAACTCCGCAGCTTGTTCGGCCTGGTTCTCGAACCACAGGCAAGTGGAAATCTTCTGCATGGGCGCTCCCTTCCGGCTTGAGCCTAGTCCGGGGCCGTTTCCGGCACAACGGCCGGGGAAAGCCGGCTGACCAGCCCTACCGTGTTTCCCTCGGTGTCTTTGATGAAGGCCATCCACTCGTCGGTACCGGCGGGGCCGAGCCTGTCGTCCGTATGGTGATGGATAACCTGCGGCGAGGCGATAATCTCCACGCCGCTGTCCTGCAGTGACCGGATGGTGGAACCGACGTCGTCCACCTCCAAATAGAGCAATGACGACGGCGCGCCGCGCTCAAGAAGGAGCCTGACGCCGTCGAGATCAAAGAACAACAGCCCTGGCGGGTCATACACGGCAGTGGGCTGCACACCGAGCAGCCGGGTGTAGAAAGTCGCCGCGCGGCTGAGGTCCTGGGCTTGCTGGGCCACCTGAATCAAACGCATGGTGTCTCCCGGTACTGAGCCGCACGGTCCTGTCCCTGCCATCTTCCGCAATCGGGAAGAACGGAGCAACAGTGGATGCGGAGGATGCCCGGGCCGCGACGCTAGGCTCGAAGTCATGACTTCCAAGAACCAGCGGCATTCCACGTCCAGCGGCCGACGGGCCATCATCGCCGCTGCCCTGGCCGATGCCGTCCTGATACTGGTCTTTGCCGCGATCGGGAGGGACGCCCACCAACGGGGCGACATCATCACCGGAGTGTTCCTCACCGCCTGGCCCTTCCTGGCGGGCGCGACCCTGGCGTGGATGGCGCCCACGGTACGCCGGCGCCCCTTGTCACTTTCTGCGGGCGCAGTGGTGTGGCTGGGAGCCGTTGCCGGGGGCATGATCCTCCGGGCCCTCACAGGCCAGACAGTGGTGGTCGCCTTTGTGATCGTGGCATTGCTGAGCCTGGGGCTGTTCCTGGTGGGCTACCGGGCACTGCTGACAGTGGTGCGGCGGATCACAACGTCCTGACGCGGATGGGAAACGGGGCCTGAGGACCGGTCCGTGTAATAGGCTGGCAGCACTGAACAGTCTTGCCGGGCACTGCTACGGCGCAACAGATCCGGAAGGATTGAAAGTGATCACCGCATTCGTTCTGATCAAAACCGACGCCGCCCGCATCCCTGAAACCGCAGAGGAGATCTCCGCGATCCAGGGCATCAGCGAGGTGTACTCGGTAACCGGTGAATGGGACCTGATCGCGGTGGCCAGGGTCGCCAGGCATGAGGACCTGGCCGACGTCATCGCGGACAGGCTCTCCAAAGTTCCGGCAGTGGTCCACACGACCACGCACATCGCCTTCCGCGCCTACTCCCAGCACGACCTCGATGCCGCCTTCTCGCTTGGCTTCGAGCAGTAACAACGGGCGTATTACACGCAGGGGCCCGGTGGAAACCGGGCCCCTGCGCCTGTTTGTGGGGTTTGTCACCCGTGGCTGAGGGACACCCAGCGGTCAAGAACCGCGGCTGCGGCGCCAGAGTCCACAGAGGCCGCTGCACGTTCGAGCGCTGAACGCATCCGCTCCAGGAAATCACCGTCGGCAGAGCGGTCAAACGCCACCAACCCGGCAGCGGCGTTAAGCAGGACGGCATCCCGGGCCGGCCCGGGATGGCCTGCAAGGACATCACGCACGACGGCGGCATTCACCTGTGCGTCTCCCCCGCGCAGTTCCTCCACAGTCGCGCGGCGGATGCCAAGGTCGGCGGGCGAAAACCCCAGTTCCGCCACTGCACCGTCCCTGATTTCCCATACCGTGGACGGGCCGGTGGTGGTCAGTTCATCCAGGCCGTCATTGCCCCGGAAGACGAGGCCGCGGCTGCCCCGCCGGGCCAGTACGCCGGCCACCAGCGGCGCCATCCTGGCGTTTGCCACTCCGACGGCGGAGGCCTGGACTCCGGCCGGGTTAGTCAGTGGGCCCAGGAAGTTAAAGGCTGTGGGAATGGCCAATTCCCTGCGTGGAACGGCCGTGTGGCGGAACGACGGGTGGAAGACCTGGGCGAAACAGAAAGTGATTCCCGCCTCCTCCGCATTGCGGGCTACCTGGCTGATGGGCAGGTCAAGACGGACGCCCAGGGCCTCCAGAACATCGGCGGAACCCGACGACGACGACGACGCGCGGTTGCCGTGCTTGACGACCTTTGCGCCCGCCCCAGCCGCCACCAGCGCCGCCATGGTGGAGATGTTCACTGTGTTCAACTGGTCACCACCGGTACCCACGATGTCCAGCTTCTCACCGGAAATTTCGACGGGATTCGCGTGCCCCAGCATGGCTTCGACAAGGCCGGACAGCTCTTCCACGGTCTCACCCTTGGCACTGAGCGCAACCAGGAAACCGGCAATCTGTGAGGGTGTCGCTTCCCCTGACATGATGGTGTCCATGGCCCACGCCGTACTGTCGGCGGTAAGGTCTGTGCCCCTGATGAGAGCCGAGATGAGCCGCGGCCAGGTATTGCCTGCCGCCGGTGCGGATGCGAGTGAAGTCACTCCCTGATGCTATCGAGCGACGACGCGCCCTGACCAATGTGAACCCCTCCGGGAACTTTTCCCAGCGATTTCGCGTCTTTGTAGAAAAAGTCCCCCCAAAAGGCGGTTTGCGTTGGGAAGTACGGACTTTTATAGACATAATGTCTATGTGACATCTGCGACCCATGCCCCCAGTACCCCGGCGCACCCCACGCTGAACCGCCCCAATATGGTTTCCGTTGGAACCGTAGTGTGGCTGTCCAGCGAGTTGATGTTCTTCGCCGGTCTCTTCGCCATGTACTTCACACTGCGCTCCACGAGCGGACAGATGTGGGCGGAAGAGACGGCCAAGCTCAACTTCCCCTTTGCGCTCGTCAACACGATCGTCCTCGTGGCCAGTTCCTTTACTTGCCAGATGGGCGTCTTCGCCGCCGAACGGCTGCAGCCGCGCAAGTCCGGCGGCCCGTTCCAGTTCTCCCGCTGGGGCATGAACGAATGGTTCACGCTGACCTTCCTCATGGGCGGGTTCTTCGTTGCCGGCCAGGCCACTGAGTACGCCATGCTCGTCTCCGAGCACGTTTCGCTGTCGTCCAACGCTTACGGCTCCGCCTTCTACATCACGACGGGCTTCCACGGCCTCCACGTCATCGGCGGCCTCATCGCCTTCCTCTTCATCATGGGCCGCTCATTCGCGGCGAAGAAGTTCGGCCACTTCGAGGCGACCTCAGCGATTGTCACGTCCTACTACTGGCACTTCGTGGATGTCGTGTGGATTGGCCTCTTCCTGGTCATCTACGTACTCAAGTAGTCAAGCTTTGATTCTTTTTCTACAAGAGGCAGAATTTCAAGAAGCGGCTCTCGGAGCCGGCGCACGATCGAATAAAGGAACCACCACGTGAAGGCA
>DATFAE010000302.1:0-3057 GCA_035254945.1 Arthrobacter sp. | reverse complement strand
CGGCCGGAGTGGCCAGCCGTCCGTCCACGAAGTCCCGCAGCATGTCGACGATCACCAGCGCCGTGTTCATCTCGCTCTCCCTTGCGCATCAGGTGTGCTCCCCGATGCACACCATCCTTGCCGCTCCCGTTCGACTGGCCGGGCCGCCCATGTCGAAGGTCTCCTTGTCCCGGGTAGCCCCGTGCCGCGTTGAAGCCCATCAGATGCCTTCCTTGCGGATGAACTCCTCGACGTTGACGTCCTTGAAGGTGACCACCCGGACCCTGGTGACGAAACGGGCCGGCCGGTACATGTCCCACACCCAGGCGTCGTGCAGGGTGATGTCGAAGTAGGTGTCGCCGTCCTGGTTGCGGACCTTCAGGTCGAACTTGTTGGCCAGATAGAAGCGGCGCTCGGTCTCGATCGCATACTGGAACATCCCGAGCACGTCCTTGTACTCCTGGTAGAGCTGCAGCTCCATGTCGGCCTCGTAGCGCTCGAGGTCCTCGGCGCTCATTGCCCCTCCTCGTCTGGCAGGTCGTTCGTCACCGCCGGGTGACCGGTGGCCCACGGCGCGGCCACGCCCGTGAAGGAGTGGCGATGGTAGGACGATGGGCCGAGCGCGCGCAGCGCCCGCCAGCAATGATCTTCAGCAACCCAAGCGAAGCTTCTATTGTCGTCAAGCTCGAAGCGGCGACCCCTGCTGGCAATGAGAGGCCGGCGATCCTCCCTCCTCCTCTAGGCGCGCTTCTGGCGGTTGAAGCCGGGGGTGAAGCGCACATAGAGGGCGATCAGCATCAGCGCGAGCAGAGCGCCGACGGCGAACAGCCCCCAGCCGGCCCAGTAGATGGCCGGCTTGCCGGCCGACCGGGGCACCGCCGCCTTCGGCGTGGTGACCAGGGCAACGTTGCTGCCGGCCCCACTGGCGGCGGTGGTGGTCGGCCCGGAGCCGCCGCCCGACCCGACGGTGATCACGCCCTTCATGCCCTGGGCGTAGCACCTGGCAGAAGAACGGATAGGTGCCGGCCTTCGGGAACGTCACCGTGCAAGAGTCCCCGACCTTGGTGATGTGCGGGGCTGGCACTTGGAGGCGTCGAACCGCCTGTCCCCGGGCGGCGCCTGGCCGGACCCGACCGGATGGGTCTGGCCACCGGCGATCCTGAACGTCACCGTCCCGCCCGGCTTGATTGCGACCAGGGCCGGCCTGCCACTGGTTGGCGGCGGTGCCGTCGATCTCCTCGCTGCGCTTGGCCTGGCCGAGGGCGCCGCCGAGGAGCGGGAGGCCGGTGGTACCGACGTGAAGCAGTGGCAAGCCCAGATGGCGTATCGTGCCTGGAGGGTCGAGGGTTGACGGGATCTACGGTCTGGCCAGCGATGACGTGTGTGGGTGTCGCCTTCCAGCGCGAGAAGGGTCCGACCCCAGAAGGTGTCGTCGGCCCTCGCACCTGGCAAATGACCCGGACTGCGAGCATGACCCGATGAAGGTCAGCGATCCCCTCCCGCGAGGACTCCGTACTGCTCTGCAACTCACCATCACGCTGCTGAGCACCGGAGCCCTCGTGACGGTCCTGAACGGCCTCCTGCATACCCCGGGAGGAGTACAGCGCCGTCTCGGCCGTCCTGCTGCCCTTCGTGACCACCGCCCTGAACTCGCTCGACGCCCGGGGAAAGAGGTTGTCCCGGGGAGTACCGGGAGTCCGCAAGACGCTCCTACCGATGGCCCTCTTGATCCGGGCACCGAAGGGTTGAACTATGTCAACCCTGGCAGAGATTGACGCCGAGCTGGCAAGGCTAGCCGAGATCCTGGCCGAGCCCATCAGCTGGCACAGCCGTGGGGCTAGGGAGGCCGAGAACGAGCAAGTACGAAACCTCATTGATGAGCTTCTCGAGGAGAGGCTCGCCCTGATCGAACGGTGTAACTAGTCAGCTCGTGCCGCAGCAGGCAACGGTTGCCGGTTCGCGATTCCGCCATCGCTGCGCTGAGCATTGCGGTTTCGCCAGACGGTGTAGCGCGGGATTGTGGCCAGACTGCGAGGTCCCGTTGGGAGGTGGCGCATGCAGGCCAGGCATCTGTTCTGGGTGCTGTTGCGCGACCAGGTTGGCCCTCTGCTGCGGGCAGAGGGGTTCCGTGGCTCCGGCCAGTCCTGGCGGCTTGAGCACCCAAGCGGCAACGCCGCTCTCATCCGGATTCAACGAAGCCGGTGGAACACCGCCGACAGCGTGCAGTTCACGATCAACCTGGCGGTCGCGTCCAAGGTCGTGTGGGACTGGCAGCTTACGCGGGAACCGGGGCGTGGACCGGCAGCCAGGCCCTCGGCCTTGTATGCCAACGACTGCCCGCTGTGGCGTCGCATCGGAGCCGGGCTCGGGGAGGACGGGTGGTGGACGATCACCAGCGGGATGCGGCTTGAGCCGGTGGCCGCCTCGGTCGTCGAGGCGCTCCGCGGCCGGGCGATTCCCCTGCTAGGTGACCATCTCACCGACGCGGCGCTGTGCCAGTGGCTCGATGATCCACAGCTCGAATGGCCCACTGACACCTGGCGCCTGATCTACCTGTCGGTGCTGCTTGCCACACACGGTCCAAATAGACGGTTGGACCAGGTCCTCGAGCAGCTGCAGGCCCGGGTTGCGCATGATCCGCGTCCGCCCTGGCTCGCTGAGCACGTCACGGACATGCGCCGGCGCGCCCTGGCGGCAGCAGGGGGCGGCGCTTCTGCTGCACGGCCTCCCAACACAAACCCGGCTGACGCCGCCACGTGATGGGAGACTACCCGGCCGCGACATGGAGGTGTCGAAGGAGTCAAGGGTCCACCAGCGGCAGCAGACGGGCAGCAAACGCCGTCCGGAGGGACCGGTACGGGCGCAAACGAACCATCGCGAATCATGAGCCAGGCGCCGTGCCGACAACGCCGTTGACCTACGGTTTCTGCACGGTTCCTTACTATGCCTAACGGTCTCGAATTCCAGTGGCGAAATCCTCGGTGGATCTGACACGGAAGAAGTCGGAGGTCAACTCCTCCCGCGCCCCCACCACATAGGCTGACCAGCGCATTACTGCTCCAAGGAGTCCTCGGTCGG
>DATFAE010000301.1:0-8691 GCA_035254945.1 Arthrobacter sp. | reverse complement strand
GAGATCGCCGAGCGGGACCGCAGGCTGCGGGAAGCCTGGGAAGCTGAACAGCGGCGCCTCGCAGAGGCTGCGGCCGCCGCCGCGGCAGCAGCCGGACGGGCTGTACAGCCGTACGCTCCGGTGACCGGGTCGCCGTCGGCGTTTGGCCTGCGGCACCCCTTCGCCGGTGATGTGCCCATCACTTCCGGCTTCGGCTGGCGGGCCACACCGCCCGGAACCATCGACTTCTACGGCACCGGCGGTTACCTGCATACGGGCATCGACTTCGGAGCAGCGTGCGGCACTCCGGTCTACGCGGCCGCAGCCGGGGAGGTCTTCTCCTCAGGCTGGAACTCAGCTGATGGCGGCGGCTGGCGGGTAAAGCTTTCCCACGGCGTCGTCGAGGGTAACTCCCTGACCACGATCTATTACCACAACAGCAGCATCGTCGTCTCCAACGGGCAGAGGGTCTCCCAGGGCCAGCTCATTGCCTACTCGGGCAACACCGGGAACTCCACAGGCTGCCACGCGCACTTCGAAACCTGGTTGAACGGTACTGCGGTCGATCCCATGCGGCTGCTGTAACGCGGCTCCGCGCCTGCCGTACACTGGTATGACTCCGCGCCGGAACGGCCGGAGCCACTGACGATCCAAGAACCGAGGAGCTCCACCGTGCCCAAAGAAAGTGGCCGAAAAGTGGTGGCCACCAACCGCAAGGCCCGGCATGACTACCACGTGCTGGATACCTACGAGGCCGGCATTGCGCTCATGGGAACAGAGGTCAAGTCGCTCCGCGAGGGGCACGCGTCCATGGTGGACGGCTTCTGCACCTTCTACAACGACGAGTTGTGGATGGAGGGCATCCACATTCCGGAGTACAACCAGGGCAGCTGGACCAACCACGCCGCCCGGCGCCGGCGCAAGCTGCTGCTGCACCGGGAGGAACTCACCAAGATTTCCCACAAGGTCAGGGAGTCCGGGTTCACCATCGTTCCGCTCCAGCTGTACTTCGTCGACGGCCGGGCCAAGGTGGAGATCGGCGTCGCCCGCGGCAAGCGGGAATACGACAAACGCCAGACCCTTCGCGAACAGCAGGACAACCGCGAAGCGCTCCGCGAGATCCGGGAACGCAACCGACGCTAGCAAGCGGTCGGCGGGATGGAATTATTTCCCCTGGAGATGCGTTATGATTGGTAGTCCGGCAGGGATTGGTGCTCGCACCGTTCAGCCGGTTTGGTAACAGAATACGGGGATGATCGGTTTCGACGATGTTAGTCGCGACAGGTGAAGCGGGCCGAGGATGCAGAATTATCTCGTAAACGCTGTCTGCAAAAAAATAATCGCCAATTCAAAACGCGATGACTTTGCTCTTGCTGCCTAAGCAGTAAGACAGTCCGTCAGCCCGAGGTTGCTATTGCCCCGGAACCTGGCGTCATTTAGATAGCCACTGCTGCTTACCCCCGTCATCGGGGTGGGCGGGACTCTTAGATGACTGGGCCCGGATCAGCCAGCTGTTTGCAGCATGGCTGGGGCCGAGAAAATCCGACGCAAACTGCGCCCGGAGAAGCCCTGACAACACGACATCGGACGGGGGTTCAATTCCCCCCATCTCCACATTTTGCGATGCCGCAAGGCACGTAGAACGGCCCGGACCCTGGTCCGGGCCGTTCTGCGTTAACCGCCGTTCGGCACCTGAGGACTGCCATCACCGGCGTTCACCCACGGCGTAGCCGCGCAGGGAGTACGACGCCGGGCGCATTGGTTGAGACAGATAGGACCAGCAGCCAGTCCGGAGCAGGGAGGCTGCACCAACACCAGGAGGTGGGCCATGGACCAGGTACTCAAACCCGGTTCGCCCGAGTCCGACGACGGGCCTCTCGACTCGTATTCGGAGACGGTCATGCGCGTGGCTGAGACAGTCACTCCCCATGTTGCCGCGATCGAAATGACGGGAAACCGGCGAAACGGCCGGTTCCGTGTGGGTGCCGGGTCGGCGGTGCTGTTCACGGGGGACGGCTACCTGCTGACAAACTCCCACGTGGTGGCGGGCACCCGGCAGGGCCACGCAGTCTTCGCGGACGGCAGCCGCACGGACCTGGAGCTGGTGGGCGCCGATGCATTGTCTGATCTTGCTGTAGTCCGCGGCAGGGCGCCGAAAGTCCCGCCTGCAGAGTTCGGCGACGCAGAGACCCTGCGCGTGGGACAACTCGTCGTCGCAGTCGGGAATCCGCTTGGGCTGGCCGGATCCGTGACTGCCGGCGTCGTCAGCGGCTTGGGCAGGGCCATCCCGGTCTGGGCCGGCGGCAACCGGCGCGTCATCGAGGATGTAATCCAAACCGATGCGGCCCTGAACGCCGGGAGTTCCGGCGGGGCGCTGGCGGACACACACGGCCGGATCGTCGGGATAAACACGGCTGTGGCCGGGGCCGGGCTGGGGCTGGCAGTGCCCATCAACGCAACAACCCGCAGGATCATCGCCGCGTTGCTGGCCGATGGGCGGGTCCGCCGGGCCTACCTCGGGGTGGTCAGCACGCCCATCCGCCTGAACGCGAGTGCCGTGGTCCGCACGGGCCAGCGGGACGGGCTGCGTGTGGTGGAGGTCCTGGCAGGATCGCCTGCCGACCGCGCAGGCCTGTTGGCGGGCGACATCATCCTGACGGCCGGAAGCCGCCCCGTCAGCAACGCCGAGAGCCTGCAGAAGCTGCTGTTTGCCGATGCTATCGGCCAGCCACTGCGGATCGCCGTGCTGAGGGACGGCAAGGAAACCGACCTCGTGGCGGTGCCCGAAGAGATGGCGGCTAACGGGTAATCCCCGCTACCTGCGCTTCTTCAGGTGGGCGACAGGATCCTGTGGGCCGTCAATCGGGCTCTTGGCCTTCTTTTCGGCGCGTTTCTCCTTGATGGTTTTCACCGGCTTCTTGGACAGATTCTGGTGGGGTGTTTTGTCAGGCATGGCGTGCTCCCTTATTCAGCGGGACGACGTGCGTCCCATCTCGTAAATTACGCCTGATTCGCCCTAAATGTAATGCCCGGGCTCAGTCCGGCACAGGGACGTCCGCGATGCCCACAAAACGCGTCCCAACGCCGTCGAACTCGCTGCGGACAAAGCCTGCGCGCGGGGGCGGCAGCTCACCCGGAGCATGGTGGCCGCAGCTGACATAGGTGAAGTCGGGCCACCATTTCTTGGGCCGTGCTGCTTCCTCATAGCCGCAGACGGCGCACTCCAAGTGGACCCACACTGGGCGCTTTCCGGTCCGGTTTGCCCGCGACTGGACGAGCCAGGGCGGCGGGTTGTCCAGGATCTCGCCGAGTTCGGCTTCCGTCAGCCTCTTGGGGATGCCGTGGCGTTGCGCCATTTCAAGGGGTACATCAAGGGCAATTGCCGCGTCGCGTCTGCTAATCATCACCGTCAACGATACGGGACTGAGTCCCAGGCCGCCGCCGCAGGGTGACCGGTCACCCGGCGAGGGCAACGCCGAACCCCTCCCGCGGCCGGGCCCTAGGATACGAGGGCGATGCCCGCCGCGGCCGCGGCAAATCCTGCGACCAGGTTGACGGCAACATTCAGGGCTGCCGCGGCAAACCGTGATTCGCCCAGCAGCCTGACGGTGGCGGTGGTCCACGAACTGAAGGTGGTCAGGCCGCCGGCGAGGCCGGTGGCGACGGCGGTGTGCAGGTCCCCGGACAGCCCGAGGCGCCCGGTGATACCCACGGACAGCCCGATCACCAGGCACCCGGCGGCGTTGACCACGAGCGTGGCCCATGGCCAGTGCTGTGGCGTGGGTGCGGCGGTTCCCCGGCGGTGTGGGCGGGAGACAGCGGCGGCTGGCCGGTGGGCGAACCAGCTGTCGACGGCGAACCGCAGCAGGGCCCCGGCCACGCCGAAGACGCCAACCAGAACGGCGGCGGTCACGTGGCGGCCCCGGAGCGGTCTGCCAGGATCCTGCCCGTCCTCCAGCCGGCGGCCGCCGCGCCCAGACCGAGCAGCAGCGACAAGGCAAGATAGGCCATCCAGACCGGATGGAGGCCGGCGCGCGTCAGCTGATCCACAGCGAACACCACAGCGGAAAACGTGGTGAAGGAACCCAGGAGACCTGGGCCGAGCCCGGCCCGAAGCCAAAAAGCCGTGTGGGGCCGCGCGATCCAGAACGTCGTGAGGGCCGCGAGGACAAAGCTTCCCGCGACGTTGATGCACAGCGTGGTCCAGGGCAGTGTTCCCGCGGCGTCAGGGAAGGCCACGCCCAGTCCGTACCGCAGTTCCGATCCGAGCAGGCCGCCGGCAGCCACCGCCAGCCATGCGCGCCAGCCAGGTGGCCCGGACTGTGACATTCAGCCGATTCCGAGGACGCAGCCGGCATGCGGAGCATCACTATGCACCCACAAGGCCGAGGTAATTTCATCAGCGAGGTCGAACTCCCGCGTCTTCCCCGCGGAGCTGATCCGCACCACAAGTGCCCCGCCAAACGGCTTGCGGCCCATCACTTCCACCTCGGCATCGAGGTCGATTTCCTGGGCGGACAGGTACCGGAGCAGGTCCGGGTTCTCATCACTGATCCGCGTGATCCGTCCGGTGTGGCCCGGATCCAGTTCATTCAGCAGGTGGGCGTGCGGCATCCGGACCGTGCCGTCGGCGCCGGGGATGGGGTCGCCGTGCGGATCCCGGAGCGGATTTCCCAGCTTCGCTGCCATCCGCTCAATGAAGGTGTCCGAGACGGCGTGTTCCAGGTGTTCGGCCTCGTCATGGACCTCATCCCACCTGTACCCGAGCTGCTGGACAAGGTAGGTCTCGATCAGCCGGTGCCGCCTGACCATGGACAACGCAAGCCGTATGCCGTCCCCGGTGAGGGTGATGGCGCTGTAGGGCTTGTGGTCCACCAGGCCCTGGTCCTTGAGCTTGCGGACCATCTCAGAGACGGAAGAATTGGCAACCCCGAGGCGCTGCGCCAGCTGGGAGGAAGTAATGGGTTTGTCCTGCCACTCCGTAAAGGAGTAGATGACCTTGACGTAGTCCTCGATCGAGGAGGAGGGCGCGCTGGTCTTCACGACACCAAGCCTACCCGGTGGGCGGGCGGCGTCATGCCTTGACAGCCCTCCATGTCAGGGTCAGGTAGGGCAGGCCCATGCTGGCACCGGGGGTGTGCCCCAGATGGTCGTGCAGGTACCAGTCCAGGTTGGCGAGGACCTTGGCGCGGGTGGTTTCACCGGAGCGCAGGTAGTAGCTCCGCGACTTGGCGAGTTCCATGATGTCCGCGGTGCTGAGGGTATCTTCCCAGTGCGTGACGTGGCTTTCCAGCCGCTCGAACTCCGGGCCCACGGGGGGCCGGAAATGCGGCCGGTAGACATCACCCGCGTGCATGATGCGGGAAAGGCGGTGAACCCACGGAACGGACGTATCAAGCTGGTTCCAGATCAGCCCCAGCGTTCCGCCGGGGCGGAGGACCCGTGAAAGCTCCGTGCTTGCGGCACCGGGATCGCACCAGTGCCATGCCTGCGCCACGGTGGCGACGTCGAAGCGGGAGTCAGCGAGTCCGGTCGCCTCCGCGGTCCCTACTATGGCTGAAACGCCGGGATGCAGGCTCCGCAACTGGTCGAGCATGTCCGGGGAAGGGTCCACTGCCGACACGGACAACCCTCGGTCGAGCAGCAGGGCCGTGAACTTACCGGTGCCGGCACCGACGTCCAGGGCATCGCGTGCCCCGGCAGGAATAAGCCAGCCGGCCGATTCGGCAGGGTACCCGGGACGGACGCGTTCGTAGTGTTCGCCGCCGTCCTGGAAGCTCTGCCCGAGCTCCTGACGGCGCCCGTGGTCAAGTTTAGGGCCGCCCCGTGCCACGTGTGGTCTCCTTCGCCAGATGCCCTTGGGTATCCTTCGAATTTACCGCATGTGGCGGCTGGCCAGGGTCAGTCGTCGATGCAGGGGGCAGCGCCGGCCGTGCCGGGCGTATTGGGTGCCCAGTCCGGATAGATCCGGCTGTCGTTGGCCGGTACCCAGCGGCCCGAGTCCACCACATAGTCCCAGCCCAGGCCGGTCCTGCGGAGTTCCTCGATGCCGGCCAGGAGCCTCTGGGCGTCCTCGAGCCGGGACCCCAGGCCGAAGCTCGCCCGCAGGGAGCCGGAGGGCAGGCCCAGTCGCTTCAGGAGCGGGTGGGCGCAGAAACGGCCGTCGCGCAGGCCCACGCCGTGCTCGGCTGAGAGGTAGGCGGCCACCAGGCCGGCGTCGTAACCCTCGACCGAGAAGTTCACCACGCCAATGGTGTCCGTGTCCGCATCGGTGTCCTTGAAAATCTGGTGCACGGTCACGCCATCGATTCGCCGCAGCCCCTCCACCAGGAAGGACCGGATGGCCGACTCGTGGGCGTGCCAGCGGTCCTGGTCCAGCGCAGCGATGACCTGGGTGGCGCGGGCCAGCGTGGCGGCGCCCAGGACGTTGGGCGAACCGCCCTCGTGCCGGGCCGGGCCTGTGGCCCAGCTGACGCCGTCGAGCCGTGCTTCCCGGACGGCGCCGCCGCCGGCAAGGTGCGGCGTGCCGGCGTCGAGCCAGTCCGACCGGCCCACGAGGACACCGGCGCCAAACGGCGCGTAGAGCTTGTGGCCGGAGAAGGCGAGGTAGTCGACGCCGTCGGCGCTGATGTTGATGCGGCGGTGGGGTGCAAGCTGCGCGGCATCGACGACGATCCGGGCGCCGTGCTCATGCGCCAGGGCAGCGAGGGCCCGGATGGGCAGGATCTCGCCGGTGACGTTGGATGCGCCGGTGACAGCCAGGAGGCTGACTCCACCCTGTGCCAGTTCGGCGCGAAGGGCCTCAACCGTGCCGGCCAGGGTGTCCGCCGCGACGACGCTGCGGTGCGGGACGCCCTGCCACGGCAGGAGGTTGGCGTGGTGCTCGATGTCGAGGTAGAGGACTTCGCCGGCCGGGCGGCCGTCCACTGCCGGGAGGCAGCCAGCCAGGAGGTTCAGCGAGTCCGTGGTGTTCCGGGTGAAGATGACGGAGTCGCCTGCCCGTCCTCCCACGAAGTCACGCACGATGTTCCGGGCGTTCTCGTAGACGGAGGTGCTGATCTGGGATGCGTAGCCGGCGCCGCGGTGGACGCTGGCATAGAACGGCAGGATCTCGTTGAGGTAGGCGGAGACCACCGAGAGGGCCGGGGCGGACGCACCGTAGTCCAGGTTGGCATAGCGCACGTGGCCGCCCTGGATCAGCGGGGCCTGGATTTCGGCGCCGGTGACGGCGGAAAGGGGCCGGCCGGCAACCGCGAGCCGTTCGCTGAACAGGGCTGCGGTGTCGGGAGCGGCTGCAGTCTGCGGGCGGACGGCGGTGTTGGGGGAGACGGTGGCTGTTGTCACAGAGACCTCACTTTTGAGGGACTCCCTGTCCCGGGAATCCGCGCTTGCCGGGTCCGTTCCGGACCGGCCTGGTCGTCACCCGGGGCACCCCACCGCGAATGGAGGGTTGCCGGCCAGCAAACCGGGGTTTCGCGCTGGCACTCGTGACCTGTTAAGAGCGTAGAACATGCCCGGGGCGCGCCGGAAGTCGGTCCGAATGTTAAGGCTTTTGTTACGCGGAAGCTGAAATACCCTGGATTCTTCGAACATACGACGGCGGACGCTCCCTGGAAGGAGGCGTCCGCCGCTGATAATTCGGTAGTGGGGAGGCTAGAGCAGGTCGTCCAGGTCAGGGTTGAGCCGTTTAAGGACTTCCGAATGCAGGATGGAGTTGGTGGCCAGCGCGTTGCCGCCGAAGGGGCCGTCCTCTCCTTCGAGGGACGTAAAACGGCCGCCCGCCTCCACCACGATCGGGACCAGGGCTGCCATGTCGTAGAGATTCAGTTCCGGTTCGCAGGCAATGTCCACGGAGCCCTCGGCCACCATGCAGTAGGACCAGAAGTCGCCATAGGCGCGTGTGCGCCAGACGTCCTCGGTCAGGCCAAGGAAATCGTCAAGGTTCCCGCGTTCCTTCCAGCCGCTGAGGCTGGAGTAGGACAGGGACGCGTCCGAAAGCTTCGACACGTCGGAGACCTTCAGCCGGGTGGCCGCGGCCAGGGACCGGCCCATGTAGGCGCCGGCGCCTTTGGCGGCCCACCAGCGTTTGCCCAGCGCAGGGGCGCTGACGACGCCGACGACGGGCTCGCCTTCATCGACGAGGGCAATCAGTGTTGCCCAGACCGGTACGCCCCGGACAAAGTTTTTGGTGCCGTCGATGGGGTCGATGATCCAGCGGCGGGAGCCGTGGCCTGAACTGCCGAATTCCTCGCCCAGGACGGCGTCGCGGGGGCGGGAGCGGGACAGTTGGCCGCGGATGGCTTCTTCTGCAGCCTTGTCCGCGTCCGTAACCGGCGTCAGGTCCGGCTTGGTCTCGACGTGGAGGTCCAGTGCCTTGAAGCGGCTCATGGTCTGGTCGTCCACGGAATCGGCCAGCACGTGGGCCAGGCGCAGGTCATCGTTGTAGCTCGAAGCGGGTTGGATCATGGTTCCAAACTACCGTCAAAGCGGCGTGGGGTTGGGGACCCGGACGTCCGCAACCGTTCTGAAAGCACCCGGCGCTGCTCCAGCCAGCGGGACGGCGTCAGTTGACGCTTCCCAGTTCCTTGGTTTCCTGCCCCGCCATCCGGGGGTCCGTGCCGAGCAGGCGCCGCAGGGACGCGAGCCTCGCGGGTCCCGTCGGCCCTGCGTGGCCTTCGGTGACCCAGGAGTCGAGCCCGCAGTTGACTGCGG
>DATFAE010000300.1:0-4837 GCA_035254945.1 Arthrobacter sp. | reverse complement strand
GTAAGGCGCGAGCCAGCCGCCGACGATGTCGGCGGCGGCAACGATCGCCGCCGCCAGGCCGGCCACGGAGTACGCGCGGGGATCTCCAAAGAGCTCCAGGAGGTAGGGCTGAAGGGCGTAGAACACATAGAACCCGACGCCGGTACTGAACGGCGCGGCCAGCATCACGTAACGCACGGGCGGGTTTTTCAAGCCGTTCTCGATGGAGGCGGACAGCACGGCCCGCGTGGCACGGATGGGGTGGGCCGAGCGTTCGGGGGTGAATCCGACGTCGCGCATCAGCCAGAGCGCCAGGGCGAACAGGGCCAGCAGCACCCCCACCCGCACCAGGAAAGGCGCGCCCAGATCGGTGGCCTGGGCAATGACACCGCCAGCCACTGAGCCGGCGAACATCGCCGCCCCCGCCACCATCTGCCCGCGCCCGAACACAGCCTCCAGCCCGCCCTCGTATCCCGAGTAATGCAGCGCATCAACGAGCCACGCCTCGACGGCTCCTGAGAAAAAGGTAAAGCCGAGGCCAAGCAGGACCGACACGGCGGCCCACCAGGGGAAGGGGGCGGACAGCTGCCACAGCAGGTAGTAAAGGTAGGTTGAGCCCGCCAGCGTTACCGTGCCGAGCAGGAACGACGCCCGGCGGCCCCACCCGTCCGCCACCACTCCCGTGGGAACCTCGAAGATCACCATCCCGGCGGTGAAGAAGGCGTTGGCGGCGAAGGCCTCGAAATTGCTAAGGCCGGCGTCCAGCAGGAAGAGTGTGTTGACGCCCCAAATGAAGGAAGCCGCAAGGGTATTGCCCATCGTCAACGTGAGATAGATGCGCTGGATCTTCCGGGCGGCAGCGTTCATCGTTTCGCCGTCCCCGCTACGGCGAGTAAGGAACACGAGGCCATTCTCGCCCTGTTCAACGCCGTGTGCCAGAGCGGCGGACAACCGGCCCGGCCGCAGGCCAAATGACCCTATCCATGGCGGCTTGGTGCTCCTAGCGTGTACAGGGAGGGGAATCCAACCATTCCGAGTAACGGACCTTCAATGAGTTTCACAAGACGACAGATGTTGCAGGCCGGTGCCATAGCCGGGGCAGGCATCCTGGTGCAACCCCGGGCCGCCTTGGCAGCCAGGACGTTCGCCCCCATGCCGGGTTCGCCGCCGATGTTCTCCGAGCAGCTTCCCACGTTGGCCGACCTCGGAGTCCTCGATATGAGGGCTGGCGGCACGGCGGAGTTGTGGATGCGCAATGCGCGTCACAGCTTCCATTCCCACATGGGCCTGACAGACACGTTCGCCTACCAGGACGCCGGTGGATCACAGACCTACCTTGGACCGATAATCGTCGCCGAGCGGAATACCCCGTTTGCGCTTACGGTGCACAACGAGCTTGGGCGTCATCCGCTGGCATTCGCCATTGACGCACAACTGGTTCCGCACGGCACGAACGATGCGGACTTTCCGAGGACATCGACCCACCTGCACGGCGGCAACACCAGGCCGGGCTCCGACGGGGGGCCGGAACAGGTCTTCCTGCCCGGAAGCTCATTTACCTACAGTTACGACAATTGCCAGGATGCGGCCGGGCTTTGGTACCACGACCACGCGCTGGGCATCACCCGACTGAACGTCTACGCCGGCCTGGCCGGGGGATACCTCCTCCGTGACACACCGGGACCAGGAGGGACGGGCCTGGACACCGGCGACGGAACGTACCTCCCGCCACCGCCGTACGAGGTGCCACTGGTCATCCAGGACCGCATGTTGAACCCCGATGGCTCCTTCGCTTATCCGCCAAACCCTGAGCTTACGCTCAGCGACGGCACGCCCCGGTCCTGGGCGCCGGAGTTCTTCGGCGACATAGCAACCGTCAACGGGAAATGCTGGCCGAACCTGGACGTTGACCGCGGAAAATACCGGTTCCGCGTCTTCAACGGGTCAAATGCCAGGTTCTACAACTTGAAGTTCGTAGCCGGCGGAAACGCACTCGCGTTCACCCAGATCGGTTCGGATGGAGGACTCCTTGACGCTCCTGCCAGGTCAAACAAGCTGGTCCTGGGCCCCGGGGAGCGGGCTGACATCGTGGTGGACTTCGCGGGCCTTCCTGCGGGCATCAAGGTCGTCTTGATGAATGACGCACGCACGCCGTTCCCCGACGGGCCGGTTGCTGTCCGTCGCGGCGGCGTTCCTTTGCGCGGGATTATGCAATTCAGCGTGCAGAGCGACGTTGGCTACACGGTACCTTTGCCGGCGCAGCTGCGGACGAAGCCGATCACGAGGCTCGCCGGCCTTCCCACCGCAGCCACACGCAGCATGACTCTGGTTGAAGTCCTCAACGCCGCGGGCATCCCCGTCATGGCCCTGCTCAACAACCGGACCTTCCGCAGCGCCGACGTCACGGTGGTCCAGGGCGACACCCTGGAACAGTGGGAACTCATCAACACCACAGTGGACGCTCATCCGATCCATCTTCACTTCACGCAGTTCCAGGTGCTGAACCGCCAGCGCTTTGACGTTGACAATTACGTCGCGGCCACGGGCTATGTGGATCAGGCCACCGGCCTGGTGACGCCCGGCCTCGGCAACTCAGTGCCGGTCGAACCGTTCCTGAGGGGACGCCCAACACCTCCACCCACCAACGAACGGGGCTGGAAGGACACCGTCGTGTCCATGCCGGGTGAAGTGACACGCATCCGGGTTCCTTTCGGAGCGGGCGCAGCAGGAGGAGATCCGCTGGCCATCGGTTCGTCGTTCAAGGGGGAGTACGTCTGGCATTGCCACATTCTCGAACATGAGGACAACGACATGATGCAGCGGTACCTGATCCAGTAAAAGTCGCGGCCAACGAGCGGCCAGTCCAGGCGTGTGAACCGGCGGGGCAATGCGGCAGGAGCAACGGATGGGAATCACGGCTCCGTATTCCGCGTAGCGGAGTCCGACGCCTGTGGCCCTGCGTTGGGCATGTGCCGTGACCGGGTCTGCCGGCTACCCCGCGGAAGGTACTTGCGCAAGCGCACCTTGGAACGCTTGAAGCTTAACTGCCAGGTCTTGCGTGCCCACCCAAAGCTGGGCGACACTCGTTAGGAACTTGATGCACCGATCATCTGGACTGCACAACCGGATTGCACAACTAATCAGCGGCAAGGGACGCAGCGTCGCATCCCTTCACCCCGCGGCAATGCCGCCGCACGGTGATCGCGCAGACTTTGAGGAGATCCATGGCTGGAATGTTTGAACTTTTTGTAGACGCGGAATCCTGTTTCCGTTTCCGTCTCACGGCCCCTGATGGCACGGTAATGGCCGTTTCCAAGGCCTTTGATACCAAGACCGCTGCAGTTGCAGGAATCTCGGACGTACGTGAGTACGCCGGCATGGGGCACATCACCGATCTCTGCCCGACGGCCAGGACGACCGCGCCGCCGCCCGATACACACGATCTTCCTGTTGCCCCGAGCCACGAAGTCCGGCGTATCCCGGCCGCTGAACTTCATGCCAGCTCCAGGGCAATCCGCCGGCCCACCAACAGACCCCGATGGGCCGGAGTGGTCTAACGCGGCCACCCGTGTTCGTGTCAGGATCAGGTATGCCAGACCGCCTCATGCTGCTTGACACCGCGTCCCTGTACTTTCGCGCCTTTTATGGGCTGCCCGACACGATTCGCCGCCCCGACGGGACTCCGGTGAACGCGGTCCGGGGCCTCCTGGACATGGTTGCCAGGCTCTCAACCGACTACGGCGCCACCTACCTTGTGGCCTGCTGGGACGACGATTGGCGCCCGCAGTGGCGGGTGGACCTGATTCCGACCTACAAGGCACACCGGGTAGCTGAGGTCGTGGCAGATGCAGCCGACGTCGAGGTCGTCCCGGACGCGCTGGAGGTGCAGATTCCGATGATCCGCCGCGTCCTTGACCTAGCCGGCATAGCCGTCGTCGGGGCAACCGGGCATGAGGCCGACGACGTCGTTGGCACCTACGCCAGCCACGCGGATCTACCTGTAGACGTGGTGACCGGGGACCGCGATCTCTTCCAGGCTGTGGACGATGCCAGAGATGTGCGCGTGATCTACACAGCCCGGGGGATGAAGAACCTCGAAATCGTGACCGAGGTGGTCGTTGTCGGCAAGTACCGCGTGCTGCCAGAACAATACGCCGATTACGCGACCCTCCGTGGCGACGCCTCGGACGGACTGCCGGGTGTCGCCGGCATCGGCGAGAAGACGGCCGCATCTCTGCTGGCTGAGTATGGGACTCTGGACAGCCTCCTCGCGGCGGCAGCTGACGGGGGAGGCGGTGTTTCGTCATCAGTGCGGGCGAAGCTCGCCGCAGCCGCCGACTACCTCACGGTCGCGCCCACGGTGGTCAAGATTGTCCGCAACCTGAAACTGCCCACCCTTGAGGAGGCCGGGGCCCGGCTGCAACCCGTCGAGGGGGAAGCACGTGCCGAATTGGAGCGCCTCGCCGTCGATTGGAATCTGGGTGGCTCAGTGAAACGGCTGCTGGCCGCGCTCGACCAGCGTTAGCGGTGATTGCCGCGTTCGGCGGTCAGGGACGGTGCCCAGTCCGGGAAGGGAGCCCGGCTCAACGCATTTTCAGGCACAGCCTCCGCCGTCACCGCATCTCCAGTGAGTGGATCCCCACGCAGCGGATCTCCAGGGAGTGGATCCTCAGGAGGGACGCCGCCAGGCGCAGGGCTGAGTCCCTGGTTTGATAACTGGTCCAGGATTTGGGGTGGCCAGTGTGGTGCTTCCCGGTCGTGGTGTTCGCTTTGGTAGTGGCGTCCGGTGGGTGAGGTCCAGCCGGGTGGTTTGTCTGTGCTGGCGTCGGTGGGTGTCCAGGCCGTGGAGTGTTTCAGC
>DATFAE010000299.1:0-3496 GCA_035254945.1 Arthrobacter sp. | reverse complement strand
GTGCGCGGAACTCCTCGAGGCTTGGGCTGATGATTCCAAGGTCCTGCATGGCTATGCTTCTCCGCCTGTTCTTCTTCGACGCCCGTGGAGGGCGTCAGTTGTCTGCTGCCGAAAGTGTGTTGGGACGGGCCGGTCTCCTGCCCCAGGGACGTTACCCCGGGAGGCCGGTCAGACGGCCGTGCCTGCGTGGACCTCAAGGCCCCTGCCGTCGAAGCAGGTGCGGGTCCCCGTGTGGCACGCGGCACCAACCTGGTCCACGCGCACCAGGAGCGCGTCGCCGTCGCAGTCCATGGCCACGGACTTGACCCACTGGACGTGGCCGGAGGTATCGCCCTTGCGCCAATACTCCTGGCGGGAGCGGGAGTAGAACGTGACCCGGCCGCTGGTCATGGTGCGGTGCAGCGCTTCGTCGTCCATCCAGCCCAGCATCAGCACCTCGTTGGTGTCGAACTGCTGCACGACGGCGGCCACCAGCCCGGCGCCGTCCCGCTTCAGCGCAGCGGCTACTTCAGGGGGAAGCGGACTGGCTTCGGGCGTCACCGCCGGGCCGGCCGCAGCGGCTGCGGGCAGGGGTGAACCGGGGGCTGGGGCGGGGGCGGGCTGCTCAGACATCAGACCAAGTCTAGTGCCTCGGCACAGGGCCGGCCGGAGTGTGAACAACTGCACATTCGGGGTGGCGGTTCTGCTGCCCAACTCCCCCGGTGTCGTGCTAGTTTCACAAGTGATGCATTTCGTCGATCCGTCCCGAGAAGTCCTGGCCGAAACCCTGCTGGCGGCCGGCCCTGATGCCCCCACCCTTTGTAAAGGCTGGCGCACCAGGGACCTTGCCGCGCACCTTTACCTCCGCGAACGCAAGGCGGCTGTGGGGCTGGGCCTGATCATCAAGAGCCTGTCCAGGGCCTCGGACAAAGCCACCGCCAAGCTCGCTGCGAAGCTAAAGACCGTGGATGACTACACCAGCCTGGTGAACACGTTCCGGGCCGGCCCCCCGGCACTGTCACCCATGAACATCAAGGCCCTGGATGAGAGCTCAAACCTCATTGAGTACTTCGTGCACACGGAGGACATCCGCCGTGCCGTGGACCGCTGGGCTCCGCGGGCACTGGACGAGGCCTACTCGGACGCACTCTGGGACGAACTCATCAAGCGTGCCGCCATTTTGTACCGCGGCGTGGACCTCGGCATTGTCCTGGTCCGTCCTTCCGGCCCGCGCCACGTGGCCAAGCGCGCTCCCGTCTCAGTGGCGATCGTCGGCGAGCCGGGCGAACTGCTGATGCACGCCCACGGCCGGACCCGCCACGCCCTGGTCACCTTCGAAGGCCAGCCCGACGCCGTCGCGCTCCTCCAGTCCGCCGAAGTGGGCCTCTAACACAGCAACGCGGGGTTCTAACAGCAACGCGGGATTCTAACAGCAACGCGGGGTCACTTCTTGCCCAATTACCGTGGTTTATTGGGCAGGAAGTGACCCCGTGTTGCGTTGGCGGGTGGGGATCAGCGGACTTCGAAGCCCGCTTCCCGGATGGCGCGCTTGACCTGGGACATCATGTCGTCAGGGCCCCAGTGGAAGATAGATGCTGCCAGCACGGCATCGGCCCCGGCAGCAACTGCTGGCGCGAAGTGCGCCGGCTCCCCCGCGCCGCCCGAGGCGATGATCGGAACCCGCACCGCGGCGCGGACCAGGCGGATCAGTTCCAGGTCAAAGCCGTCCTTGGTGCCGTCGGCATCGATGGAGTTCAGCAGGATTTCACCCACGCCGCGGTCTGCGGCCTCCTTGGCCCAGGCGATGGCGTCGATGCCGGTTCCGGTGCGGCCGCCGTGGGTGGTGACTTCAAAGCCCGACGCCGTGGGCCGGGATCCGGGGCGGGTGCGGCGGGCATCCACCGACAGGACCAGGACCTGCGAGCCGAAGTGCCGGGTGATCTCGTCGATGACGTCCGGGCGGGCCACCGCTGCGGTGTTAATGGAGGCCTTGTCGGCGCCGAAACGCAGGAGCTTGTCCACCTCTGCCACGCCGCGGACCCCGCCGCCGACGGTCAGCGGGATGAAGACTTCCTCGGCGGTGCGGCGGACCACGTCGAACGTGGTTTCGCGGTTGCCGGAGGACGCGGTGACGTCCAGGAAAGTCAGTTCGTCGGCGCCGGCGTTGTCATAGCGGTGCGCAAGTTCGACAGGGTCCCCGGCGTCGCGGAGACCCTCAAAGTTAACGCCCTTGACGACGCGTCCGGCGTCCACGTCGAGGCACGGAATGACTCGTACAGCTACAGCCATGGGTACTCCTGGAATTCTCTGGTGGATACGGCGGCGCTACCGCCAAACGGCAGCTCAGATACGGCAGGCGTGGATGCTGCTGACCAGGATGGCGCGGGCGCCGAGGTCGTAGAGCTCGTCCATGATCCGGTTGGTTTCCTTCTTGGGCACCATGGAGCGGACGGCCACCCACTCCGAATCGCGCAGCGGCGACACGGTGGGTGATTCCAGGCCGGGAGTCAGGGCGGCTGCCTGCTCCACCAGTTCCTTGCGGATGTCGTAGTCCATCAGGACGTACTGGCGCGCCACCAGGACACCCTGGAGGCGGCGGATGAGGACTTCGATTTCCTTGGCGGTGCCGTTCGCGGCGCCGCCTTCCTCGGTGCGCTTGATCAGCACGGCCTCGGACTTGAGGATCGGATCGCCGAAGATCTCCATCCCGGCAGCCTTGAGGGTGTTGCCGGTTTCGACGACGTCGGCGATGGCGTCCGCGACGCCCAGGCGCACGGAGGATTCAACGGCGCCGTCGAGGCGGACCACCTTGGCTTTGATGCCGAGTCCGGACAGATAGCCGCGGAGCAGGCCGTCGTAGCTGGTGGCGAGGCGCTTGCCCTCGAGCTGTTCAACGCTGGCGAAGTCGCCCACCGGGCCCGCGAAGCGGAACGTGGAGGCGGCGAACCCCAGGGGCATCAGTTCCTCAGCCTCCACCTCGGCATCCAGCAGGAGGTCGCGGCCGGTAATGCCGACGTCGAGCGTTCCCTGGCCGACGTAGACGGCGATGTCGCGCGGGCGGAGGAAGAAGAATTCAATGTCGTTGTCCGGGTCCACCATGACCAGTTCGCGGGTGTCGCGGCGCTGGCGGTAGCCGGCTTCGGACAGCATGGCGGAGGCAGCTTCGGACAGGGAGCCTTTGTTGGGGACGGCTACTCGCAGCATGGGGGTCTTTCTTGGTTGGGAGGTCTGTTGATCAGGCAAACGGGCCACGCAGGGCAGAAGCGGGCAAAGGCGCCGGCCGCTGCCGCAGTGGCTACAGATGCTTGTAGACGTCTTCCAGGGTCAGGCCTTTGGCGAGCATCAGAACCTGCAGGTGGTAGAGCAGCTGGGAAATTTCCTCGGCCGCGGCTTCATCGGATTCGTACTCTGCAGCCATCCACACTTCGGCTGCTTCCTCCACGACTTTCTTGCCGATGCCGTGGACTCCGGACTCCAATTCAGCGACGGTGCGGGAGCCTGCCGGGCGGGTGGCTGC
>DATFAE010000298.1:0-15301 GCA_035254945.1 Arthrobacter sp. | reverse complement strand
GCGGGGCGGGCGGTGTGGGCTGCCCGTAGGTCGGTGCGTTCTCGCCGTACTGCGGGGTGGGCGGTGTGGGCTGCCCGTAGGTCGGTGCGTTCTCGCCGTACTGCGGGGTGGGCGGGGTGTTTTGGCCGTAGGCCGGTGCGTTCTGGCCGTACTGCGGGGTGGGCGGGGTGTTCTGCCCGAACTGCGGTGCGTTCTCGCCGTACCGCGGGGCGGGCGGTGTGGGCTGCCCGCCGGGCTCCGGCTCGTTGGGGTTGGGAGGCTGGACGGGAGGCGTGCTCATGAGCGGTCCTTTGCAGGTGGAAGTGCGGGCGGGCTGCCGGGATCGGTGCACTGGGCCCTACCCCCAGCAAGGCTTACTTCCACCGTACCCCCGGGTGGCTCCGCAGCGGGTCATTCCGGAGAGGTATTCCGGCTTCATTCAGCTGGCGGGCAGTGCAAACGCCCGCCGCGCCGGGAGGGCCGCAGCCTGGCTGGTTCACCGTGCTGCAGCCCCTCGGGGACGCACCAAAGCCGTCAAGGGTCAGGCGCGGCCCTTGGCTGCGGCGAACCATGCCTGCGAGTTGGGCAGCCACATCAGGACGGCGGCCGCAGCGCTGATGAGGAAGCCAAGCCAGTTGTTGCCGATGCCGCCGCCCACACTGCCGCCGAGCACGGCGAGGACCAGCGAAACGCCGGCCACGATGGTGAGGGCCAGGCGGGCCCATTCCTTGCCTTCCTTCATTTTCAGGACGAGGACTACCTGCGCGGCTGCGATGGCCAGGGCCACCAGCACCAGGAGGAGGACCAGCATGGCCGCTGCCGGCGCAACGGTGAACAACGCCAGCGCCCCAAACAACCCGAGGACTCCGCCCAGGACGCCCAGGATGCCGCCAATGAGCCAGATCCAGTAGGAGACCTTGAGCTCGGTGGGCATCCCCGTCACGTTGAACATGCCCGTGAACCCGCCCTTGGGGAGGACATCGTTGAAGTTCCGGGGTCCGTCGGTCGGCATCTCGAAGTGGAAGCCTCCCGGCTGGCCCGGCTGCGGGTATTGCTGGCCGGGCTGGGGATAGGCCTGGCCGGGGGCCTGGTATCCCTGGGGTGGTGGCTGGTATCCCTGCGGCGGCTGGTAGCCGGCGGGAGGAACGTTGCTGGCAGGCGGCTGGGCGCCCGGCTGCTCAGGGTTCGGTACTTCACTGGGGTTGGTCATGGCTCTCACTGTAGACCGCGCATTCCCTGTCATCCAGGAGATCATGGGCGAAATCGCCGGGAACGGCAGGGTTCTTCCACAGGTGGCATGAGAGGCACGGAGCGAGGCCAACTGGGGCTGTTAAAGCACGCCGCCCGGCCGCGGATCCCGTGGGGGAGCAAGCGGCCGGGCGGCAGGATGCAAAACTAGGCTGCGGGTGCGATGAAGGCGAGCTCCAGGTTGATGGCAACCTTGTCGCTGACCAGCACACCGCCGGCCTCCAGCACGGCGTTCCAGGTCAGGCCGAAGTCCTTGCGGCTGATGGTGGTCTCGGCGGAAACGCCGGCGCGGGTGTTGCCGAACGGGTCCACGGCCACCCCGTTGAACTCGGTTTCCAGGGAGACCGGACGGGTAACGCCCTTGATGGTCAGATCGCCGGTCAGCTCGTAGGTGTTGCCCTTGGCCACCAGTCCGTTGGAAACGAAGGAGATTTCCGGGAACTTTTCCACGTCGAAGAAGTCCTCGCCGCGGACGTGGCCGTCACGGTTCACGTCGCCGGAGTCAAAGCTGGCGGTCTGGATGGTGGCGCTGATCCTGGAGTCGGCCACGTTGTCAGCCAGGTCCAAGGTTGCTGCGGCATCCTTGAACTGGCCGCGGACCTTGCTGATGCCTGCGTGGCGGACCGTGAAGCCGATCTCGCTGTGCGAGTTGTCCAGGGTCCAGGTGCCGGTGGTGACGTCTGCGGGAAGTGACATGGTGTTTCTCCTTGGGAGTGTGTCGGGTAGTTCTATGGAAGGTTGACGCTTCATTTGTTGAAGTCTCAACTAACTGCCGCATCCAGTATAAACATGCATTTGCATCTTTTGTTCCCGTTTCCGGAACATTTTTTGAAAATCTCCAGTTCTACTGGATGTAGAAGATTTCGGATAGCACGCCATCTTTGAGAAACTGGTAAACATGCCCCAAGCCACTGTCCATCTGCTCCGCCACGGCGAGGTCCACAATCCCGACGGCGTTCTGTACGGCAGGCTGCCCGAATTCCACCTCTCCGAGCTGGGCCGGGAAATGGCGCAGACCCTCGCCGCGCACTTCAGCGAGCGCGCTGCGCAGGGTGCACGGATCACCTACCTCGCGGCATCGCCGCTGGTCAGGGCCCAGGAGACCGCGGCTCCCACGGCCGAGGCGCTGCACCTTGAAATCCACACTGACGAGCGCATCATCGAGGCCCGGAACTACTTTGAGGGCATGAAAGTCACCAAGTCGGAGCTCCGCAAGCCCAGGCACTGGCCCCATCTGGTCAACCCGCTCAAGCCCTCATGGGGCGAGCCGTACAAGGCGCAGGCGGCCCGCGTCCGGGCCGCGGTCCAGGACGCCAGGCTCCGCGCCATCGAACTGGCCGGCGATGATTACGGAAGTGACGGGCCCGAGGCCATTATGGTCAGCCACCAGCTCCCCATCTGGGCCACCCGCCTCAGTGCCGAAGGACGCCCGCTGTGGCATGACCCCCGCAAACGCGAGTGCACTCTGACGTCCATCACCTCCCTGGTGTTCGACGACGACGGCTCCCTCCTGCGCGTTGAGTACAGTGAGCCCGCTGCCGCCCTTCTTCCCGGTGCCTCCAGCACCCCGGGGGCCTGACAGTGACGTTTAACCCCCATGCCTCCCGCCGCTCCGTGCTCGCCGGCGGCGGCGCCGCTCTGGCCGCCCTGATCCTGGGCCTGTCCGCCTGCGCCCAGGAGGATGCCCTCGCCAAGCAGGCCAAGGCCGGGGACAACAAGAACTACGTCGCCGGGGACGGCTCGGTGACGGAGTTCGCCGCCGCCGACCGCAAGGCCGCCGTCGCCATCAGCGGCACCCTGTTCGACGGCACCGCGGTGACTCCCGCCGACTTCCAGGGCAAGGTCACCGTGCTTAACTTCTGGTTTGCCGCCTGCGCCCCCTGCCGGGTGGAAGCGCCCATCCTGGAAGAGCTGCACCAGGAGTTCAAGGAGGAGGGCGTGCAGTTCTTCGGCGTCAACCTCCGCGACGAAAAAGCCACCGCCGAGGCGTTCGACAAGACATTCGGCCTGACCTACCCCAGCTTCGACGACAAGAACGGCGGCGTGCTCCTGGCTGTTTCCGGGCTGGTCCCGCCGGGCGCTGTCCCCACCACCCTGGTCCTGGACAAGCAGGGCCGGGTGGCCTCGCGCGTGCTGGGCGAAATCCAGAAGGGCACCCTCAAAGCCCTCGTGACCGCCGCCGTGGCAGAGTAGCGGCGGCCCCGGACCGTGAACAGCCCCTTCGCCGAAGCCATCCTGAACGGCTCGCTCCTGCTTGCCATCCCGGTGGCGCTCCTCGCCGGACTGGTCTCCTTCCTCTCACCGTGCGTGCTGCCCCTGGTCCCCGGCTACCTGGGCTATGTCACCGGCCTCAGCGGCGTGGACCTGCAGCGGCAGAAACGCGGCCGGATGCTGGCGGGCATCGGACTCTTTGTGCTGGGATTCTCCCTCATCTTCGTCCTGCTCGGCGGAGCCTTCGGCCAGCTGGGCACCCTGATCACCGGCTCGCAGAACGCGTGGATCACCCAGCTCCTGGGCGTCCTGGTGATCGTCATGGGCGTCGTGTTCATGGGCGGCTTTGGCTGGCTGCAGCGTGATGCGAAGATCCATGCGAAGCCGCCGGCCGGCCTGTGGGGCGCACCGTTGCTGGGAATCACGTTCGGCCTGGGCTGGGCCCCGTGCATCGGGCCCACCTACTCCGCCGTCCAGCTCCTGAGCCTGTCCGGCGGTTCCTCCGCCGCCAAGGGCGCCTTCCTTGCCTTTGTCTACAGCCTGGGCCTGGGCATTCCGTTCCTGCTGATTGCGCTGGCGGTCCGGCGCGGCATGGGTGTGATGTCTTTCTTCCGCAAGCACCGCCTGGCCATCCAGCGCACCGGCGGCGGCATCCTGATTGTGCTCGGGCTGCTGATGGCCAGCGGCGTCTGGGGCACCTGGGTCACCGGGCTGCAGTACTGGTTCCAAACCGATGTGAAGTTGCCGATCTGATGAGCGAGCGCGTGAAAGCAAATAAGAAGTCCCCGGCCCCGAAGCCGTATGCCAAGGCCGAGGCTGCCCTGCCCGCCCTCGGACCGGTGGGGATGCTGCGCTGGGCCTGGACGCAGCTGACCAGCATGCGCACGGCGCTGTTCCTGCTCCTGCTGCTGGCCGTCGCTGCGGTGCCCGGTTCCCTGTTCCCGCAGCGGCCGGCCAATCCGTCCATCGTCACGCAGTACATCAAGGACAACCCGGACTACGGGAAGCTTCTGGACACCCTGCAGCTCTACGACGTCTACTCCTCGGCGTGGTTCTCGGCCATCTACATCCTGTTGTTCATCTCGCTGATCGGCTGCGTGGTTCCGCGCGCCATCGCGCATTACAGGGCCATGCGCTCCCAGCCGCCGCGGACGCCGCAACGGCTCTCCCGGCTCCCCGAGTACGGCACACTGGTGGTTCCCGCCGACGCCGGCCTCCCGGCGTCGGACGCCATCCGCAGCGCCGCCGGGCTGCTCAGGAAACGCGGCTACCGCGTTGAGGTGAGGGACGACGGCGGCGCGCGGCCGTCTTTGGGGGCCGAGCGCGGCTTCCTGAAAGAGGTGGGGAACCTGGTGTTCCACACCTCCCTGATCGGGGTCCTGGTGTCCGTGGCCATCGGCGGCCTGTTCGGCTACAGCGGCCAGCGCATCCTGGTGGAAGGCGACACCTTCGTCAACACCCTGGTGGGCTACGACCAGTTCAACCCCGGCACCAATTTCCAAAGCAGCCAGCTGCAGCCCTACTCCATCCAGCTGGACAAGTTCTCCGTCACGTTCGACCGCGAGTCGCAGGGAAAGTTCGGCCAGCCCATCGACTTCACCGCGAATGTCACCACCAGGGAAACACCGGACGCGCCGGCCAAGCAGGAAGTCCTGAAGGTCAACGATCCCGTGACCCTGGGCGGCACCAGCATCTACCTCACGGGCAACGGCTACGCCCCGGTAGTGACCATCCGCGACGGCGCCGGGAACGTTGCCATGCAGGGCCCGGTGGTGGCCAAACTGCAGGGCGACAATTACTATTCGTCCGTGGTGATCAAGGTCCCCGATGCGCAGCCTGACCAGCTCGGTTTCGCCGGCTTCTTCCTGCCCACTGCATTCATCACCGACGAGGGCGTCTCCTTCAGCGGCGACCCTGAGCTGATCAACCCGCAGCTGACCCTGAACTCGTTCTACGGTGACCTTGGTCTGGACGACGGCTCACCCCAGAACGTCTTCGAACTGGACGTCAAGGACCTGACCCCGCTGAACGCCCGCAACCTGGACGCCGGTGGCATCACCCTGGCGCCGGGCACCGCCTACACCCTGCCGGACGGCAAGGGAAGCATCAGTTTCGACGGTGTGAAGCGTTACGTCGGCGTTGACATCCACCACAATCCCGGCCAGCTCTACGCACTCATCTTCGCCCTGCTGGCCGTGGCCGGCCTCATCACCTCCCTCTACGTCAACCGCCGCCGCGTCTGGGTCCGCACCGGGACGCACGAGGACGGCCGGACCATGGTGGAATACGGCCTCCTGGCCCGCGGCGAGGACCACCGCCTGGCCGCCGAAGCCGCAGCCATCCGCAAGCTCCTGTCCGAGGAGTGGCAGCTTCCGGAACCGGGTTCCGGTGAAGCCGCAGACGAAACCGCAGACGAAACCGTGGCCGGATCCGTCGGCACACAGCAAACTCCCAGCCGCCAGGACGATAATGGCGCAGAATCCCTCACCATCCCAGCTGGCCCCACCGGGCCGAAAAAGGACCAGTAATGCCCTTCGCCATCAACGAAACCATGGGCCAGTACAGCGAGCTGTTCATGCTGCTCGCCGCCGGCACGTACACCGTGGCCTTCATCGCTTTTGCCTGGGACCTGGCGAAGAGCAGCAAGGCCCTGCACGCCGTTGACCTCAAGGCAGCCCAGGCCGGGCAGGCGCCGAAGGTCGCTGTCGGTGCCGGGGTGGGGGCTGCCGGTGCTGGCGCCGGCTCCTCTGTGGGAGCGGACCGGACCGAGTCGCACCTCGCCGGGCCTGCGGGCCGGGCAGAACGGCCGACGTCGTCCGCCGCCAGGCAGGCCGGCACCGGCTCCGGCGCCGGACAGACCGCCGACGCCGATATGCGGTACGCCGCCGAACGCCGCGTCCCGGCGCGCGTCGCCGTCGCCCTGACCATTCTTGGTGTGGTGATCCACGGCGCAGGGGTCATCACCCGTGCACTGGGCGCAGGGCGCGTGCCGTGGGGCAACATGTATGAATTCCTCACCACGGGTGCGTTCGTGGCCGTTGCCGTGTTCCTGCTGGTCCTGATCCGCCGTGACCTGAGGTTCCTGGGCACGTTTGTGGTGGGCCTGGCCATCATCATGCTGGTCGCCGCCTCGGTGGCCTACTGGACTCCGGTGGGCCACCTGGTTCCGGCGCTGCAGAGCTACTGGCTGATCATCCACGTCTCCATCGCCGTGCTGTCCTCCGCCCTCTTCACCCTGACGTTCGCTATGTCCGCACTGCAACTGGTCCAGGCGCACCGGCAGAAAACCGTCGCCGCAGGCGGCGTGGACAAGCTTGGCTTCATGCGCCTGGTGCCGTCTGCACTGAGCCTGGAAAACCTCTCCTACCGGATCAACGCAATCGCCTTCATCGGCTGGACGTTCACCCTGATGTTCGGGGCCATCTGGGCGGAGAAGGCCTGGGGCCGGTTTTGGGGCTGGGATACCAAGGAAGTGTGGACGTTCGTGATCTGGGTGGTCTACGCCGGCTACCTGCACGCCCGCGCGACCCGCGGCTGGACGGGGACCCGCGCAGCCTGGCTTTCGATCGTCGGCTACCTGTGCGTGATCTTCAACTTCACCATCGTCAACCAGTTTTTCAACGGACTGCACTCCTACTCGGGCCTCTGAGCAGGGAATTCTCTGGGGGCCATCTGCCCGGCCCGGGCGAAAGTAAAATCGGTGTAGCAATAAGGCTGTCGCCGGCCAATCGGTGATGCTACCTTGGTGGAAGCTCGTCTGTGATGAAGCTCGCGGACGGCACGCTGCGTTTTTCCGAGGTACCTATGAGCTACATTCTCGCCATCGATGTCGGGACCAGTTTTACCGCCGCCGCTATTGCACGTACTGACCGGATTGCTCCGCCTGTTCCGGAGAGCCTCCCTCTGGGGCTCCGCGGAACGGCTGTGCCGTCCGTGGTCTATTACCCCGAGGAAGGCCCCATCCTGGTGGGCGAGGCCGCCGAACGCCGGGGCCTGGATTCCCCGGACCGGGTGGTCCGGGAATTCAAGCGCCGGATCGGGGACAACGTCCCCATCGCGGTGGGCACCCTTTCCCTGCCCGCGGAGGAAGTCTTCGCCACCATGGCCGGCTGGGTGGTTGACCGGGCCGCCGAACGCGAGGGCGAGCCGCCGTCGCAGATCATCCTGTCGCACCCTGCAGCCTGGGGCGGCCACCGGACCGCCGTCATCCAGGAAGCCCTGGCCGCCAGGGGCCTGCACGGTGCCACCCTGATTAGCGAGCCGGAAGCGGCAGCGTTGCATTACGCCTCCCAGGTGCGGGTGGAGGACGGAAGCACCATCGCCGTCTACGACCTCGGCGGCGGCACCTTCGACACAGCTATCCTTCGGAAGGCCGGCGCCGGCCGCTTTGAATTCCTGGGCCGGCCCGAAGGGATAGAGGGCCTGGGCGGCGCCGACTTCGACGCAGCGGTCCTCCGCCATGTTGCGGAGCACACCGGGGAGGGATTCGCTGCCCTGGACCCGGCAGATCCCGCGGTCCTGGCGGCACTGGCCCGGCTGCGGCGGGAATGCGTTGAAGCCAAGGAAGCGCTCTCGGCCGACAGCGAGGCGAGCATTTCGGTGTTCCTGCCCGGCGTCCACCAGCAGGTGCGGCTGGTGCGCTCCGAGCTGGAGGCCCTGATCGAAGAACCCCTCCGTGAAACCGTGGATGCGCTGGAACGGTCCCTCGACGACCTCGGGCTTGAGCCGGATGACCTCACCGCGGTGCTGCTGATCGGCGGGTCCTCGCGGATTCCGTTCGTGGCGCAGCTGGTGTCGGAACGGCTGGACCGGCCCATCGCCGTGGACGCTGACCCGAAATCCTCCATCTGCCTGGGGGCAGCCGCCGCCGCCGTTGCCGCAGCTGCCGTTGCCTCAACGGAAGTTGCTGCCGGTCCTGATGCTGCCAGTCACGCCCTTCACGCCCTGACGAACTCTCAGCCGGCAGACGCTGAGCCGACAGACGCTGAGCCGACGAACGTTGAACCGACGGACGCTGGGCGCTCAAACCCTGAGCACGGTGGCAGCCGCCGTGCAAGCTGGTCCCGGAAGTCCGGGGCCGCTTTCGGCTCCTTGGCTGGCACCGCCGCCGCCGCCGCCGGCGTCGGTGCCAGGGGCCATGGGGGTGCACACGCGCCCGGTTCCAAGGCAGGCCCGCATGGCCCGCGGCCAACCGTGCGGCTCACCGCAGTGGCTGCCGCGGCGGCATTGTTCACCGTCCTCACAGCCACTGCCGCGCAAAGTCCGGAGGGGCTCGGAAGCCTCACGGCCATGTTTGCGCCGCAGGAAGCCGGCTCGGCCGGCGACTCAGCGGCGGCCGCCGCTGAGAATCCGGAGGGCGGGGCACCGGGCGGCTCTGCGGGCGCCGCAGCCGGTTCGGCCGGCGGGACTCAGGCTCCGACGAGGGGCATCGAGGCCGGCGTCAGCAAGAACCCGGCGAAGC
This sequence comes from Arthrobacter sp., assembly GCA_035254945.1. Taxonomy (GTDB): domain Bacteria; phylum Actinomycetota; class Actinomycetes; order Actinomycetales; family Micrococcaceae; genus Arthrobacter. The sequence goes on along the minus strand of DATFAE010000298.1, from coordinate 6,402 downwards.
CGGCCGGTGTGGCAGGGATCGAGGCAGTTGCGTCTCCCACCAGCAAGCCGTCCGGCAGCGAGTCCGCCCCGCTCTCCGCCGGCGGAGGAGCGGCGGGCGCGGCGACTGGTTCCACGACCGGAGGATCGGGAGCTGCCGGGGATCCAGGGACAACTACGGGGGATCCCGCGGGCACGTCCACCACGAATCCAGACCCGGCCACGGACCCGGTTCCTGATCCGACCGCCGAGCCGCCTGCGCCGGAGCCGGATCCGACGACTGTGCCGCCTGCGCCGGAGCCTGATCCGACAACTGTGCCGCCTGCGCCGGAGCCGGATCCGACAACGGCGGCTCCGGAGCCCCCGGCGCCTACTGAAGATCCGATCCTGACCGAGCCGGTGGTCTGACGAATGGTGGGCCATCATCAGCTGTCACCCTGGGAACTCCTCCACGGCCACGAAGCACGCGTGGCGCCGTCGCCCATTCACCGACCGGACGCGGCGGAACCGGACCGGCTTGGCGTGACGGCGCACGCTGGTTCGGAGTCCGACCTGCTTGCACCAGGCACCCCCCAATACCTGGCGCAGCAGCTTCGCGGTGAGAACGCCGCGGTCCGGGAACTCCTGCTGGCGCTTTCAGTCGGATTTACCCTTCCCGGGCCGTTGCCCGCGGAGCTGGAACGGAAAGTGGCCGGCGGGGACGTGGAAAGCCTCGATTCACTCGTCGCCCGGGCTGAGGCTTCGGGACTCCTCCTGCCGGACGGGACCGTCGTGGGCACCGCCCAGCACGCATTCCTGACTTCGACGCCCACGGCCAGGATCCACGCCCTGCAGCGCGAACTGGTGGGCTGCCTCACTGCTGAAGGCCGTCCACTGGGCGACTTCGCCCGGGAACTGGCGCGGAGCGGCCTTGCTGACCACCGCGTCGCGGCAGAACTCGAAAAAGCCGGCGACAAGTCACTCGAGCATGATCCGGGCCTGGCCTCCCAGCTCTATGGCGAGGCGCTGCTGGCAGGCGCCGACGAACTGGCCACAGCAGGGCGCCGCGCGCAGGCAGCCTGGGCCACGGGAGACCTGGACACCGCAGACCGGATCATCGACGGCTTGCTGGGGTATGCCGATCCTCCCGACCTCCGGCTTGCGATGGACGTTTCCGCCGCGGTGTGGGCGCAGCGGGGGATGTTGCGCCGCAGCGCGGACGTGTACAGCTGGCTGGGCGCCGCCAGGGCGGGATCCTCCGCACCGGCGGCCGCCGTGGCCATGGTGGGCTGCGGCGACCGCACCGGCGCCGAGGCCATGTTCCCCAGCGGATCGGCCCCGTCGTCACCCACCCTGTTGGCCGTGGCCCAGGCCCAGACGGTCAAGGGTGTCTTCGAAGCTCTCGCCGCGGATCCGCACCAGGCACTTCCCGTGCTGATCCATGCGTCTGACATGCTGAACGCGTCCGGTGCCTCAATTCCGCTGCCGGATACGCCCGGCGCACTCGCCGCCGTGGTTGCCCTGCACAGCGGTGAGCCGCAGTTGGCGGAAACCATCGTGCGGGCTGCCGTCGCGGCCGGGCAGGGCGGTGACGCGGCAAAGCCCAGGCTCTTCCTGCTCCAGGCCTGGTCAGCCATGCAACAGGACAACCCGGACGACGCCCGGCTGGCCATAAACGAGGCCTCTAAAGCCAACCCATGGCCCCTGGTTCCGCGTGACGAGTTCCTGTGTTCAGCCCTGGAAGTCGGCCTCGCCCGCAGAAGCGGCGAGGTACACGGCCTGGTCCTCGCGTGGGAGCGCGCGCGGGAAGCCATGCTGCATACGTCCGTAGACCTTTACAGCCTGCTGCCGTGGGGTGAACTGATGATCACGGCTGCGCGGCTGCGGGAAACCAGGCGGGTCTCGCATTACCTGGACGAAGCGTGGAAGCTGCTGCACGATCTTGGCGACCCGCCCCTGTGGTCGGTGCCGCTCCACTGGGCGGGCGTCCAGGCGGCGCTGCTGAACGAGAGCCCCGCTGATCTGGCCCCGCATGCCGTGGCGCTGGCACAGGCGGCGGACCACAGCCATCTCGCCTCATTGCTGGCCGCAGCCGGAAAGGCGTGGGTTTCGGTCCTCGCCGGGAATTTCCAGGCACCTGACGTGGAGGCGGCAGCACGCGGGCTGAACGCCGTCGGGATGCCCTGGGAGGGTGCGCGGCTCGCCGGGCACGCTGCGGCCCGGGCAGACGATCGCAAGGACATGGTGCGCCTGCTGTCCTGTGCCAGGGACCTGCACCCGCAGGGCGGTTCCGCCGGTACGGGTGCGTCCGGCCCGCCAGAACCGCGGAACGTTCCCGCCGCCGAGCACAACACCACCTCGGCTCCTGACGGCGGCTCAGGACTGAGTGAGCGGGAAAAGGAAGTGGCCAGGCTGGTCCTTGAGGGGAAGACCTACCGCGAGATCGGGGAGGCAATCTACATCTCCCCGCGGACGGCCGAGCACCACATTGCGCGGATGCGGCGCAGGCTTGGCGCCGAAAACCGCTCCGACCTGCTGGTCCGGCTGCGGCTTGCGCTGGGGTCCGAAAACCCCCAACGGGAGTAGGCCCCTAGTACCCCTCCGGGGAGCGCCGACGATCCCCTAGCAGGGGTCAGGCGGTAGGGGGAAGCGACCCGATGCCCGGTCTTTGGGTGGGACCGTACGTTTGATTCATGCCCGGCAACGCAGCCGGGCCATCCACAACTCAGAGAAGATTTGAGGACCATCCGATGCCTACACTCGCAAGCGAGCTCGTCCAGTTCCTGATGAGCCTTTTCGGAAACCAGCAAGCAGCACAGGAGTTCCTGGACGACCCCGAGCGGGCCCTGGACGACGCCGGCCTGGGTCACGTCTGCTCGGCGGATGTTGACGCAGCCATGCCGGTTGTTCTGGACTACGCTCCGATCACCCTCAACCACTCCTCCTTCGACCGGGAGTACAACACCGGCGGCAACGGCGCAGCAGCCGGCGGCGGCGGTGGAGGCGGTGGCGGACACATGCCTCCTCCGCCCCACCACGGCGGGGGCGGAGGCGGCGGCGGCCACGATCACGATGACCACGCACACGCTGTCCAGCAGCTGCATCACGTAGTCAACAACTACTCGTACACGTCAACGTCAACGTCAACGGTCGATGACCGTGACACGATCACCGACCAGTCCGTCAACCAAAACATCTGGGCCGACGGCGACGTCAAGCAGTGGTTCGACAACGATTCCGTGGTTGCCTCCGGCGACCGTGCCATTGCGGCCGGCGACGACGCCGACGTTGACGATTCCAACAACATCGAGGACTCCTACAACACGGACAACTCGACGGATAACTCCGAAGACAACTCCATCACCGCCGGCGGCGATGTGAACATCGGCAACGAGGAGACGGACATCGACGACTCCTTCAACACCGACCTCGACGTTGACGTGGACGATTCCTTCAATACGGACAACTCGGATAACTCCGACAACTCCGACAACTCCGTCAACGACTCCTTCAACGACAACTCGGACAACTCGACCGAGACCGACGTGGAAGTCGAAATCGAGGATTCGTTCAACGACAACTCCACGGACAACTCGGACAACTCCACCACGACGACGACCGACAACTCCACTGAGGTGGAGATTGAGGACTCCTTCAACGAGACCGACACGGACGTTGACATTGACGATTCGTTCAATGAGACAGAGACCGAAATCGACGTCGAGATCGAGGATTCCTTCCAGGACAACTCGGAGACCACCGTGGTCGAGGACAACGTTGTTGTTGCCGACAACGAGCTCGAATTCACCGAGGACAACTCGATCAACACTGACGTGGACGTCGAAGTGGAGGATTCGTTCCAGGACAACTCAGTCAACGATTCCATCGTGGAGTCGTAGGCAGGTCCGGGGTACCCCAGTGCCCGGCAGGTGGCCAGAACGCCTGCCGGGCATTTCCCGCGGAACCCCATATGTCCCCTCAAGACTGAAGCAAAGGACTGGCTGTGGTGGAAATGCAATACCCCGGGACCCCGGCACAAACGGCCGGCCCGGAAAGGCCCATAAAGCCCCTCAGCACGGCGCAGCTGGCAAAGCTGGTGGAACAGGGCATTGAACTGGTCAGCGCCACCGAGCGCGCCGACCTGCGAAAACGCCTCGACCAGACGCTGCGAAGGCTGCAGGATCCCAGCATCCGCGTGATTGTCGTGGGTGAATTCAAGCAAGGGAAAAGCAAGCTCATCAACGCTTTGGTCAACGCTCCCGTGTGCCCTGTCGACGACGACATCGCCACGTCGGTGCCCACGGTGGTGCGGCACGGCGAGCCGGCCTCGGCCTCCGTGCTCCTGCCGCGGCCGGATGCGGAACCCGGCGACGACGCAGGTCTCGAGCGCCAGCCCGTCAACATCTCCGATCTTGCCACCTACGTTTCTGAACGCGGCAATCCCGGCAATGCCAGGAAACTCGTGGCCGCCGAAGTCTTCCTGCCCCGCAGGGTGCTGGCCGGAGGCCTGACGGTGGTGGACTCGCCCGGCGTTGGCGGCCTGGGCTCGACGCACACGCTGACCACCCTCACTGCGCTGCCCACGGCAGACGCCATGTTGCTCGTGTCGGATGCCTCCCAGGAATACACCGAACCCGAGATCAGGTTCCTGAAGCAGGCCATGCGCATCACCCCCAGTGTGGTGGGTGTGCTTTCCAAGACGGACCTTTACCCTGAATGGCGCCGGGTTGCCGAGCTGGACCGGGGCCACCTGTCCCACGTGTCGCCGGACATCCCGCTGTTCCCGGTATCCTCGGATCTCCGCCTGGAGGCCGCGCGGCTGCAGGACGGGGAACTTAACACGGAATCGGGCTTCCCCAGCCTGATTGGCCATCTTCGGAACGAAATCGTGGGGAAGGCCGAACGGATCCAGCGCCGCTCCGTGAGCCAGGACCTTCTCTCCGTGACGGACAATCTACGGCTGTCCCTGCAGTCGGAGCTGGCGGCGCTGGAGGACCCGGAGGGGACACCGGCCATGATCGCCGGGCTGGAAGCTGCGAAACTCGAGGCCGACGACCTCCGTAAGCGTTCCGCCCGCTGGCAGATCACGCTGAACGATGGCATCGGCGACCTCATTTCCGACATGGAGTACGACCTCAGGGACCGACTGCGGCGTATCCAGCGCGAGGCCGAGACCGCCATCGACCTGGGCGACCCAGGTCCCACGTGGCCCCAGTTCTCGAAGTGGCTGGAGGAATGCGCCGCCGCCGCGATCTCGGACACGTTCGTCTGGACCAGCGAACGTGCCCAATGGCTGGCAGCCCAGGTGGCCGAACACTTTTCCGAGGACGAGGTGGCGCTTCCCGTGCTCCGCGTTTCCGACACCGGGGACGCCCTGGATCCGGTGGATGACATGCCCGGCCTGGACGACGGGCGGATCAACCCGATGCAGAAGGTCCTGATCGGCATGCGCGGGTCCTACGGCGGCGTGCTGATGTTCGGCCTCCTGACCGGCCTGTTCGGCATGGCGCTGATCAATCCCCTCTCTGTCGGTGCAGGGCTGCTCCTGGGGCGCAAAGCGTACCGCGAGGACAAGGAAGCCAGGCTCAAGCGGAGACAGACTGAAGCGAAGGCCCTGGTCCGCCGGCAGCTTGATGACGTGGTGTTCCAGGTGGGAAAGCAGCTCAAGGACCGGCTCCGGCTGGTGCAGCGCTCCACGCGCGACCATTTCACCGAAATCGCGGAAGAGCACCACCGCTCGCTCTCCGATTCCGTGGCGGCAGCGCAGAAGGCCGCCGCCACGTACAAACTGGAAAAGGACCTGCGTATCCGGGACATTAAGGCCGGGCTCAAGCGCGTGGATGCCCTCCACCGCGCCGCCGAAGCGGTGGCCGCCGAAGCGGTGGCGGCCGGGGCGGCAGGAGCCGTGGCACGCGACCCTGGTCCGGCTGGCACCCCGCCAGCGGGTGCAGGGCCAGCTGGCGGGCCAGCCTCCACACCGCAGCGGGCACGTGCCGTGGCGGCGGCCGGATGAGGGAAGCAACCGGTGCGGGAGTGGCGGACCTGATCCAGGAAGCCCTCGCCGTCTACAGCGATGACCCGGCTGCCACCGCAGCCCTGGAAGGATATGCCGCGAGGCTGGCAGAACCCCTTCGCATCGCCGTGGCCGGCATGGTGAAGGCGGGCAAATCAACACTGCTGAACGCCATCATCGGGGAGGAGATCGCGCCTACCGATACGGGCGAATGCACCCGCATCGTCACCTGGTACCGGTACGGGCACTCGCCGCGCATCACGCTCTATCCGGTGACAGGGGAACCGCGAACGCTGCCTATAAAGCGGGTGGGCGGGCGGCTGGTGTTCGCCTTGGGCACAGCGCAGGCGGGCGACGTGGAACGCCTGGTCGTCGAGTGGCCCTCCGAAAGCCTGCGGGACGTCACCCTGATTGACACTCCGGGAATCGCCT
>DATFAE010000297.1:0-22441 GCA_035254945.1 Arthrobacter sp. | reverse complement strand
GGCCCGCCGCACCCACGGCGGCTGCACAGCCAGCCGTTCCCGCCACCCGAACCCTCCAACCCGCAAAGGATTAGCACCATGTACGTACCAGCCCACTTCGAACCCGGCCCCGGCACCATCCGGAGCCTGCTCACCCGGCCGGCCGCGGCGAACCTGGTCACCATGACATCGCAGGGCCTGCTGGCCACGCTGATGCCGTTTGTGTACGATCCCGACGCCGGTGAGCATGGCGCGCTGCAGGGGCACCTGGCGCGGAACAACCCCCAATGGTCCGAGCCCGCCGTCGGGGAAGCCCTCATGATCATCCAGGGCCCGGACGCCTACATTTCGCCGTCGTGGTACGCGTCCAAAGCCGGGCACGGACGTGTGGTGCCCACCTGGAACTACTCCACCGCGCACGTGTACGGGAACCTGGTGATCCACGATGATCCGGCCTGGCTCGCCGGCCAGATCCGGCGCCTCACCGGCCTGCACGAAGCCGGGTTCGAGCACCCGTGGAGCGTGGACGACGCGCCGGAGCGCTTCATCTCCGGCCAGCTGCGCGCGATCGTGGGGGTTGAGCTGGTGATCACGCGGATCGAGGCGAAGGCCAAGCTGAGCCAGAACCGGCCCGACGCCGACATCGACGGCGTGGTGGCAGGGCTCAACGCCCGCGGTGATTCGGAGAGCGCCGCCGACGTTCAGCGCGCACGGCCCGCCCGCGCCTAGGCAGCCCCGGCGGCGGTGAGGGCGGCGATGTCCCTCGGCGTGGTGCGGCAGCAGCCTCCTACGATCCGGGCGCCGAGCTCCTGCCAGGCATCGGCTCCGGCTGCAAGGCTTTCGGGCGGGGCTGCCACGGGGGCAGCGTCTGAAGCGGCCGCCCAGGTCTTGGTGGCGGCGTCGTAATTCTCGCCGGAGTTCGGATACGTGACCAGCGGCTTGGCGCCCGCCCTGCCGAGCGCAGTCAGGGCGGCGGGGACCAAGTGCAGCGGCACGCAGTTCACGCCCACCGCCGCCACGCGCGGATCCGAGCCGCAGAGCTCCGCAACCGCAGCCAGTGGCGTGCCATCACTGATGTGTGCGCCGTCCCGGAGCGAGAAGGAGAACCAGGATTCGACGTCGAACTCCCCTGTCAGTGCCAACAGCGCCTCCGCTTCGGCGAAGGACGGCAGCGTCTCGCAGGCCAGGAAGTCGGCTCCGGCCTCCACCAGGGCCGCGATGCGAGGACGGTGGAAATCCTTGAAGGCCTCGGCGTCCAGGACGTAGTCACCACGGTACTCCGAGCCGTCCGCGAGGTAGGCGCCGTAGGGGCCTACTGACCCGGCGATCAGCAGCGGGCCGGCCTGCGGATGCCGGGCGAGGTGTCCGCGCCGGGCGTCATCCGCCAGGTGTACGGAGAGCCTGACCAGGTCCAGCGCAGCGTCCTCGGAAAGCCCGCGCCGGGAGAACCCCAGCGGGGTGGCCTGGTAGCTGGCGGTGGTGGCCACGTTGGCGCCGGCTTCGAAGTAGTCGCGGTGCACGTCGCGGATCAGCTCCGGCTGCTCCAGCAGGACCTTGGCGGACCACAGCGGGTCAGCCAGGCTGCAGCCGCGCGCTTCAAGTTCGGTGGCCAGGGCGCCGTCGGCCGTGAGGTGCTCTCCGGCATCAAGCAGGCTGGACAGCGTGGTGTTGCGGGGCATGGCGGGAACTCCCGGGAGTCGGTGACAGAAAAGGGTCTGATGTTCATCATAAGCAATTTGAGTTGCTGTTAACGAGCATGGTGAACGGTGACCGGGCTGGCTCCCTGCAGCTCAACTAGACTCTGGCCTATGTCGAAAACCTCCAGCATGGGCCGTGGGATGCTGGCCATCCTGGCCCTGGGCGCACGGCATGGGGCCGGGCTTCCGGGCGGAACCGTGGCAGGGATCGCCGCCGACCTTGGCAAGGACCGCAGCCAGGTCTCGCGGAACCTCAGTACCGGTGAGCAGGAGGGATTCCTCCGCCGGGCCGAGCGCTCCTACACCCTGGACTGGTCCCTTCTGACCGACGCGCAGCAGCTGACGGCGCAGAGACTGCACGCGGACGGCGCCGTGGCGCTGGAGCGGCTGGCCCGCGACACCGACGAGGGGTGCTTCCTGGGGGTGCTGGATGGCGCGAGCACAGTGACCATCGGGGAAAGCGTTCCGGCCAGCAGCAACCTGGTGGGCTCCTGGCTGGGCAGGCCCTACCCTGCGTACTGCAGCGACGCCGGCCAGGCCGCGCTGTGGGAGGCCTCGGAAGCCGAGGTACGGACTGTTTTCGCCGGCGTCGATTTTGTCCGCCACGGCCCCAACACCCCGTCCGACGTCGGCGATTTCCTCCAGCGCCTGGCTGCGGCGCGGGTGCGCGGTTACTCGGTGGTGGATGAGGAAGCGGAGCCGGGACTCTATTCGCTGGCCGTCCCCGTCCGCGATTTCAAAGGCGAGGTTGCTGCGGCGCTTCAGGTCGTGGGCACCAAGGCCCGCCTGGAACCGCGACGCACGGAGTGCGCCGCGGCCCTGGTGGCGCAGGGACTATGGCTCGAGGCCCGGCTTGGCTACCGGCAGCCATCATCTCTCGGCATGCGGCGGCCTTTGTCAGGGCAGCGTGGTGAGCTTCAGTGAAGAAACTGTCGCAGTCCCTTCGGAGGCGTACGCCGATAAACCGATGCTTTCCGGGTCCGGGAAGATCAGTTGCGTCATGGTGACCTGTCCGTCCTGCGCGAAGATCTCGACTGAGCAGTGGTCGACGAAAATGCGGAGCTGATAGGCCCCTCTTAGGGCCTGAAGGGGTGCGATGTCGGTGGACGCGAAGGCCTCGTGGAAGTCGGTTTTGCCGGAGGCTGTCCTGTCCACTGTGAGGTGGCCATTCCCCGGGCGGATGCCGATCCGGGTCCCTTCACTGCCGTTGCCGCGGATCACGAGGCCGAATTCTTCCGCGGAGCCGGGCACAAACGTGGCTTCGATGAGCTGTACGGCGGCGCCGCCCTCAACCGGGTGGAGGCCTTCAACGTCGAGCCCCGTGTACGCGGCCGTACGGGCAGGGGTGGCGGCTGGTTCGCAGAGGGGCCGCTGGCTGAGGCGGGGTTTTCCATTGGAAGTGACGAGAGTGACTTCGCGCACGAGCGACATATGGCTGCGCCACGGCGAGGTCGGGATGTCGCTGCAGTACTGCCAGTTGTTCATCCATCCGATCATGAGGCGGCGTCTGTCGGGGGCATTGTTGAAGGACACCGCGGCGTAGTAGTCCCTGCCCCAGTCGAGCCAGAGGTACTCGGCAAGGCGCGCGGGATCCTGCAGGCCCTCGGTGACGGTGGTCGCCGAAGTGAACCTCACGCCGTCGAAGTGGCCGACGAAGTATTGTCCGGCTGAGCCTCCGTTGGGTCCGCCGGGATTGAGGTTGACGGTGAGGACCCATTTGAGGTTGTCTTCATTTCCGTCCAGGGGCAGGGGGAACAGGTCGGGGCATTCCCAGGCGCCGCCGGTGGCGTTGGCCGGGCCGAAGCTGCTGAGGTATTCCCAGGTTTTTAGGTCATCGGAGCGGTAGAGGACCGCCGTATAGTCGTGGGCTTCGACGGCGACCATGACCCAGTAGCTGCCACGCGGGCCGCTATAGCGGAACACTTTCGGGTCGCGGAAGTTCGCGGAATTCCGGTCCACTACCGGGTTGGCGTGGTACTTGGTCCAGGTATAGCCGCCGTCGATGCTCCACGCGAGGGACTGGGCCTGGCGCCCATAGTGAGGTGAGTCCTTCTTGAACGCGCTGGTGTAAATGGCCACCAGGGGGGCTGCCTGCCGGTCGCCGAATCCACTGGTGTTGTACTCGTCCCAGACGATGCTGCCGGAATAGATGTCTTCGGATTCGTCGCAGGCGATGGCGACACGCTGTTCGGTCCAGTTGAGGAGGTCGGTCGAAGTGGCATGCCCCCAGGACATGTTTCCCCAGACGTTCCCGAACGGGTTGTTCTGGTAGTACAGGTGGTAGGTGCCACCGTGGAAGATCAGCCCGTTGGGATCGTTCAGCCAGGTGTCTTTGCTGGCATAGTGAAATGCAGGTCGGAACGCTTCGCTCACAGGGGCGGATACAACGGTCATCGCTTGAGTCCTTCTTTCATTGTGCCGTCGGATCTGGAACCGGACATCGGCCAGCGGGAATGGTGATGTCCTGGTTCAGAGGGTTGCGGATTCGGGGGCCCGGTCCTCGGGGAGGGCCGCGGATGTGGGGGCGGAGCTGACCACGTCGACGAACTCACCGTTTCCACGGACTCGGTGATGGAGACCATGGTGTCTCCACGTTCGATTAACCTGCGGGCGGTCTGCAGGCCGCCACCGAGGAACGTGTCCGGGGCGCAGCCGAGCCGGATTTTTGCCGCGTCCGCTGTCTTCAGCAGTCCGAGCCCTGACTCACGGTCAAGGGAGAACGGCTTTTCGGTCCAGATGTGCTTGCCGGCGTTCACTGCCGCCGTCGCGACTTCCACGTGCGCGGCCGGGATTGTCAGGTTAACGATGATCTCGACGTCCGGGTGGTTCAGCGCCAGCTCGGGGGAACCCCACTCGGCAATTCCGTATTCCTTGGCCCGCACCCCGCCGCGTCCTCGAAGAGGTCCGCGATGACGTGGACCCTCACGTCGGGGAAGACGGTCAGGTTGTCCAGGTACTGTTTGTGGAGGGAGTGCCGGATGCGCTCATGCATTTGCTCCTTCCGACTGCGAGAAGGCGGTGAGGCAGGTCATTTGATGCCGGTCGCGGCTACGCCTTGGATGAAGAAGCGTTGCAGGGCTATGAACAGGGCAACGATGGGGGCGATCACCAGCACCGCACCTGCCAGCAGCAGGCCGTAGTCTGTTGCGTTCTGGCCGGTCGAGTACAGGGACAAAGCGACGGGCAGCGTGTATTTTTCTTCGCTTTGGGCGGCCACGAGTGGCCAGAGGAAGTTGTTCCAGGAACCGAGGAAGGTGAGGATCCCGAGTGTTGCAAGCGGAGGCCCGCACAGGGGCATGACGATCCGGGTGAATGTCCGCAGCTCTCCGGCCCCGTCGATTCTGGCTGCCTCGATCAGGGACTCCGGTATCCCCATCATGAACTGCCGCATCAGGAAGACCCCCAGGGGCGAGACCAGGAAGGGCAGGATCAGCGCCGGGTACGTGTTGACCAGGCCCAGCTTGCTGACCATCACAAACAGCGGCACGAAGGTGACCACGCCGGGCACCATGAGGGTAACCATGATGCCCAGGAACAGGACGCGCTTGCCGGCGAAGTCCATTTTTGCCAGCGCGTACCCGACCATTGAGCAGAACAGCAGATTCCCCAGGACTGTAAACACTGCAACGAGAAGGCTGTTCATGAAGAAGTGGTCGATGTGCAGCTCAGTGAACCAGCGCACGTAGTTGTCCAGCGTGGGGTCCTGCGGCCACCAGGTCACGGGCCGGCGCAGCAGTTCCCCTTGGGTTTTGAAGGACCCGAGCAGCATCCAGACAAAGGGCAGAATCGTCGCGGCTCCGGCGAGAACAAGCGCGGCGTAAACCCAGCTCCGCCCTGCCCGCATTGGGGAGAGCTTGGGGCGCGGTGTGGAGGGCCGGACGGCGGGGCGATCCCGCAGCGGTGCGGTTTTTGTATCGGTCATTGTCTACTCGGTTCAGTCTTTGGAGCGGAGGGCACGGAATTGGATCAGGCTCAGCAGCGCGATGGCCACGAACAATACGTAGCTGGCGGCCGAGGCCAGGCCGTATTTGCCGTATCCGAACTGGTTGAAGGTGAAGTAACTCACCGACAGGGTGGAATCCAGGGGTCCGCCCTTGGTCATCACGAAGGGTTCTTCGAAGAACTGAAGGAAGCCTACGGACAGCATTACCGCCCCCAGCAGCAGGGTGGGCCGCAGGATGGGCAGGGTGATCCGCATGAACCTCTGCCATGCGTTGGCGCCGTCAACCTGCGCCGCTTCCAGCACGTCCACGGGAACGTTCTGCAGTCCGGCCAGGAAGATAATCATCAGCGTGCCCATGTTGCGCCAGACAGCCATCATGATCATCGCCGGCATCGACCATTCGGTGCTGTTCAGCCAGTCCGGTCCGGCGATACCGACCCAACCCAGCATGATGTTCAGAAGCCCATCCGGTTGAAGGATGAACCTCCACACGACGGCGACGGCGACGATGCTGGTCACCACCGGAGTGTAGAAGCCCACCCTGAAGGCGCTTCGGAACCGGGTGATGCCATTGTTCAGCGCCACTGCCAGGGCCAGGCCGACGGCCATCGTCAACGGGATCCCGACCATCACGAAGTAGCCGGTGTTCAGCAGCGAGTGAAGGAACTGCTGGTTGCCGAAGAGCGCCGCGAACTGGTCAAGGCCGACGAACCCTACGCCGAGCGGATTCCGGACGTCCTTGCTGGTGAAGTCCGTGAATGACAGCACGAAAGAGGAAAACAGCGGGACCAGCATGAAGAAGCCGAAAATGAGGACGAACGGCAAAGCGAATAGCCATGCAATAACAGACTGCCGGCGGCGTCTGGTGGCAGGGCCGCGACGCTCTGGGGCCCTGGGCGGGCGGACAGCCTGGAAGCTGTCCGCCCGCCAGGTTTCAGTGGTCACCATGATTACTTGCCGGTTCCGATTTTGTCCGCGGTTGCCTGCAGCTCTTTCATTGCCGCTGCGGGGTCCTTTCCGGCCTTGATGATCTGTTCCAGCTGGGAGTCAGCTGCGCCGGCGACCTCGGTCCAGGTGGGGATCGTGGGCGGGAAGTTGGTGTCCTTCAGCTGCTCACCGAAAACGGCGAGTTTTTTGTCGTTGGCCAGCACCTGGTCCTTCCAGGTGCTTTCAACTGCCGGCAGGCTTCCTGAGACCTTGTACCATTTGGCCTGCACCTCGGGCTTGGAGAACCACTGCGCCAGCTTCCAGGCTCCGTCCCGGTTTTTGGCGTCCTTGAAAACCGTCAGGTTCGATCCGCCGATGAAGGAGGTCCCGGTAACTTTCGTGGGGATCTTGGCCACCATGTATTTGTCCTCGAAACCGGGTCCGCCGGCCTTGTTGATCTGCCCGAGAAGGCCCGGACCGGCGATCAGCACCGGAGCGGTGCCGTTGACAAAGGCCGCTTCACCGGCGCCGGCCCCCGTCTCGGGGTTCTTGTTGGCCAGTCCGTCAGTAAAGAAGCTCTGGTAGTACTTCAGCGCTTCGACGATTTCAGGGGTGTCGAAGGTCCACTTGGAGTTGTCCTTGGTGATGAATTCAGCGCCGTTGGACCAAAGGAACGGAAGCATGCCTTGGAAGTCCTTGACCGGCAGCTGGAAGGGGTCTTTCACTCCTGGCTGGGCCTTCAGGGCTTTCGCCATGTCAGTCAGGCCCTCCCAGGTGGTGGGGAATTCGGTATAGCCGGCTTTTTCCGCCAGATCCTTACGGAAAAAGAACACGCGGGTGTCCACGTACCACGGGACACCCACCGCTGTACCGCCGACTTCTGTCGATTTGACCGAACTGGGCAGGAACCCTGAGGTGTCGATCTCGGCCGGCTTCGGGTCGAAGGCGTCACCGAAGTCAGTCATCATCGTCGTGCCCATCTGGGCAATGTCCGGTGTTGTGCCTCCAGCAATGGCTGCCTGGTACTTGTTGACCGCGGCATCCCAGGGAATCGCGGTGACGTTGACCTTGACGTCAGGGTTCTCCGCCTCGAAATCCTTCACGAACTCCGGAAGCAACTCCGCTTCCCCGCCCTGTGCCCAGAGATTGATCGTGCCGGTGGCGGCCCCGGCCGCGATCGCCTTGCCGGTCTCGGTACCGCTGGTGGCTTCGTTGCCGCGGCCGCAGCCGGTCAGCAGCAACCCGGCAACCAGGCCAAGGGCGGCCGCTTTCCTGAGCCGGACACCCGTGTCCGCAGGAGCATGGATCATGTTCATTCCCTTCAATCAGGCACCTCAAGGCGCCAACAGTCAGACAAAGTCTCCTTATGCGCATAGATCAAGGGCCCAAGCTTGCCTCAATGCGCTTAGATTCAGGAGCTGGACTTAATCTAAGCGCATTACTGTGATTTAGGCAACACCTTTTCCGCAATCAGCGGGTTAGTTTGCCTTTGTGCCGCACCCGCAGCTTTCGCGGACGTCAAGGCTGACCGCCAGTTGCCTGCCCACGGGGGAGCCCGGTGTATCCGTCAATGCGTCTGCGAGGATTTCCACAGCTGTACGCCCGATCAGTTCCATTGGTTGGCGAATGGTAGTCAGTGAAGGCCGCACGAGCCGGCCGGCAACGATGCCGTCAAAACCGGTGACGGCCACCTGGTCCGGGACCGGGACTCCGGCTGCCTCAAGGGTCTCCAGGACCACGAAAGCTTCTTCATCGTTGGCGCAGACGAAACAGTCGGGGAAGGCACCGGAGCCCAGGAGTTCTGCGATCAGCTCAGGAGTGACTGCACTCGCGCCGGGGCGGCTTTCCAGTGGGGGCGGCGCGTCCAGTCCGTGTGCCTGCAGGGCTGTCCTGAAAGCGCTGTACCTGGCCTCTGTCTCGGCGTTCGGGATGCTGACGAACATGAATTGCCGGAACCTGTGAACGTCGATCAAGTGTTCCATTAGCTGCTGCATGCCGGAGGCGTTGTCTATCGTGACGCGGTGAAGTCCGCTGTCGCCGGAGGGGTCGGAGAGTTCGACAACGGGAATCCGGGCGGAGATCCGGCGGGTTACTTCGGCGGGAATGGTGCGGGCAAAAACGATCAGGCCGTCGACTCGGCCGGCGATGTCCGTCACGGCCCTTTCGCTGCTTGCCTTGTTGCCGCCACCGATCATGAGCGCGTGACCCCGCCTGAAGCACTCCAGTTCAACGCCCCGCTGGACCTCGTCGACCCATATCGGGAATAGCCGGCAATCGTCATCAGCCTCCGAAGCGGATTTGACGCCGTCGGCCGCCGCCTCCGGCAGCAGGTTCAGATAGTCGAACGAAAAGAGCCCAAGAGCCCCTGTCCGGCCCTTGGCCAGTCCGCGGGCGCTGGCACTGGGCACATACCCCAACTCGCGCGCAGCATCGAGCACCGAATTCCTCGTCGATTCCCTGACACGGTGAGGCTGCGTGAAAGCAAACGAAACCGTCGCAATGGAAACCCCAGCCCGCTCCGCAACGTCATACACAGTCGGACCCTTGACCATCAATCGTTCCCTTCCCCAGAGCCTATGCGCTTAACAATAGGCCGTGAACGAATGGCCGCCGATTCCTCCGCTCTTCTGGACGTACTGAGTCAGTCTCCCCCTGCGCGGCAGCCGCAGCTCTCGCGGACGGCAAGGCTGACCGGTAGTTGCCTGTGTGCGGGGGCGGCAGTGGGATCCGTCAGGGTGTCTATGAGGATTTCCACCGCGGTACGCCCGATCAGCTCCATCGGTTGGCGAACGGTAGTTAGCGTTGGCTTCACCAAACGCCCTGCCACGATTCCGTCAAAACCGGTTACGGCGACCTGGTCCGGGACCGCGATTCCGGCGGCCTTGAGGGTCTCCAACACCACCACCGCTTCCTGGTCGTTGGCGCAGACGAAGCAGTCGGGGAGGGACCCGGAGTCCTTGAGTTCTGCGACCAGCTCAGGAGTGACTGCACTGGAGCCGGGCCGGCTCTCAAGCGGGGGCTGAACGTCCAGTCCGTGGGCGGCCAGTGCGGTGCTGTAAGCGTTGTACCTCGCCTCCGTCTCGGCGTTCAGGATGCTGACGAACATGAATTTTCGAAACCTGTGAATGCCGATCAAGTGTTCCATCAACTGCCGGATGCCGGAGGCATTGTCTATCGTGACGTGGTGAAGTCTGCTGTCGCCGGAGGGGTCGGAGAGTTCAACAACGGGAATCCGGCCGGAGATCCGCCGGGTTACCTCGGCGGGAATGGTGCGGGGGAAAATAATCAGGCCGTCGACGCGGCCGGCGATGTCGGTCACGGCCCTTTCACTGCTTGCCTTGTTTCCGCCGCCGATCATGAGCGCGTAACCCCGCCTGAAGCACTCCAGCTCAACACCCCGCTGGACCTCGTCGACCCAAATCGGGAACTGCAGGAAATCATCAGGCGCGCCGCCAGTCGCAGTACGGTCTGTCTCTGCCTCCGGCAGGAGGTTTAGAAAGTCGAACGAAAAGAGCCCCAGAGCCCCCGTCCGGCCCTTGGCCAGCCCGCGGGCGCTGGCACTGGGCACATACCCCAACTCGCGAGCAGCATCCAGCACCGAATTCCTCGTCGACTCCCTGACACGGTGAGGCTGCGTGAAAGCGAAGGAAACCGTCGCAATCGAAACCCCCGCCCGCTCCGCAACGTCATACACAGTCGGACCCTTGACCATCAATCGCTCCCTTCCTAACAGCCTATGCGCTTAACACTAAGCGGTTACAGAGCGGGGATTACGCACAACTCGTCTGGCTTGTCGGAGTCGACGGCAAAGGAATCAGGGACTGCCCATACGGACGTACCTCCCTGCGCGTGACAGTGCCTGGGCACAGCGATTGTGGGCGGCGTGTTTAGGCTGCCGGGGAGCCCAGGCGCTCCGCGGCACCGCGCAGAACAGCGGCGATGCCCGCGGCGTCGTTGTCCACTTCGGCCCGGCGTCCCAGCACGCTGAGTGCGGCCAGGATGTTGCCGCCGGCGTCACGGACCGGGACGGCGAGTTCCACGATGTCGTGTTCGAACTCCTCGTCGGAGGTGATGTAGCCGCGGGGCAGGTCGCGGGCCATCAGCTCATGGACCTCTTCGATGGAGTGCGCGGCGCCGGGGCCGCCCACGCCGATGAAGTTCACGTCTCGCAGCAGCCCGTCCAGGGCGGGCCGGTCATGGTCCCAGAGCAAGGCCCTGCCGGCCCCGGTGCACCAGACCGGCGTGACCATGCCCGGCGCAACGAAGCTGCCAAGGCCGGCGTCGTTGCTGGAGGCGCGCAGCAGGACCGCCCGGAAGCCGTCGCGGACGGAGAGCCTGGCGCGCAGCCCAAGGACGGAAACCAGTGACTCGAGTTCGGGCTTGGCGTCACGCACCCAGCCGGTGTTGAGTGAGGCGGCAAGGCTGAAGAACCGTGGCCCGGTCCGGAACGGTCCCCGGTTCACCCGCTCCAGCAGGCCAAGATCGCACAGTTCCTGTGCCAGCCGTGAGACGCGGCTCTGGTCCATGTCCAGCTCCGCCGCCAGCTGGGAAACGCCCAGCAGCTGCCGCCCGCGTTTCTCCCGGCCAACCACCAGCCGGACAATCCGGAGCCCCTGCGCCAATGATGACGCCTCAGCGGACGAATCCACGCGTATTACCCCTCACTGCCGGTGCCCGCCCTATTCTTCCACGCGGAACCGGGCCGGTGGCGGAGGTGATCCAAGGCAGGCTACCGGGCTGCCGCCGTCGTCCGCTTCCTGCCGTGCCGAAGGTGGAAGTAGGCGTAACAGGCGGCGACGAACGGGACGCCGAAGTAGAGGGCGGCCACCTGGTTGGGGTCCAGGGCGATGCCCACCAGCGAGATGACACACATGGTGAACGCCAGGATGGGTACAAACGGGAACAGGGGGGCCTTGTAGGCAAGGGCGCCAACGTCTCCGCCGTTCCGCACGAAGGCGCGCCGGTGGAAGTAGTGCGAGGCGGTGATGGACATCCAGACGCCCACCACGGCGAATCCGGCCACGGACACCAGCACCAGATACACCGCTTCCGGGGCCACCACGCTGCTGACCAGCGACGCGATGCCGCCCACCATGCTCACCGACAGGGCGATCAGCGGGATACCGCGGCGGGTCAGGCGCCGGAAGACCTGGGGCGCGTGCCCCTCGTCAGCCAGCGAGTAGAGCATCCTGGCGCAGGAGAAAAGGCCGCTGTTGCCGGCGGAGAGGAGCGCCGTGATGATGACGAAGTTCATGATGTCCGCGGCGAACGGGATCCCGATGGCGGAGAAGACCGTGACGAACGGGCTCCCGTTCAGGCCCACCTCGGTGTAGGGGATGGTGGCGGCGATGACCGCGATGGCACCGACGAAGAAGATCAGCAGGCGGATCACCGTGGTGCGCATGGCTTTGGGGATGGCCGTTGCCGGATCCTTGGTTTCGCCGGCCGCCACGCCGATCAGCTCGGAGCCGGAGAAGGCATAGAAGACGGCGAGCACGGTGACCAGGACGCCGGTGGACCCGTTGGGGAACAGCCCGCCCGCAGTGTTGAAGTTTTCGAAGAGGAAGGGGTGGCTGCCGCCGTCGCTGAGCGGACGGAAGCCGAACAGCGCGGCACCGCCCAGGACAATGAGGCCGATGATCGCGCCCACCTTGACGATGGCGAACCAGAATTCGGACTCACCGAAGAACCTGGCGGACACGGCGTTAAAGCTGAACAGCACGGCGGCGAACACCAGGCACCAGACCCACACGTCAACGTCCGGGAACCAGCGCTGCATGAGCAGGCCGGACGCGGTGAACTCCGAGCCGATGGCCACCGCCCAGCAGAGCCAGTACAGCCAGGCCGTGGCGAAGCCTGTGGCCGGTCCGATGGACCGCGCAGCGTATATGTGGAAGGCGCCGGACACCGGGTAGGCGATGGCCAGCTCGCCCAGGCAGGCCATCACCAGGTACACCACGAACGCGCCCACCAGGTACGCGAGCACGGCACCCAGCGGACCGGCCTGGGAAATGGTGTAGCCCGAGCTGAGGAACAGGCCGGACCCGATGACACCGCCCATCGCGATCATCACCAGGTGCCTGGGACCCATGGATCTCCGGAGTCCGGGTTCGGCTGCCGAAGGCCCGGCGGGTTTCGGGTCCAGCGTCAGGGGTGCGGGCGATTCCACGGGCGTCTCCAGGGGTGGGCAGCAGATGTGCGGCGGCCGGGCGCACTCCGTCTGTCCCGTCCCGGGTAACGAAGATGTGCACGTCAACAGAGAGAAATTAGCACAATCACCGAATTACGCTCGTTAAAATCATGCAAACTTGTTCATATCGCACACCCTGTGACCCCGAGTGACCCCGGGTGACCCCCAGCTGCTCACGGCTCAGCGTGACACCAGCGCCTCGCTGGCCTCCCACAGACCCTGCGCCAGCCCGGCGTCGTACGCCTGCGCGTTGGCCTTGGCGAGGGCGCGCTTGTAGTAGTAGGCGCCGGAGATCCAGTCGGTGCCGGCTGTGCCGTTGATGAGCCAGAGCAGGGTGTCGGCGCCCTGGTCCGGGGTGAGCATAAAGCGGTTGAGCAGGGTCTTGTAGGCGTGCCGCCACGGGCTGGTGGAGTCCGCCGCGAAGTTGGTGCGGACCACGCCCGGGTGGAAGGCCGCCGTCGTGATTCCCTGCCCGCCGAAGCGGCGGTGCAGCTCGGACGTGAAGAGGATGTTGGCGAGTTTGGCGGTGCCGTAGGCGCGGTGGGTGGAGTAGCTGTGGGTGGCGTTGAGGTCGAAAAGGTCCAGTTTGCCGAAGCTGTTGGCGCCGCTGGCGGTGTTGATGATTTTCGCGTTGCTCGCGGTGAGGACATCCATGAGCTCGGTGGTGAGCAGGAACGGGGCCAGGTGGTTGATCTGGAAAGTGGATTCGTTGCCGTCCACGGTGAGCTGGTGCTTGCCCATGATCCCGCCGGCGTTGTTGGCCAGGACGTCGATCCGGCCGTAGTCGTCCCGCAGCTGCGCGGCGAGCGTGCGGACCTGGTCCAGTTCGGCGAAGTCGCAGACGAAGTAGTCCGCGTCCAGCTCCTTCGCGATGGCCTGCGTCTTTTCCTCGGAACGGCCGACGACGACCACCCGGTCCCCTGCCCTGGCCAGTGTCCGCGCGGCTGCTGCGCCGATGCCGTCGCTGGCTCCGGTGATCACGATGGTGCGTTGGGTCAAGGGGTGTCCTTTGATTGGGTATCAGCGCTCGGATGGAACACGCTGTCTCTGGCACAACGACGGCGGGACGGCCGGTGTTCCCCTGCGGGCCATGCAGACGGCGCCCAGCACGGCCCGGGACTGGCAGGCCCCATACGACCGGAAGTGTTTAGAAGCCCGTGGGCTCGGTCTCGAGTTCAGGTTCGCCGGGGCGTGGCTCGTGATGGAGCGGGAGGAGCGCTGCGGTTCGCGGGATCCAGAGGAGAGTGTCATAGCGCCCGGCCATGAGCGTGGGGACGTAATTACCGATTTCGTTTTGGGGGTCGTAGACCACACCGATGGCTCGGTGGCCGTGTGTGGCGGTCAGCCAGGGTCCGGATCTTTCGGCGCCGAACGCCAGGAAGGCAGCGTCGTCGAGGGCCTGATTGAGGAGGTCTTCGTGGCTGCCGCGGACGGCATGCGGCATCGTCATGGTCTGTTCAGAGGCGCCCCAGGCTTCCGCGGCAGTGACAGTTCCGGTGTAGGACGCGAATCCGGCGAGGAACACCTCCCCCGGGTGGCGCTGGCGCATCAGCTGCCCGATATTGACCATCCCGGCGCGGGCCATATCGGTCGCGCGGGCGTCGCCTACGTGGGTGTTGTGCGCCCACACCAGCCCCTTGGAACCGGGGCCGTGGTGGTGTGCGATGCGGTCGATGGTATCGCTCATGTGGTAATCGCGGATGTTCCACGACTGTTGGTCGCCCCGGACCATGGTCCGGTAGTAGCGCTCGGCGTTGGCCGCGACGACGGCGTTCTGCACGGCGTCGAAGGCTGCCGGATCGTGCTGTATCCGGCCCATCGTGCGCCGGTGTACTTCGGTCAGCAGGGCCACGACGTCTGTTTCGCAGGATTGGGGCACCAACCGGCTGTTCCACGCGTACCGTTGCGGATCCTCCCCGAAAGGTATGAAGCATTGCCAGGCACGCAGTGCCGCAGGGAGGGCATCGGCAGCGTTGGCCTCCAGCCAGGTGAAGATTTCCCGCAAAGAGTCCCAGAGGGAGTACACGTCGAGTCCGTAGAAGCCGGCGCGCTCCTGGTCAGGACGTGCGAGGTTCCACTCGCGCATCCAGGTCAGGAAGTCAGCCACGTCATAATTGGCCCACATCCATGTCGGCCAGCGCTCGAAGCGGGCGAGCAGTTGGTAGGCGTCCAGTTCCGTGTCTGCCTCTCCCCGGACCCAGCGGTTGATTCGCCAGCAGTCGGGCCAGTCGCCTTCGACCCCGATCCAGGTGAATCCATGTTCCTGGATCAATCGCCGGCTGATGGCCGCGCGCAATCGGTAGTACTCGTGGGTGCCGTGCGACGCTTCACCGATACACACGTACCGGGCCCTGGCCGCGCTGTGGACCAGGGCATCAAGGTCTTCGGCTCCGGCCAGCCGGTGCGCGAGGGAACGTATTTGTTCGATTTCGGCCGTTGTCCCCGCATGCCTGCCATTCACAGCAGCACCTCCGGAGCAGATTCCTCGTTGCGCACAGGCAGCAGGTAGTGGGTGAACCAGTCTGCGGCAAACGTGGCCGCCTGGGTCAGTGTTCCGGGTTCTTCGAATAGGTGGGTTGCTCCCGGGATGATCCTCAGCCGCGTTGGTGCCCGCATCAGCTCCATTGCATAGCGGTTGAGGGCCAGGAGTTGGGGATCAGCACTGCCGGCAATCATGAGGGTGGGAGCGCGTACGGCCGCCAGGCGGGGACCGGCCAGATCGGGCAGACCGCCCATTGAAACGATGGCGGCCACTTGGTTGCCGGGATCGGCTGCGGCCCATAGTGCGGCGCCGGCGGCGGTGCCCGCCCCGAGATAGCCGATGCGGCTCCCTGCGGTGTCACCCCTGGTCTCCAGCCAGCGGGTTGCTGCCATCAGCCGTCCAGCAAGAAGGGCGATGTCGAACACCTTCTCCCGGCTGACTTCCTCAGCAGGGGTCAGCAGGTCCAGCAACAGCGTGCCCAGGCCGGCGTCTTGGAGGACTGACGCTACGTGGCGGTTGCGGGGGCTGTGCCGCCCGCTGCCGTGTGCGACCACGACAACAGCGCCGCACTGCCGCGGCAGATGCATATCGGCTTGGAGGTTCACGGCGCTGGCAGGGACATGCACCTCCTGATCGACGCCGGCGCTTTGCTCTGCCTCGGCAGGGTGCAGGCGGCGGGCGGCGGCGTCGAGCAGTTGAACGACTTCGTCGTCTTTGGTGGGCGAAAAATCACGATAGTAATAGCCCACGGCCTGAAAATTGCGGGCAGAAACGAGGGAGAAAACCTGATCGGCATCCGACAGGGAGCCCAGCACCCGCGCCGATGCGACAGGCACGGCCAGGATTACCCTTGCCGCGCCCAACTGCCGCGCCACCCTGCAGGCGACGCGCGCTGTGGACCCGGTGGCGATGCCGTCATCGACGATGACGACGGTGCGGCCCTTGAGGTCCGTTCGTGCCCGGCCCCGGCGGTACAGCGCCACCCTGGACTCCAGCAGCTCACGCTCGCCCTGTTCAACCGTCCGGAGCTCATTCTCAGTGACGTGGGCGACGGAGAGGACGCCCCGATCGAGCACCCGGGTGTCACCTTCCCCGATTGCTCCCATCGCCAATTCCGGCTGGAACGGCACGCCCAGCTTTCGGACCACAATCACATCCAGCGGCGCGTTGAGCGCAGCTGCAACCTCGGCCGCTACAGGAACCCCGCCACGCGGCAGTCCCAGGACCACGACGCCTTCCCCCAGCAGCCCCGCCAGCCTCTGGCCCAGTCTCCGCCCCGCGTCGACCCTGTTCCGGAATTCAAACATGGCAACCAACCTTCCTTAAGGCGTCCCCGCAGGGAGGCCGCTCCCCCAGGGCCAAGCCCCGGACATGGAAGTCCCGGGGGCGGCGGTGGGTGCCGTCTTGAGCGATGGTCGCGTTTATTCGCGGGTGATGGGGAGTTTCTTCGGCGCTGCAGGCTCGGCAGCCTCGGCCGGCAGCGGGGCCCTGACCTCCAGTACCCCGTTGGTGTAGGTGGCTTTGATGTCTGCTTCCTTCACTCCGTCCGGAAGCGCGATGTTGCGGCTGAAGGAACCGTAGCGGAACTCGGTGCGGAAACGCCCTTTGTCTTTGTGCTCTTCTTTTTCCTGGCGTTCCGCGCGGATCCGCAGAAGCCCGCCATCAATGGTGACCTCGATGTCTTTGTCAGGATCGACCCCGGGCATCTCGGCGCGCACCACAAGGTCCTTGCCATCGAGGAATTCTTCGACCCGGATCGGGGCAGTGCCTGCCGCCGAGTCGAACATGCGGTCCAGGGAGTCCAGAAACTCCGCGGGGGACCTTAGTACAGCGTTGAACGGCGAGGTCCACCGGGTCGTTGTGAAGGGGGACCATCTCAGCAGATCAGACATGACAGGTTCTCCAAGGTTATGGGAGGGGAAGGCCCGCAGGAGGGGCCGGTATCCTTCCAGTAGATACCCCGGCGGAAGCCGGGAACAGGGACAAAAGGCCCCCCGTGGAGGAGGGGTGATACCGGCGCCACGCGTGCCGGAAGATGTCCGCAACCCAAGCTTCAGATGCGCGATGAGGCCCTCCAATCTCCTGGAACTGGGATCCCGTGGCACGCACCCATGGTCGAACCACGCCAATGGCCCGCCGGGACCTATTCCTCTGCCCTGATGCCAGCCCTGGGGGTGCACTTGTACCAGTAGGTACCGAGTGCATGCTCCTGCCCGAGAGGAAACGCAAAAAATGGCCAAGAACGTCGTTCACAGCACCACGATCAACGCCCCGGTGGACAAGGTGTTCTCCTTCCTGAGTGATCCGACACACTGGATGACCGCCATGCCCGGGGAGAACGAAGTTACACACCTGGACATCAAACCTGGTGGTCCGGGTACGTCCGCAAGGTGGTCTGCCAAGATGTGGGGCATTCCCATGTCCGTAACCCACGAGTATCGAGAGGTGGTTCCGAACCAGCGCATCGTGTCCAAGGCATCCGTGGGACCCGTCCTCACGTTTTCCCTGGAACCGGTCGACGACGGCACTGAGCTGACCGTCGAAGAGAACCTGGATATCAATGCTCCCCTGGTACGGGTGCCGGTTCAGGCTCTCTTTGCCCGCTGGACCGATAACGACCTCCGAGGCATGGTGGCCAATATCAAGAGCCTGATCGAGACCGGGGAAAAGGCGCTCCCTGAAACAGGCGAGACAAAGCCCACCCAGACACTGACGTGGTCGGGCGGGATCACCATCGCCGCGCCGGTGGAGCGGGTTTTCGATCTCGTCAAGAACCCTGGGGTCTGGTTGGGACCGGACGTCCAGATCTCCGACCTCAACATCACACCGGAGGGCGTAGGAACGAGCTTCCAGGCTGCGTGGAAGGTCCTTGGAATTCCGCTCAAGACGACCCATGAGTACACCGAGTACGTCCCGAACGAGCACTTCACGTCAACAGCGGCCTTAGGTCCTGTCTTCAAGGTGGAGGTTGCTCCGGCCAACGGCGGAACCCGGCTCAGCATGCGGTCAGATGTCGTCCCGCGGAACATGGCAGAGGCCGCAGTTGATTCGCTGGTCATGAAGATGTCCGAGCGCAGCCAGGCAGAACTCCTTGCAGGCATCAAGGCAACTGCGGAAACAGGCACGGGGTCTCGGTGAGGGGCCGGGGCAACGCGACAGCCGCGAAAGAGAATCCGGGCGCCGTAGCAGCAATCAAGGCGGTCCATACACTCGCGTGGCTTTCGATTGAGCTGTGCGTGGTCTATGTGCTCGCCAGCGGCCTGGCCGGGCGCACCGACAAGCGCGTCGGCATGGCGGCGGCAGTGGTCACCACCGAAACCCTGGTGTTTGCCGCAAACGGGTTCCGCTGCCCCCTCACGGGCCTCGCGAAGCGGTACGGCGCCGGGACCGGCTCGGTCACGGACATCTACCTGCCGAAGTGGTTTGCCCACAACCTGCCTGCCATCCACACTCCCCTGTTGGCCCTGATGGCCTACCTCCATGTAAGGAATGTCCGCCGAGGGCGAGCCAGGTAAGCAACGGCGCGACGCCAAACAATCCTGCGCGGATCAGCTCTGCCCGCGGTCCGTCGCGGCAAGGGCCGCCAAGGTGGTGGCCCAGGTCAGGACCAAGCAGGCCCTCCGTTTGCTAGGGACGGGGTGCCTTGTGCTGTCCGGCCTGGTGGGCCCGGTAGGCGTAGATGAGAAGGCCGATCCCCGCGAGGATCATCACGGCCGGGACTGCGAAGTCCTCGGCGATGAGCAGCGCAGTGGTGGCCTGGAGAGCGAAGATCACTCCCAGGACTGCAAGAACGGCAGCCGGAATCAGGGGCCACGTCATCCGGTCTGTGTGACCGGCCGTCCGGACCGGGATAAAGGAAAGTGAACCGAAGGTTGCAGCCAGGCCCAGGAACAGGACGGCGGCGGTGGGCGTGCCCTGCAGTTCCTGCGGGAGGGCCACGATGACTGCCAGCGTGAGCATGACCCCGCACGGGATCAGGGCCCACCAGTTTGCCCGTTCGCGCAGGAAAACCGCGCCGAATCCGGCAGCCATGAACAGGAACAGGAAGGTTGCGCCGGCGCTGCCGGCCGTGAGTTGCGTGGCTGTGATGACCGCGGCTAAGCCCAGGAACACCGAACCGGGAATTGCCGCCCACCAGTTCTCCCGTCTTTGGAAGAAGAAGGAAAAGAACACAAGCCCGACAGCCGCGAAGATCAACGCCGGCACGTACGCGGCGCTCTCGACAACCCCGCGCAGGTCCAGCAGCAGCAGCACGCCAAGTCCTATCAGGACGATGCCGGCCAAGATGCTTGTCTGTGCCGATTTCATCGTTTGCCTCCCGGGGTTGTGCAGGCGGCCGCGCCGCTCTGTTTATCTCACCCTAGGTCCGGCCCGGAGCGGGACGTAGGGCACAAAGCCCCGCCTTCTGCCCGGAGGCTGCATCCTGGATGGCCACGCACCGGCACACGGCAAGGGGCGGCCGGTGTTCCCGCTGGCCCTTTAAGCAAGTAGCGCCAACTGCCGTTTTGAGGTTTCAAAACAACAGCTGGCGCTACTGAGCCGGGAGGGAGAAATTAGCCTGCCACACCGGCGAGCAGGAAGATGACTGCCGCGATGGCGAAGCCCATCACGCCGATCAGGGTTTCCATAACGGTCCAGGTCTTCAGCGTGGTCTTGACGTCCATGCCGAAGAAGCGGCCCACCAGCCAGAAGCCGGAGTCGTTGACGTGGGAGACCACCACGGAGCCGGCGGCCACGGCGATGACCAGGGCAGCAACCTGCATGCCGTTCAGTCCGGCCAGAGCCACGGCCGGGGCGATGAGGCCTGCGGTGGTGGTCAGCGCCACGGTGGCTGAGCCCTGGGCGATGCGCAGGATGGCGGAGATCAGGAAGCCGGCCAGGATCAGCGGGATGCCCAGGTTGCCCAGGACGTCGGCGAGTGCCGCGCCGATGCCCGAGGTGCGCAGTACGCCGCCGAACATGCCGCCGGCACCGGTGATGAGGATGACCGAGCAGACCGGGCCGAGGGAGGATTCGAGCAGCTTCTCGATGGCGCCGGCGTCCTTGCCGCGGCGGGCGCCCAGGACGAACACGGCCACGAGGACGGCGATCAGCAGGGCAACCGGGGTTTCACCGATGGTGCGCAGGACCTGGAACCACTGTTCCTTCTTGACGCCTTCGGAAAGCACACCGGAGGAGGCCAGGGTGTTCAGGCCGGTATTGAGGAAGATCAGCACCAGCGGCAGGAGCAGCAGGCCCACAATCGTGCGGAAGCGCGGCGGGTGGGATTCGGCTTCGGCGCTGGCGTGGCCCAGGATTTCCGGCACGGGGAGGACCAGCTTCTTGCCGGTGTACAGGCCGTAAAGGTAGGCGGTGACGTACCAGGTGGGGATGGCAGTGATGAGGCCGGCAATCATGACCAGGCCGATGTTGGCGTCGAAGAAGGCTGCGGCGGAGACCGGGCCCGGGTGCGGCGGCAGGAAGATGTGCATCACGGAGAACGCGCCGGCAGCCGGGAGGCCGTAGCGCAGCACTCCCCCGCCCAGGCGGTGGGCGACGGCGAAGACGACGGGCAGCATGACTACCAGGCCGGCGTCGAAGAAGATGGGGAAGCCGAAGATCAGCGAGGCGATGCCCAGGGCGAACGGGGCGCGCTTTTCACCGAAAACGCCGATCAGGTAGTCGGCCAGGACTTTGGCGCCGCCGCTGGTCTCGACGATGCGGCCGAGCATTGCACCCAGGCCGACGAGGAGCGCCACGGTGCCCAGGGTTGTGCCGAAGCCGTTGATCAGCACCGGTACCACCTGGTTGGCGGGGATTCCGGTGGCGAACGCCGTCGCGAGGCTGATCACGATCAGGGCGACCAGCGCGTGCATGCGCAGCCGGATAATCAGGAACAGCAGCACGGCGATTGCCGCCGCCGCGATGAGGAGCAGGGGGCCTGCTCCCAGCGTTTGGGTCCATCCTTCGATGACCATGATTCTCCTTTGAAACAGAATTTATTGGGGATTGGGGAATTGGGGGGAAGATTGGGGAATTGGGGGGAAGATTGTTCCGGGCCAACGCTTAGGAGTTGCAGGGCTCCTGGCCGGCGGGGAGCTTGAGCGCGTCGATGATGGTCCTGACGAGCTCCTCCGGGGCCCTGGAGATGTCCAGGCGCAGGCTGCCCGCGGCCAGCTCGGCGTCGGTCAGCGGTTCCAGGGTGGCCAGCTGGCTGGGCAGCAGGGTGGGCGGCATGAAGTGGCCTTCGCGGCCCTGCATGCGCTGGCCGATCAGGTCCGCCTCGCCGTGCAGATGCAGGAACAGCACCCGCCCCTGCGCTTCGGAGAGCAGTTGGCGGTAGCTCTGCTTGAGCGCGGAGCAAGTCAGCACAGTACTCTTCCCGGCTGCGGCCTGGGAGGTCATCCAGTCCTGGATTTCCTGCAGCCACGGCCAGCGGTCCTCGTCCTGCAGGGGGATGCCCTGGGTCATCTTGTCGATGTTGGACTGCGGGTGGAACTCGTCCGCTTCGGCACAGGCCCAGCCAAGCTGCTGGGAAAGGGCTGCCGCGATGGTGGACTTGCCGGAACCGGCGACGCCCATCACCACCAGGTGCGTGGCTGGATACTGCATGTTTTACCTCCGAAGAAGACGCCGTTGGCTTAGTGAAGAAAGCTCGTTGCGCCCCTCATAGTGAAACGCGCTGAAGATAAGGTATCACCATTTCCCACCACAGATACTATCTTTTGGTGTCACAAGTCATACCTTTTCGTCTTTTTCGGTAGAATCGGAGGGCGCGCAGGCGCAGAGGAAGGCAGGAAAGATGTCGACGGCGACACTACAGGACGCGGATGACGCGCACGACGGCGGGGCCTCCCCCGCCATGCATGAACGCGTTCTCGAGGCGGTCGGCGTTGCCATCGCGTCCGGGAGCCTTCCGCCGGGCAGCCGGCTGACGCTGGAGGGCCTCCAGCAGGAATACGGCATTTCCCGCACCGTTGCACGGGACACCATGAAGGTCCTGGAATCCATGAACCTGGTCTATTCACGCAGGCGTGTGGGCATCGTGGTCCAGGAACGCAGGCTGTGGAACGTCTTTGACCCCAAGCTGGTCCGCTGGCGCCTCGCCTCGGACAACCGCGCCGAGCAGTACAGCAGCCTCACGGAGCTGCGCATCGCCGTCGAACCCATTGCCGCGGCCGGGGCAGCCCGGCGTGCGAGCGCATCCGAACGCGCCGATCTGGTGTCCCTGGCCGCCGAGCTCC
>DATFAE010000296.1:0-23521 GCA_035254945.1 Arthrobacter sp. | reverse complement strand
CCGGAAGCTGGGTGACGGGGCGGGAGTCAGGAATCCGGCAACGGCCCTACGACTCGCAGTACCCCGGGACCTTCGGCGACATCGGCAAAGGGACGGGACAGGTGGCGGGTGCGGACAACGCCGACCTTTCCTACCAGGAGGTGCACGACGTCGGCGAGATCTGGTGCGCTGCCCTGATGCAGGTAACCCGCGGGGTCGGCGCCGCCCTCGGCAGCAGGGAGCGCGGCTACCGGCTGACGTGGCAGGCCGTGGTGGACGGCCTCAAACTGACCCCCAGGAATCCGTCCTTCCTGACGGCGCGCGACGCCGTCCTGCGTGCCTTCAGGTCGATGAAGGGCACCGGACGGCTTCCGGACAGTGAGTATCCCGCGGTCCGGGACGCCGCGTGGGAGGCCTTCGCCCGGTTCGGGATGGGCTTCGACGCTTCGTGCCCCAACGCCACGTTCAGCGGCTGCCGGAGCGGCGCGGCCCTTCCCCCTGCCGGTGCCGAGGACTGACCGTCACACCGGGCTTGTGGGTCACCACTGGATGTCGGCGGGGCTGCTGAGCGGCTCACGGTCGCGGGCAGGCGGCAGCGGAGCGAAGGCATCGGCACCCCGCAATGCCTCCGCAAAGCGCAGCCTGGTGCGTTCTTCCAGTTCGGCCGTGCTCACCTGGAACGCCCGGAATTCATCCAGGTCCAGGGCTTCGAACGGGTCCAGGTTCTGCGTCAGCAGGAAGGCGCAGCTTTTGAACACGCCCTGGTCCATATAAGCAAGGATCTTCCAGTACTCCCGCGGCATCCGGACACCCCGGTACTCCCGGTCGTTGTCCTGGAAGACCGGGCCGCCGAAAACGCTGATCTTCAGGTCCTGCACGTCAACGTCGTCGAAAACCGCCTCTTCCAGCCGCCCCCAGACTCCGGCCTTGCTGCTTTGGTTGAAGTCGTCCATGTGCGGCGCGATGTTGGTGAAGAAGAACGAGTCGCGGTTGGCGCTCATCGCCTCCGGCAGGTCGCCCCACACCAGGTCTGCGCGGCGGGCCAGGTGTCCCCGGTCCAGGCGGTTGCCACTGTAGAGCTCGTCACCGTTCTGCAGGGCCGCCGGCAGCCGGGGATCCTTGATGAACGAGATGCCCGTCCGGGTGATCCGTTTGAGGCTGCCGCCGTCGATATTCCAGGCGACCCACCGCGCAAACCGCCGGGACTTGCTGAGGGCGAGCGAAAAGTGTGTGTAGGCGATGACGGCGGACCCGTCGAGCTGGACGGCATCGTCCTCGAAGGAGGCATCAATCACCGGCAGTTCCAGGGGCTCACCGAGGAAACCGGGAGAATACCCGGCCCCGTGGAAATCATGGTTCTGGCCCATGCCGGGAAGAATAGCGCGAAGCCGTTATCCGGGCGTTACGGCACCTGCGGCGGATCATGCGATGCGCCTGGCGGATCCGACACGGACCGAATGTCATTGACATCCCGCACCAAACTGCGGATCGTCGTTGCTACATCAGTTCCAGCTCATCAGACCCAGACTGAAATGGGGGGAACCCATGGGCGACGACGGCTATGGCCATTTTCAGTTGCGCCTGCTTCAAACCTGGCAGCTCAGCCGCGGTACGGACGTCATGCATGTCGCGGCCCGGCAACAGCGGCTCATTACTGCCCTGGCCATCGCCGGACCGCGTCCCCGGAGCTACCTCGTGGGCCTCCTGTGGCCGGACAAGGCCGAAGCCAGGGCGCTGGAGAGCCTGCGCGTCAGCGTTCACCTCGTGTCCCGGCAGCTGCCGGGCCTGCTGGTCAACGACGGTGCGGTGCTCTCCCTGAACAGCCTGGTGGATGTGGACCTCCACCGTGTGCGGGCCGGGATCCGGGCATTGGGCCAGGCCGGACTGAATGGAAACGCAGCCGCCTGCCTGACCCTGCTCCGCGACGCCGATTTGCTGCCCGGCTGGTACGAGGACTGGGTGCTGTTTGAACAGAGCCGGCTCAGCCAGGAGCGCCTCCATGCGTTCAACATCATTGCCCGCGAATCCCTGGCCCATGAAGACTACGAGACAGCTCTGGAGGCATCAGAAGCGGCCCTGGAGGTTGAACCTCTCTACGAGAGCGCCGTCGGGCTGCTGATCCAGGCCGAAAGCAGGCAAGGCAATGCAGCAGCCGCGCTGCGTGCCTTCGAGAAGTACCGCACGAAGCTGAAGGATGAGATGGGCCTGACACCGTCGGACGCCATTTTCCGGCTTGTCAGCAAGGTCCGGGACAGCCAGTCGTCACGGCCGGAGGACGACTACTGAGGACCGGCCGCTCCCTGCCGGGCGAGCAGCCAGCGGCGCACAACGGCCAGGACCTCCTCCGGATCTGCCGTGGTGACTTCCCTCGGTCCGGCATCCGGAGCCTGTGTGGCCGTCACCCTGGCACGGAAGCCGTGCCCGTGGTCCGGCTCCCACCAGGTGCGGATGACCAGGGTGCCCTGGGCCTGGGCTGCGGAATCTGAGGACGGCACGGCGGAATCTGTGCCGTCGCCGGCGATTCCTGGTTGGCCGTCCTCATGCGCCATGGCGTTCCACCTTTTTCCCAGCCGGTTGCCTCTGCTGGCTTGCACTCCCGGCTGCCTTGATGGTGCAGGACGAGAATCAGGAATCAGCGTGGTTCTTCATAAGGTTTGCTCAAGATTGGCCCGGCAGCCTGCTACCAGTACATGACGGCTGTTTGTCCGGACTCACCCGCCCAGTACAGCCGGACCCGGACCACGTAGCTTCGGCCCTGGAACAG
Organism: Arthrobacter sp.; assembly: GCA_035254945.1. GTDB lineage: Bacteria > Actinomycetota > Actinomycetes > Actinomycetales > Micrococcaceae > Arthrobacter. Next base: position 20,778 of record DATFAE010000296.1, on the reverse strand, counting down.
TTTCGCGGTGACCCGCGAGTTCCGGTCTTCGCCGCTGTCGTCGTCACCGGCCACAAAACGGAGCTCGCCGTCGACTTCCTCGAAGAGCACCAGCACGGTATCGGACGTGCCGAACGTTGCAATCTCGTACTTGCGTGAGGCCTGCGGCTGGATCGAGAAATCCGCCTGACCGCCCGGGGACAGCGACAGGGGAACCGACTGGAAAGGCTGCAGCACGGGGACAATGGGTTCCAACGGAGGGAAGAACCTGCGCACCCACTCCTTGTCGGCGTCGGACAAGCCGCCTGGGGGATTGAGTCCGGCCTGGAACCGCGCGGGCTCCTTGATCAGTCCCGCGGGGAACCAGTACTCCATGACGGAGTCCGGATCCCAGGCGGACCCCTCCACTTCAGTGGTCTCGATCTTTCGGAGCACATTGTGCAGGGTCTGCTCCGGTGTCCAATGGTTGGGGGCGCCGGTGAAATAGTCGTACACCTTTGGCTCGTCCCAGACGATTCCGGCGAAGGGGTTCTGGTGCTCGTGAGGCATGCCCAGGGTGTGCCCGATCTCGTGCAAAGCGGTAGTCCGGCCATAGTCATCGGTCAGGTCCCAGCCGAAGTTCATGGTGGGCTCGCTGTTGCTGATGCCCAGGACATCGCGCCCCACGTAGGACCAGGAGCCGTCGGCCTGGTCGAAGGCGATCCGCACCTCGGCTTCGCTGCGGTCCGCCACCTCGGTGAAGACCAATCCGATCCCCAGGTCCTTCCACTCCTTGAAAGCTTTCCGCACCGCTTCCTTCTGCGGGGCGGGACCGTTGAGGAACCAGTAGTGCAGCACAGTTCCGTTGACCCATTTCAGCCGCAGCATCCGTATAAGGCGGTCCCTTGCGGGGGAAAGATCCGGCCGGAGCAGCGGCCGTGTCTGCGGCCTGACATCACAGTGTGGCTGGGGGGTGGTCTTGGTCATGGCGGGCTCCTTCGGTGCAGCGGCTCCTGTTCCAGTAGAGCGGCGGCCCCGTTACTGCCGCGTTATCAGGCGCCTTGCGGGCCGCCTCGACGGTGCACACCCTGGTCCGGCCGCTGTTTGGGACAGGACAGTAACACCGCAGTAACGCCAGGCATGCTCTACTTCCCGCACCAGTGTGCCCCCTGGTCCCTTGTGTCTGCGGGGTGCTTGTTCCTGAAAGAGGGCTGCGAAATGGGCAATCCCGGCGACGACGGCAGGCTCCCGGTCATCTACGTGCGCGGGTTTGCCGGCAACGGCTCCGCGATCAACAGTGCCGTGGACGATCCGTTCTACGGCTTCAGCCAGGGGTCAGTGCACGTCCGTGCCGACAGCACCGGGCGGCCTAAGTTCCATCAGTTCGAGTCTCCGATGCTGCGCCTGATCACCGACCACAAGTATGAGGTCCCCGTCCACGGCGACCAATGGGCCTTTCTCCAGAGCGTCGATGCCGGGACGGTGAATCCGGCGTCCGTGTGGATCCACCGGTTCTATGACGACTCCGCCGCAACGTTTGCGGAGGATCCGGAGAACTTTTCCTTCGAACGGGCAGCCGCGGACCTGTTCGAACTCATCAAGCTGGTCCTGGACAAGACCGGCGCACCCAAAGTATTCCTCGTGGCCCATTCCATGGGCGGCCTGATCTGCCGCTCGCTCCTGCAGCGCGTGATCCCGGAACAGCTCGCCGGGGACGACGGCGGGATCGATCCCGCCGCCGGTGCAAAGTATGTTGCCCGGGTGTTCACCTATGCCACACCGCACGGCGGGATCAGCTTCGCTGTCGGCTTTGGCCTGCTGGAACGCATCCGCGATGCCACCGGGTTCCAGGGCGCGGACATCTTCGGCCCCGACAGGATGTATGACTACCTCACCCCGCCGGCACTCAGGGACCGGCGTACCCGCGAAGACTTCAGCGGGACCAGGATGCCGGAGGACGGGTTTCCGGTGGATGAGCTGTTCTGCCTGGTGGGATCCAACCCGGAGGACTACGACGTGGCCTTCGGCCTGTCTTCAAAGGCCGTGGGTGCCCGCAGCGACGGGCTGGTGCAGATCGAAAACGCCGCCGTCAGGGGCGCACCGCTGGCGGTGGTCCACCGCAGCCACAGCGGCCGCTACGGCATCGTCAATTCGGAGGAGGGATACCAGAACCTGCAGCGGTTCCTCTTCGGCGACCTGAAAATCGAGGTTGAGCTGGTGGGATTCACTGTGGGCCGCGACGCCCCTGACGACATCGAATTCCAGCTTGATGTAGGCCTGGCCATCCGCGGGCTCCCCGTGCTGGTGCACGAACAGAGCGCCGCCCACTACTGCCCGGTCCAGATCGAGCACTGGAGGGAAGGGAACCCGATCGATTCTCCGGTCCCCCTGCTGACCACTTTCCTGTCCTCCCAGGCTCCCCGCCCCCGTGTTGCCGGCGAGAAGGTGCCCCGTCTGCGGCATGCGCTCAAGCTGCGGCTGATGTCCATCAAGGAACGCCAGGGCAGGTTCTTCTTCGATGACCACATGGAGCAGACGGAGGACTGGATGGACGCCCTGCTGGTGGACATCGAACCTCCCGGCCCGGACGGGGGTCTTCCGAAGGCGTGGGCGGCCTGGACGAGTTCTGTTCCCACCGCCATCAGGGACTGGAACCCGGAGGACAAGGACTTCCTCGCCGACACCGTGGACACACCCGACTTCTGGTGCGGGCGCATCGACGTCCCGGAGTTCGCCAAGGAGCTGCTGGGAGCCAACGCCGGCATCCGGCTGACCGTGACGCCCCGGAAGGTGACAGTCTGATGCCGCCAAGGGATGAAGAGCCACCCGTTGACGTGCGGATGCTTCGCACGCATGACCTCATTGACCTGCGGCTCGAAGCCCCCGGCTGCACCATTGAGCCCACCGACGGTGGGGCGGAGCTTGTCGCAGGTCCCGAGGCGTCCCTGATCGTACACTTCCCGCCGCAGCACGTGGGCGAGGAAGTCTGGCAGGCGGGTGCACCGCCGCCTCCGCCGGCGCAGCCGCCCCGGCCGTCGATGCATCTGGCAGCAGGCCCGAGCCGCCTCGTCTACGCGGTTCCCGAAGGCACACGCATTACGTTCACGCTTGAGAACGTGCTGGAAGCCCTCCGGAGCCTCACCCTGCGGGTCTCACCAAACGCGACGCCGGCCGGCGAGGCCGGCCAAAGCGGCATCCGCAAACCGGATGAGCGGGAGACGGCCATCGAGGCGCCCTACCGCCTGGTTGTCTCGCCCAGCAGGCTGGGCGCATTCCGGCACTCCAGCACTCCGCTGGGCCCACCCGGCCGCGCCGAACTCTGGCGTACGCACCTGACCGTCCGCACGGACACCGGAACGGACGACGACGACGAGGACCAGCGCATCGTCCGCGCGCTCTGGACCCGCGACAGTGAGCTGCCGCCGCCGGGCTTCGACCAGCCACTCATCCCCTTCGACCGCACCGCCATCGTTGACCAGACCAGTGGCGGTGATCCCGCCAACGCCGACACGCCGCTGCTGGTCAGAAACCTGTCGCTGTCCAGCCTGGGTGCCTGGTTCGACTGGAAGCAGTCGTGGGAGTTCCCGTCAAACGTCGTGGACTACCGGCACCAGGCGTTTATGGGCCGGGACGGCTACGTCCGGGTGGCCTACCCCGGGATCCTCTTCCCGTTTGGGCACCGGTGCTTCCTGGTGAAGATCACCGAGCGCGAGGTCAAACACCGTGACAAGCCAGTCGCCTACCTGTGGCAGCGGTGGTTCATCATCGTGCGCCAGCCCACACGCACGTACCCGGACACGGACCGGGACAACCCCTTCGGCCAGGTCACGGTAAGCCCGCTTGTCACGCCGGACATCGACAAGCCGCCCGAGAACCAGCAGCCCTTTGTGCCCACCCGCAACGGCGTTCCGTTCCCGTTCACGCTGACCACGCTTGACCGCGGCGGCGGAACGCGAAGCTGGGCGGCCCCGCTGGTGTTCGTGCAGGCCGGCAGGGACGGACCCCAAACATTCATCTTCCACGCCGAGAACGCGTCCCCCCGCTACTTCCCGGTACGGCAGATCCAGGGACGCGGTCAGGCGCTCGCGGTTGCCCCGCCGGTGAAGGCAGGGGACACCTCGGTAGACGTCGCGCACCTGGTCTTCGACGGCGAGATCGACCAGGCGAACGTCACGTCGCGGCCGTTCCTGACCGAGGCGCGTGCCGTGGTGCCATCGATGCGGCACTTGGCCCCGCAGGCGCCGGCGGTTGATCTTGTCTTCGCCAAGCCGTACCTCGCTGACGGCCTGCCCGCCCGGGGACCTGACGACAAGCCCGTGCCGGGTACACCCAATGCCGGTGAGCTGGTCCTCGCCCTGAAAAGCCCGCCCGCCGCCGTCGACTTCACGGCCGGCTCCGACCGGGCCGGCGGGTTCACGGCCCCCAACATTTCCGTCCAAGGGATCTCCCGCGCCCTCGGCGCGATCGGGGAAAGCGGCAACGCACCTTCGCCGTTCGACGCCGGCACGTTCGACCCGGCGTCGTTCCTGTCCGGTGCCATGCCCAAACTGTTCGGCCTCTTCAGCCTGCTGGACCTGCTTAAGGTGGCCTCGCTCGACGAGGCGCCTGCGTTTGTCTCAGACGCAATGGACGCCGTCGCACGGCTCCTCACCGAGGCGCAGCGCCTGCGGAACGCTCTCGACGAGGCCCAGGCCCGCCTGTCCAGCGAAGTCACGGAAGCCGCCCACGACGGCGCCAGGGCAGTTGCGCAGCATGCCAAGGACCAGCTCGACGCCCGGACCGCAGCACTGGAAATACGCCTCGACACGCTGATCACCGCCGTCCGGGGCCTGCCCGGCAGCCCGGACGCCGTCAGCACTGCCGCCGTCGCCCTCGCCGGGGAGCTGCAGCCGCTGCTGGACGCCATCGGCGTGCCGGGCGTTCCCGCCGCCGTCCGGTCGGCGCTGGAAAAACCGGTGCAGGCGCTGAAGACCCTGACCGATCTCGCCAAGGACGCCGCCGGCCTGGCGCAGCTGCTGCAGGGGGCCGCCGGCGGACAGGTCACGGCGCAGCTGCACTGGCGCCCGGCGATCATGCCCTGGGGCCTGCCCGGGGTTCCCAACATCTTCAAGCCCAAGGACGAGCACGCCCTGCACATCGACGTCGAAGTCCGGGCCTCCGCCAGCGCCCCGCCCGTGGTGGACATTGTGGCGGAGATCGTCGACTTCGACCTGAACCTGATCGGTGACGGCGCCTCGGGCCTGATGAGGCTGATGTTCCGCCGGATCGGGTTCCACGCCGGCACCGCCGGCAAACCCGAGGTGGACGTGGTCTTCGGCGGCATAGGCTTCCTCGGGCCGCTGTCATTCGTTGACCGGCTCCGGGAACTCATCCCGTTCGACGGTTTTTCCGACCCGCCCTACGTGGACGTGGCCCCGACCGGAGTCACGGCCGGCTTCGACCTGACGCTGCCCAACGTGTCCGTCGGCGTGTTCAGCCTCGAGAACATCTCGCTCGGGGCCGACGCCCGGGTCCCGTTCCTCGGCGATGCGCTGACGGTGGGGTTCAACTTCTGCTCGAAAGACGCACCGTTCCGGCTCACCGTGATGTGCATCGGCGGCGGCGGGTGGCTGGTGCTGCGGGCGTCGCCGAAGGGCCTGGTGCTCCTGGAGCTCGGGCTCGAGGCGTGCGCCTGCCTGTCGGTGGACCTGGGTGTGGCGTCCGGCTCGGTGTCCATCGCCGTCGGCGTCTACCTCCGGCTCGAGGCGGACAAGGGCCTGCTCGCCGCCTACTTCCGCATCCGCGGCGAGGTGGATGTGCTGGGGCTGATCAGCGCATCGATCACCCTCGAACTGTCGCTGATCTACCACTTCGAGACCGGCAAGCTGATCGGCCGGGCTTCATTGGTGGTGGAGGTGGAGGTGCTGTTCTTCTCCGCCTCCGTGGAGATCTCCGTTGAACGCAAACTCGCAGGCTCCAAGGGGGACCCCACCATGTACCAGGTGATGCCGCCGGACGCCGACGGCATGAACGCGGACTGGGCCGAGTACTGCGGCGCATTCGCGCCCGTGCCGGCCTAAGGCAGGAGAAACCAATGCCCACCACTGTCCTGGCCACCGCGCTGCCGTACTCCCTGGCCGACGACGCGCCGTTCCACCTCACCGTCTTCATCACCCACAAGCTGACGGGCGGCGGTGCCCTGCTTTCCGGCTACCCAGCGGCCGCGGACTGGCCGGGCACCCTGGCGGGCTGCACGCTGACGCTGGCCACCTCGCTGGATCCGGGGACGGCGTTGCCGCTGCGGGTGGTGTCCACCGCCGACGCCGGCTCCTGGGCTGCCGTCCTGCCGCCGGGGAGCCCGGTTGCCGTGTTCCCCACCCCCGTGCTGTCCGGCGAAACCTGGCGCACCAATCCTGCGAGCCGGATGAGCGACCACGCCGTTGACCTGCACCTCGCGGCCATCACCGCAGCGCCGGCACTCAAGCCCGGACTGGCAACCGACCCGGTAGCGGGCGGCCTGCTGGAAACGCTCGCCAACCTTGACGAACGGGGTGCTTTGCGGCGGCTGCTCCGGGACGCCCCGGCCCGGGCACGCCGCGCGCTGCAGGTCCCGGCGCAACGTCTCCGCGATGCCCTTGCCACCATCGGCCCGCTCACCGACCCCGAGGACGCGGACCCCGAGCGGGGGCACGGCCGGGAAATCCCGCCGCTGCCGCCGTACCAGTCGGAGATCATGGACAACCCCTCACCGGTGCAGGTGCTGCTGGACGACCCCGAGGCCGACCTTCGGGTCACAAAGCGGCTCGACCGCCTTGTCGGGCAGGACCTCTCGGCCAACCCGCAGCTGCAGCTGATGGTGGACGCCCACGCGATGCGGCGGTACTACGAACGGCCGGAACAGCCGCAGCAGGAACCACGGAACGAGCCCGATCCGGACGCGCCCGCCACGCCGCGTCCGGAGCGGCCGCAGCACGACTTCCACGCCAAGGCGGCGTCCTTCGGTTCCACGCCTGCGTTGCTGCGCCGGCTTGGCCTCGCCGTCGATGTGGTGCTCGACGGCGTTGATGCCGCCGGTGCGCGGGCGGCACTGGCTGGTGCCACCTGGGTGAGCGTGACGCTCTCGTCACCGGATCCCGACGTCGAAGTGCTCCCGCCGCGTCGCACGTCGGTGATGGTGGACGGCCCGGTGTTCGCGGCCAGGTCAAGCAACGCCTGGGTGGGCGGGGCCCTGCCGCTGGGTGACGACGACTGGGTGGTGCTCGACGCCGATCCTGACGCGTCGGGGCTCAAACTGGACCAGCATGTCCGCAACCTCGCCCGCCAGTACGCTGGCGAAGCCAACGGCGACCCCGCCACGTCCGCCCCCGGCACACTGCGCGCCACCGGTTTCGCCCTGGCGCGCCGCAACCGGGCCGCCCAGGTGCGGGCCCGCGTGCAGGAAGCCGAGCAGCTGGCCGCGGACGACGGCAGCCGCGAGCTACTCCTTGATGACCTCGTCCGCGGCATCCGGGTGGAGGTCTGGGACGACGTCACGGGACAGTGGCACAGCCTGCATCGCCGCCGCGTCACCGTGACGGGTCAGCCGGGGAATGTGCCCGTCCTGGAAGACGTCCCCGACGTCGGGTTCCTCCAGCTCTCCGCGCTCAACCGGGCGCCGGGAGACACCACCAACGGGTACTACCTCCACGAGGTGGTTGCGGGCTGGGACGGCTGGAGCCTGTCCGCCCCGCGGCCCGGACTGACCATCGTGCACGTCGAACCGCCGGGTCCCGACGGCGCCACGGAAGCCGTCGTCGACACCCCGCCGGATGTGCCGATCGACGGGGCGCACATCACCACCAGGGTGGATCCGGGGACGCTCCCGCGGCTCCGGTACGGCACGTCCTACAGCTTCCGTGTCCTTGCCGTGGACCTCGCCGGCAACTCCGTGCCCCAGCTGGCGCTGCAGCACGGCTCGCCTGATACTCCCGACGAGGAAGCAGTTGCCGCGGCCAGTACACACCTCGACCGGCTGCGGAACTCGTACCGTGCGCGCGACCGCGCCGGCGTGGCGGCTGCCCGCCGGGACGCCGTCGTCGAGCATCTCCGCACCGCCGGGCAGGCAACCGACGGAGCCGCACCGGAAACGGTGCTGCCTGCAGAGCTCCTGTCCGGCGACCCGGGGATTGATGCGATGCTGGAGGGCCTTGTGGCCCAGGCATCAGCTCCGGGCAGGGCGGCGCCGGCGCAGCGTGTGCTCGACGACGTCGGTGTGGCGTCGCGCATCCTTGCGGAATCCCGGGACACGCTCCGTGTCCGGCCGCAACTGCGCATCGACCCGGCCGACTTCGCCCGCCTCGCGCGGAATGATGACCTGCAGCTTCCCGGGGAAGTGCGGCTGGCCGCCCGGCCCACCGTCACCACCCCCCGGCCCTACCTGCGGTGGGAACCGGTTCCGGCGCCGGCCCTCGTGGCCCGCCAGGAGCTGGGAACGGGGGAGCAGCCGGCCCACCTGGTGGTCCGCAGCGGCATGCCGCCGGGTGACGACGGGTTTCCGGGTGACGGCCCGGACGCCCGGCCCTCCGCCGAGCGCCACATCGCGCCGCCGAAGGCCACACAGCTGGAAGCCGAGGCCGCCGGCTATTTCGATGCGGCCATCGGCACAGGAAACACCGCCGAGATCCGCCGGCTCTACGCAGTGGCCCTCGCCGAGCGCGGGACACTGCTGGACCAGTTCGTACCCAGCCTGACCGACGCCCGGGCTACGGATGAGCAAAACGGGATCGCCCTCGTGGACCGGCCGGGGGCGGACACAGGATCGGCACACCGGGCTACCTTAGCGGACATCACCGCCGACCGCGGGAGGCCGATAGGCGAGGGCCAATACGTGGTGCACCACACCGACGCCCTGCGGCTGCCGTACCTGCCTGACCCATTTGCCACCGGCGTGTCCCTGGTGTTCTATGAGGCGGGCGCGCCGCACGGCCTCCGCGAGCCCCGCGCGCTGCAGTCTGTCACCGTTCCGTACCCTGGGGCATGGCCGTCGCTGCAGCCGCTGCGGCTCGTCCTGGAAACCGGGGATACGCTGGCCGCCCGCGTCGACGGCCACGCAGTCCACGTGTCCGTCCCACCGGGGGAGCAGGTGCGCGTTGCGCTGTCCAGCACCCTGGACCTGGCCTCGCTGGACAAATTTGGCCTGTGGCGGTCGCACCTTGCGAGCGTCGCCAACCCCGAGGACGGCTACACCACGGACGAGGTGGTGGCCGCGGCCGCCCTCATGCGGGCCGCGTCTTCGGGCTGGACCTGGTGGCTGACCCCTTCGACGGATGTTCGCCTGGTTCACGCCGTCCCCGCGCCGGTCCGGCCACCGGAACTGAGGGCACTTGAGGTATTCCTGCGGCCGCCCGGCCGTGCAGTGGTGGCACTCACCGGCCTCGTTGATGTGCACGGACCCAGCACCGACACCCTGCTCGTGCGCGCCCGGTGGACAGAGACTGTCGATGACACCGCAGCCCCGGGGCCGCAGACGGTGTCCAAGTCCGACGTCGTGGTGCGTTCCGCCGTCGCGGAGGGCGAACGCACCGGAGTGCTGTTCCTCTACGACTTCCTGCCAACCGGCCCGCTGGCCCAGGCGCTCGGAAACATCGGCTTCCACCGGATGCTGCAGACCTTCGAGGACACCCACTACCGGCACGTCACGTATGTCCCATCCGGCGCCACGCGGTACGGAGAGTATTTTCCGCAGGTGCCTGACCCGGCGGATCCGGCCCTCGCCGGTGGGGCGGTGGAATTGGACATTCCCTCGTCTGCCCGTCCCGCTGCGCCCCTGGTGCTCGACGCTGTGCCGCTGCTGCGCTGGGAGGCGGCTGCCGAGCCGGCCGATCCCTTCGCCTGGCGGCAGGTGCGCCGCTCCGGAGTTCGCCTCTGGCTGGCCCGCCCGTGGTTCTCGTCCGGCGACGGGGAACTGCTTGGCGTGCTCGTGTTCGACCCCGACGAATGGGTGCAGCAGCCGGACGGTTCCTGGGCCCGCCGGTCAAAGGCCAGGCAGGCACCGGACGGCGCCACCAGCCTGTGGGCAGCAGACCCGATCATCCAGCACGGCGGCAGCACGTCCTCGCCCACCGTGCCGCCCCTGCTCACGGTCGACCAGCTGGTGCTTGACCTCGTGGAGACAGGCGCTGCGGAGGGCGCCGGCATCAGGCCGCCGCTCGGGGGCCGTCCTCCCGGCGGACGTGACCGCGGATGGCCAGACGCACCCGGGAACCCCGTGGCCGTCGCCGCGTCCGTGCCGCTGCGCGACGTTCAGGGCCGGCCGCACGTGCGCGTCCTGGGCTACCAGCCGGAGTATGACGAGGCAACACGCCGCTGGTTCGTCGACGTCGCCATCCAGGAGACTGCCGCCATGTGGCCCTTCGTGCGCCTGGCAGTTGCCCGTTACCAGCCGCATTCCATCGAAGGCTGTGAGCTCTCACCAGTGGCCCTGGCCAGCTGGGTCCAACCATTGCCCGTCAGGACCCTGACCGTGAGCAGGCCCGACCCGCGGCACGTCCAGGTCACACTGACAGGCGTGGTCAGCTGGCTGCGCTGGGATCCGCATGGGGCACCGGACCTGCCGGGCGAACAACTGACCGCCGACAGCCCCACCGGTGACGCCGCCACGCGGGCCTCCCGGCTGCAGCAGTCCCGGACGGTCCGCGCATCGGTGCAGAGCCGGTCCGCCGGGGCGGGGGACCTGGAATGGCAGACCGTGTCCAGTTGGCTGCTGCTGGCCGTCAGTGTCGAGGAATCCGGTGGTTTCCGGGCCACATGGACCGGGTCAGTCAACCTGCCGTCGGACGCCGGGACACCGGCCGGGGACGCGGCCGGCGTCCCGGGGCTGCGCCAGCCGGGGAACCCGGACTCGCTGTGGAGGGTCCTGGTCGAGGAGCATGAACTGCTCGACGCCGACCCGTCGCCGGGGGAGCGCAGCGCCCGAGTGCCGCGCCTGGTCTACGCGGACAGCGTGGCACTTTAGGAGCGCATTAATCTGACGAAGTAATCCGATGAAGAAACGGCCGCTCCCGTCCGTCGAGATGGCACTTAACGGCAGTGTTCGACGCCGGGACTGCCGTTAAGTGCCATCTCGTTGGAGCTGTCCGATCAGCGCATCGAGGATGGGCAGCTGCCCGCGAACCAGCCTGGTGCGCGCCTCGGATTCGGTGGCCCATTCGGCGCGGTCGATTTCGGGGAAGTCGCGGATCACGCCGGAACCCTTTGGCCACTCCAGCGGGAAGGTGTTGCTGACGATCCTGTCCGGCGCGAAATCCGCCTCGGCCGCGAAGACCGTGATGATCTTGCCGGAGGGCTGCCTGAAGGCCCCCAGCCACCAGTAGTCGGCGGCAGGCACGGCCACGCCCATCTCCTCGGCGAACTCCCGCTGCGCGGCAACCCACGGGTCCTCGTCCTCGCTGTACTCGCCTTTGGGCAGGGTCCAGGCATGGGCGTCCTTGCGCGCCCAGAACGGTCCGCCCATATGGGCGATCCAAACCTGCACGTCCGACGCCGGGTCCCGGCGGTACAGCAGGATGCCTGCGCTGCGAACTGTCATGTGCCTTCCACCTGGTCAGGCTACCCCCTCCGGCCCGCGATGGTCGGCTTTTTTGTGAGGGCCCAGGGCACCGGGAACGCGGAGGAAATCTTCGTTTTCAGCGACTACCAGGAAGGGCAGCAGCCTGATCTACGGCATGGCCCACCAGCACGTCCTGCCCCACGCTCTCGGGTCCCGGAAGCCTCACGGGGACCGCAGCGGCTACTTGCCCATGCCCGGGTGGATGGCCACAAACTCGATGCCGGCCTGGACCTTCTTCTTCGGGCCCCGGGAAAATCCCTTCGCGTCGAGCTGGTTCCGGGCACGGTAGACGGCGAGGGCGTCGTCGTAGATGCGGTTCAGCCGAAGGCCGGTGAACACTTCCCGGGTGCCGTCAGCAAAAGTGACAGCCACCTCGGCGCTGCCGGGAAAATGGCGCTTCATCCGGATAAAACCTTCGGCGTCCTGCTGGAGATTGATCATGCTGGTCCCGCTTTCCGTGAGTGACAGCCTCCAGTCTCTCCCAATCCGGGCTCTTGACAGGACAGGCAATCCGGCAGACGGCATGCGGGGAGAATGGATGGGTGACTTCTCCCAGCTCCGCCGCAATGTTTGACCTGGCTGCCATCGGCGCCGGACTGGCTTTTGCCGGGTCCCTCGGCGATCTGACGGTGGCGTTGCGGCAGGACCGTGGCGCAGGAAGCGCGGTGGTGCAGGCGCCCCCGGGAACGGGCAAGACCACCTTGGTGCCCCCGTTGCTCGCCAACCTGCAGGCCGGCATTCCCGACCGGCAGGGTCTGCGCGTTGTGGTCACCCAGCCGCGGCGGGTGGCCGCCCGCGCAGCGGCCAGGCGACTGGCCTTCCTGGACGGCAGCCGCGTCGGTGACAGGGTGGGCTACACGGTCCGCGGCGAGCGCCAGGCAGGCCCCGGGACGGTGATCGAGTTCGTGACACCGGGGATCCTGCTCCGCCGGCTGCTCGATGACCCGGGACTGGAAACGGCAGGCGCGGTGATCCTTGACGAGGTCCACGAACGCGGCCTGGAGACGGACCTGCTGCTGGGCATGCTCACCGAAGTGCGCCAGCTCCGCGGCGACCTCACCCTGGTGGCAATGTCCGCCACCCTGGACGCACCGCGCTTCGCGGCTTTGATTGGAGGCGGCTCCACCGGGGAAGCAGGGGATCACGACGGCGGCGGGCCGGCTCCCGTCATCGACTGCCCGTCGGCGCTGTACCCCCTGGAGGTTGAATGGGCGCCCGCCGGGGTGGCCCGGCTGGACGGCCGCGGCGTGACGCGCGGGTACCTGGACCACGTTGCGGACACCGCCGCAGCGGCGCACGCCCTGGCCGGCGCGGACACGGACACGCTGGTGTTTGTACCCGGCGCCCGCGAAGTGTCCCATGTGGCCGGGCGCCTGCGCGGCCTGGCAGAACCGGGAACGGAAGTCCTGGAACTGCATGGCCAGGTCAGCCCGGCGGAACAGGACCGTGCCGTGTCCGGCCGAAGCAATGGCGCCGGGTCGCGGATCATCGTCTCCACCGATCTGGCCGAATCGTCCCTGACCGTTCCCGGAGTCCGCCTGGTGATCGACTCAGGGCTGGCCCGCGAGCCGCGCCGGGATGCGAGCCGGGGCATGTCCGGCCTGGTGACAGTTTCGTGCTCGCGGGCGTCCGCAGACCAGCGGGCAGGCCGCGCCGCGCGGCAGGGCCCGGGCCGGGTGGTCCGCTGCTATGACCAGCGTGCCTTCGGCGCGGCCCCTGCCCATGTCACTGCCGAGATCGCCGTCGCCGACCTCACCGCAGCAGCGCTGGTGCTGGCGTGCTGGGGGGCGCCCGGGGGAGCGGGACTGGCACTTCCGGACGCGCCACCGCCGGCAGCGATGCAGGAGGCCGTGGAGGTGCTGCGGGAACTGGGCGCCGTGGCCCGGGACGGACATGCCACCGCGCTCGGCAGGACGTTGGCCAGGGTCCCCGCCGATCCGAGGCTGGCCCGTGCACTGCTGGGTGGCGGTGCAGCAGTCGGCCAGCGGACGGCGGCTGAGGCAGTTGCCCTGGTGGCGGGGGACCAGCGCGCCCCGGGCGCCGACCTGACCCGGCTCCTTGCCGCCCTCCGGTCCGGCAAAGACCCGGCGTCCCGGCGCTGGGCTGAGGATGTCCGGCGGATGGAGGCGATCGCACGGAAGGAGGGCACCGGCGTCGTACCCCCTGCGCTGGACGCTGTATTGGACGCCGCGGCGGGCAAAGGGGAAGCGGTGGGTGCCGTCGTCGCCCTCGCCTTCCCTGACCGGGTGGCGCGGCGGGTGCCGGGGGAGGGGCCGGAACGCTACCTGCTGTCCTCCGGCACCCGGGCCGGGCTGCCGGCGGGAAGTTCCCTGGCCGGGTATGAGTGGCTGGCCGTGGCGGAAGTGTCGCGCGCGGAGGGCCGGGACTCCGCCGGGACCGGCGCTGTGATCCGTTCCGCTGCGCCGATCACGGCGGACATTGCGGAAGCGGCTGCCCGCCACCTGCTCACTGACACCGTGGAGGCGACATTCGGCAAGGGCCGCGTCACGGCCCGGCGGGAACGGCGCCTGGGCTCGATTGTCCTGTCCTCCACCCCGGTCCGCCCGTCCGCTGCCGAAGGACGCACTGCGGTGGCCCGGGCCCTCGCCACGGAAGGGCTGGGAACCATCGGATGGTCGACGGCGGCAGATGGCTTGCGCCGCCGGCTCGCCCTGCTGCGCCGTGAGCTGGGCGGGCCGTGGCCTGATGTGTCCGAACCCGCCCTGCTCGCCCGCCTCGATGACTGGCTGGGACCGGAGCTTGAGAAACTGGCCGGTGGTGCCGCCACCGGCGCCATTGACCTCACCGACCCATTGCGCCGGCTGCTGCCCTGGCCCGAGGCGGCCAAACTGGCGGAACTCGCGCCGGAAACGCTGGAGGTGCCCAGCGGGTCGCACGTGCGCATTGATTACCCCGATGTTCCTGACCAGCCGGACGGGGCGGAGGCGGAGGGGCATGCTTCACTGCCTGGTGGTGGGGGCCGCCCGGTCGTGGCGGTGAAGCTCCAGGAGTGCTTTGGCTGGGCCGAGACGCCACGGCTGGTAGGCGGACGCGTGCCCGTGCTGTTCCACCTGCTGTCACCGGCCCGCCGCCCGCTGGCTGTGACGGACGATCTGGCCTCCTTCTGGTCCGGGCCCTACGCTCAGGTGCGGGCGGAGATGAGGGGCCGCTATCCCAAGCATCCGTGGCCCGAGGATCCGTGGACGGCGCAGGCAACCGCACGGACCAAGTCCCGGATGTGACGCCGCCATGGGGAGGTTTCATGGTCCCGGCCAGGCAGGGTGAGGGGAAAGATACATGGCGGAAACGTGGCGTCGACGTGCTGAAACATGCCGCCGTTAGGCTCGTCGATACGTGGACAGCGTGGTCCACACCACGATCATGAAAGGACGCAACCATGTTGCTTTTGAGTAGCCTGAACCTCCTGCTGGACGCCCGCCGGAGCGACGACAGCCGCGCGTACAGCAGCGGAAACGGCAAAACCGAATTCCCCAACGGCCAGTTGAGCTCCACCGCCTGGGAAGGCTGGTGGCACGACGACGCCGCGTAGCTGACGCTTCAGCCGCTGGACGCCGGCGCTGGCCGGCTCTGCTGCGACCGGGCCCGGAGCCTACTGCTCCGGAATCCAATAGGGCGCCGGGACTCCGGCACCGGTGAGGTTGTCGCAACGGACCAGCTGGGTGCCTATCCGCGTGAGCGGACAGTACTCAGCCGAGACACCGCTGTCTTTCGGCGCGGCGGGTGTCCCGGCGCTGGCCTGGGCAGGAGTGATGACAGGCAGGAGGACAAGGAGCAGCAGCGCTGCTCCCGTCCTCGGGCGTGAACCGGTCGGCGTGTACATGGCGAATCCCTTCAAAGTTTGCGGGGCTGATACCTTCAGCGTCGTCTTCGGGCCCGGAAACCACATCAGGCGCTCCCCCTCAGATTCGGGCCCGGCACCCTCAGATCTGTACCGGCCGGTCACAGGGGTGCAAGCTGGGACTGTGGCAAAACCCCTGGACGCCGGCAGCCCGGACTTCATCGGACGCGCGGCGGACCTTGCAGAGCTGGCCGCAGTCATCCATGCGGTCAGTACCGGCACGTCCCGGACGGTCGTCGTCTCGGGGGACGCCGGGGTGGGGAAGACAGCGCTGGTGGCCCGGGCCTGCGCAGCGGCGGACGCGGAGGTTGTCATCCTCAAGGGTGCGGCACTGCCGCTGGCCTCCATGGAAATGCCGTTGCTGGCACTTCGCGCTGCGTTCCGTTCGGCGGCCGGAGCCCAGGTCCCGGCGCCTCCGGCCCTCCCACGCGAAGCCGGCCCGGACCTTCCGCTGCTGATCGATGAGTGGTTCACCGGGCTCAGCGCTAAGCGGCCAGTGGTCCTGGTGGTCGATGACCTGCAATGGGCGGACCAAAGCACGCTGGACGTTCTGATGTACCTGGTGGCCGGCCCCCGGGACCGCCGGCTGGGCGTGATCGGAACCGTGCGCCAGGACGAAGTCCAGGCCGGATTTACGCCTGACCGTTGGCTTGCGGACGTCCGGCGCCTGCCCGGGGTGAGCATCCGCAGGCTGCCCCCGCTTGACCGGCCGGACACGGAGGCGCAGCTGGCCGCGATACTTGGTGCTCCGCCGCACCGGACCCTGGTCAGCGACGTGTTCGCACGCTCGGCCGGGAACCCGTATCTGAATCTCCTGCTGGTGGCCGGCCTCAGTGCCGGAGACCGGCACCTACCGGCCGGATTCCCGCCTGACCTGAAGTCAGCGGTACTGCGGTCGTGGCGCGGGCTGCCGCCCGATGCCCGGGCGCTGACCCAGATCATGGCCCTGGGCGGAAAACCCGTCACCGGCGCAGAACTGCGGGCGGTTGCCGGGCCGTCGTTTGGTCCCGACGGCGTCCTGAGCGTCCTGCGTTCGGCCGCGGAAGCAGGAATCCTTGACCTGGCCCCGGATGGAACGTACTGGTTCCATCATCCCCTCATCGCGGAGACACTGGAACTTGCCCTTGGCGCCGAGGACCGGCGGGGTCTTCATTCGGCATTCGCCGCGTTCTACGAGCGGCAACTTGACGGCGGCACCCGCCCGGACGCCGCCGTCGTGCTTCCCCTGGCTGATCACCACCATCTGGCCGGGCACGCCGCCGACGCCTACCACTGGGCGCTGGCAGCGGCAGAGGTGGCACGCCAGGCCGGGGCCCACAACGACGCGCTGCGTCTGCTGCGACGGGCCGTGGACCTGCGGCCGGGACTGCCGGATGCCGTGGAGCGGCCTCAGGATCTTTGGGACCTGCTCCGCCGTGCAGCCTACGAGGCAGGGGCGCTGTCAACGGAGCTGGAATCAATTGAGGTACTGCTGGGCGCCCCCGACACTCCCGGCGGACCGCTCGCCAGGGCCGAACTGATGGTGCGGCGCATGCACTTGCAGCTGTCCACCGGGCAGGGCTTCTTCCACCTGCCCGACATACGGGAAGCCGTCCGGCTTTCCGCAGCCTCACCCCGCAGCTGGCAGCACGCCCTGGCCCTGGCCGAGCTGTCCCACGCGGCCATGTGGCACAGCGAACCGGGCGCGGAGGCTCCTGCCAGGCAAGCGCTGGTGTTGGCCAGGGAAGCAGGGGAGCACCGGGCGCTGTCCTACGCGCTGACCGCGGTGGCCATCTCCGAGATCAACGATGACCGCCCCGAAGCCGGCCTCCCACTGGCGGACGAAGCGGCGGGGGAGGCCCTCAAGGCGGGTGACTTCTGGGCCTTCGTCCATGCCACATATTGGAGGGGCAACGCACAGGCACCCTGGACCAGCGGCGAGTATGCGGACCTGCTGCGCCGGGCCCGGGAGCAACTTCAGGAGCGGGGAGCACCCCACGGATATACGGCCAAAATTGCGGCGGACGAAGCAGCCAGCTATCTGGCGATTGGTGCCTGGCGGAAATGCCGGGCCGCCCTGAGGATAGCTCTTGGCTTTGACCCCGGACCCATGGGGGACATGAGTGCCAGGCTGACGGCTGCGCGCCTGGCAGCGCTTCAGGGCCGGCATGATGAGGCCTCGGTCCACCTGGAACGCGCCAACGAGCTCTACCAGGAAACCTCGGACCTCCTGAACCTGGACTTCGACGCGATCCGGGCGGAGGTAAACGTGGCGGCGGGGCGGCCCGAGGTTGCCTTCGAGACGGCGCTGGCAGGCGCAATGGGCCCGGGTCCGCCGCCCACCATGTGTGAGTGGCTCCTCCCCGTTGCCGCACGCGCTCTTGCGGACCAGGCCCAGCACGCGAGGGACAACGGGTCACCAACGGCCGGACTCATAGCGGCCGCCATGGAACTCGAGGGGCGCTTTCCCAACATCCTTCACGAACGACTCGGCCGGTCAGAGCTCTACCGGCGGCAAGTCCAGGCGTTCAACCTCCTGTACGCCGCCGAGCTGGGCAGGGCCCGGAACCCGCACATCAACGGACTGGACTGGTGCCGGACAGCCGACGCGTTCAGGGACGCGTCCCTGCCCTGGGAAGAGGCCTACGCCTGCCGGCGCGCAGTGGAGTCGCTGCTGCTCCACGGCCATAACCCGGGCCGGCAGGCAGCTGCCTTTCTCCGCCGGGGACTTGCCCTTGCGGCGGAGCTCCAGGCCATGCCCGTCAAGGAGGCACTGGAACACCTTGCAGCCCAGGCAAGGATCCCGTTGCTGCCTGTGGCTGCCCCTGCGCGTCACCCGGCAGTCGCGCTGCAAGGGCTGACGCCAAGGGAACTGGACATCCTGGACCATGTGGTTGCCGGCCGGACCTACGCCGAGATCGCCCGGGCCCTGGTGATCAGTGAGAAGACCGTCAGTTCGCATATTTCCAACCTGCTGCGGAAAACGGGAGCCGCGAACCGGCTGGATCTCGCCCGCCTGGCTTCGGCCGAACCGCCGGACGGCGCGACGCCCAGTACTAATCCCGGTACGCCACCTAGTGCGCCGTTCAGCCGCGGGTCCGCATGAACTCCGCAACCGTCGGGGCCAGGGACGCGCCGATTTCCTGGGCGCTGCGCTTCGTGCCGGCGACGGCGAACGAATGGTCCCCGCCCTCGATCCACTCCAGCACTGCCGATGCGCCGATCCGTGACACCACACCCTCCAGCAGGTCCGGGGTGGCGAACGTGTCGCGGGAACCCTGCAGGAAGAGCATGGGCAGCGTGAGCCCGTAGAGGTGTTCGTCACGGATCTTCTCCGGCTTGCCCGGCGGGTGCAGCGGATAGCCGAGGTAAATCAGTCCGGCGGTGTCCATTCCTTCCGCAACCGCCATGGATGCCATCCGGCCGCCGAACGATTTCCCGGCCGCCCAGACCGGTCCGCTGTCCCCGTGTTCGGCTCCCAGCCGCGCAGCCTGGTCCATGGCCGCACGCCAGGCCGCGATCGCCGTCGGTGGCCGGTCCGGGAACTTCCGTCCCGCCTCCCGGTACGGGAAGTTGAAGCGGAGCGTGGCGACGCCGTCGTTGTTGAGGGCGTCGGTAAACCCGCGGAGGAAGGGATGCTCCATGCCTGCGCCCGCGCCGTGGGCCACTACCAGGGTGGCGAACGGGTGCTCCGGGCGGGCGTAGGACGCGGAAACCCCGACGTCGCCCACGGCGATGGTCAGGGCGGATTCTGAGACGGTCATGGGATCCATCATGCCGGAAACGGTCTTGACGGCATGACGGTCCTGGCGACGGCTGGGGTTGCCTGCACAGGGAGAGCGGAGAGTCAGCCTACTCCTGGAGGAACCACCAAGACCGCAGAGCTCCGGAAACGGCGCGCGGGCGTCAGGGCCTGAAGCGATGTTGTTTGCCACGGGAAAGGCGGGGTGTAGCTTGTCCCCATGGCGAGCGAACAGACCACCCTGACCGTCCCCGGCCCAAACGGCGAACGCGAAATGCGTATTTCCAGTCCCAGCCGGGTCCTGTGGCCGGAACCGGGGCTGACCAAGCTGGACCTCGCCCGCTACATGGTGGACGTAGGGGAGGCCTTCATTGCCGCGAACGGTGACCGGCCTGTCGCGCTGCAGAGGTACTCGGACAACGTCGAGGGCGAGCAGTTCTTCTCGAAGAACCCGCCCAAGGGAACCCCGGAGTTTATCCGGACCGTCAAAGTGGTCTTTCCGAGCGCCCGCTCGCATCCCATGCTGGTCCTCGACGAGCCGGCCGCCGCGGTCTGGGCCGTGCAGATGAACACCGTGGTGTTCCACCCGTGGCCGTCGCGGACCGCGAACACGGACAACCCGGACCAGCTCCGGATTGACCTGGATCCCCAGCCGGGGACCGACTTCGACGACGCGGTCCCCGCTGCGCTGGCGCTGAAGGAGGTGCTGGCGGAGGCAGGCCTGGAATGCTTCATCAAAACTTCCGGCAACCGCGGGCTTCACGTATATGCACCGATCAGGCCAACCCACGAATTCCTGGACGTCCGGCATGCCGTCATTGCTGCCACCCGGGAGCTCGAACGGCGCATGCCGGACAAGGTCACCACCTCATGGTGGAAGGAGGAACGCGGCGAGAAGGTGTTCCTGGACTTCAACCAGGCCAACCGCGACCGGACCATGGCCGGAGCGTACAGTCCACGCGCCCTGGCCCACGCGCCGGTCTCCTGCCCCATCACCTGGGAT
Source organism: Arthrobacter sp. (assembly GCA_035254945.1). GTDB lineage: Bacteria > Actinomycetota > Actinomycetes > Actinomycetales > Micrococcaceae > Arthrobacter. The sequence goes on along the minus strand of DATFAE010000296.1, from coordinate 671 downwards.
GAGCTGGAAAGCGTCAGCCCGAAGGATTTCACCATCCTCACCGTCCCTGACCGGCTGAAAACCGTCGGCGATCCCTGGGCGGACATCAACGCGAACCCCGGCACCATCGATGCATTGCTGGGCTGGTGGGAGCGTGACGTGAAGGCGGGCCTCGGGGAGATGCCGTTCCCGCCCGACTATCCCAAGATGCCCGGCGAGCCTCCGCGTGTGCAGCCCAGCCGGGCACGGAAGCAGGATTAGAGCTGGCCTGACGGTCCCGCCAACACCGCTGGTCCACGCCACCGCCGTCCGTTCCTGCCCGGTTACTTCGCCGGCATCCAGGCGACGCGCCGAGCACGACGGCGTGTCCCACCTCAGAACTTCCGCTCAGCAGGGAGCAACTGGGCAGGCGCGCACAGCCACCGGCGAACTGACATTCGCCGAGAGTGGTCTCCGGGCAAAAATGTCAGTGCCTACGGAGATGATGGGTGCATGGGAAGAGCGGCGGTGGCGAGGGCATTTGCGGACATCGATGGCGCCTGTGCCGTGATTTTTGCCGAGCTCGACGGGGCCGGCTCGGGGGCTGACCCTGATGACGATCCGTTGCAGGACATGTCGGATCTTTGCCTGGACATCCTTGCCGGGTCGGCCCGGTCCGAGCCGCGGATGGCCGCGTTGAAGGCCCGCGCCGC
>DATFAE010000295.1:0-27965 GCA_035254945.1 Arthrobacter sp. | reverse complement strand
GCTCCGAGGAAAAGTTCATCACGTTCGCCCAGACCCAGGCAGGCCCGGTTCCGGTGATTACGTCGCCGGAATGGTCCGGTTCCGAAACCGGCGGCCGCCGGTACGCCCCGTTCACCATCAACATCGAACGGCTCAAGCCCTTCCATACCCTGACCGGGCGGATGCACTTCTTCCTGGACCACGACTGGATGATCGACATCGGCGAGGCCCTGCCGATCTACCGGCCGCCGCTGGACATGCACCGGCTCTTCGGCGAGCCCAAACTCGGCCAGAACGGGCAGCTGGAGGTGGTGGTCAGGTACCTGACGCCGCACTCGAAATGGTCCATCCATTCCGAGTACCAGGACAACCTGCTGATGCTCTCGCTGTCCCGCGGCGGGCCCACGGTCTGGATGAGTCCTGCCGATGCCGAGTCCATCCAGGTCAGGGACAACGACTGGGTGGAGTGCCTGAACATCAACGGGGTGCTGGTGGCGCGGGCGATCGTCAGCCACCGGATGCCGGCCGGCGTGGTCTACGTCCACCACGCGCAGGAACGCACCATCGACGTGCCGAAATCCGAGGCCACGGGCAGGCGCGGCGGCATCCACAACTCTGTGACCCGGCTGCTGGTGAAACCCTCCCACCTCATCGGCGGCTACGCCCAGCTGGCCTACGCGTTCAACTACCTTGGCCCCACCGGGAACCAGCGTGACATGGTTGCCACGGTCCGCCGTCGTTCCCAGGAGGTGCAGTACTGATGCGTGTCATGGCTCAGATGGGCATGGTCATGAACCTGGACAAATGCATCGGCTGCCACACCTGTTCCGTGACCTGCAAGCAGGCCTGGACCAACCGTGCGGGCACCGAGTATGTCTGGTTCAACAATGTCGAAACCCGCCCGGGGCAGGGCTATCCGCGGCGCTACGAGGACCAGGAGAAATGGCAGGGCGGCTGGGTGCTGAACAAGCGCGGCAAGCTGGTTCTCAAGGCCGGCGGCCGGGTCAAGAAACTCTTCGGGATCTTCGCCAGCCCCGTCCAGCCCGAACTGAAGGACTATTACGAGCCGTGGACCTACGACTACAGGACGCTTGTTGACGCACCGCTCGGCGACGACTTCCCGGTGGCCCGGCCCAAATCCCTGATCACCGGCGAGGACACCAAGATCACCTGGTCCGCGAACTGGGACGATGACCTGGGCGGTTCCACCGAGTACGGCCACCTGGACCCGATCGTGGAGAAGGTCCGGCGGGAATCCGAGGACAAGATCAAGTTCGCCTACGAGCAGACCTTTATGTTCTATCTGCCGCGGATCTGCGAGCACTGCCTGAACCCGTCCTGCATGGCGTCCTGCCCCTCCGGTGCCATCTACAAGCGGGTGGAGGACGGCATTGTGCTGGTGGACCAGGACAAGTGCCGCGGCTGGCGGCAGTGCGTCACCGGCTGCCCGTACAAGAAGATCTACTTTAACCACAAGACCGGCAAAGCCGAGAAATGCACCTTCTGCTACCCGCGCGTGGAGGTGGGCCTGCCGACGGTCTGCTCGGAAACGTGCGTGGGCAGGCTGCGGTACCTGGGATTGTTCCTGTACGACGCCGACGCCGTCACCGCGGCAGCGGCCGTCACCGATCCCAAGGAACTCTACGACGCACAGATGGATGTGCTCCTGGACCCGGACGACCCCGCGGTCCAGGCCGAAGCGCGGGCGCAGGGCATCCCGGAGGACTGGATCGACGCCGCCCGGCGCTCGCCGGTCTACGCCTTGGCCAAGGTCTACAAGGTTGCCCTGCCGCTGCATCCCGAATACCGGACCATGCCGATGGTCTGGTACGTACCGCCGCTCTCGCCCGTGGTGGACCTGCTGCGGGACCAGGGGCACGACGGCGAGGACCACGGCAATCTTTTCGGTGCCATCGACGCGCTGCGCATCCCGGTGGAATACCTCGCCGAACTGTTCACCGCCGGGGACGCGGACCGGGTCGCAGCGGTGCTGAGGAAGCTCGCGGCGATGCGGTCCTACATGCGTGGCATCAGCCTGGGCAACGACCCCGACGAATCCATCCCTGAGGCGGTGGGGATGGACGGCCAGACCATGTATGAGATGTACCGGCTGATGGCGATCGCGAAGTACGACGAACGCTATGTGATCCCCAAGGCCCACGTGGAACAGGCCCACGATCTTGAGGAGATGGGCTGCTCGCTGGACTTCGACGGCGGGCCAGGCATGCAGGACTCCTCCCCGTTCGGCGAAGCCAGTGGCCGGCCCGTCCCGGTGGCGGTGGAAACGTTCAATGCCCTCAAGGACCGGCAGACCTCCGGCTCGGCCCCCGGTGAAACGTCACTGCGTGGCCGGGTGAACCTGCTGAACTGGGACGGCACAGGTGCACCGGCCGGGCTCTTTCCGGATAAGGGGCCTGAGCCGGGCACCTTGGCGGCGGCGGAGGATCAGCCGTGAGCCGCCGCCAACAAGTCCTCTGCCTTGCCGGTGCCTGGTGCCTGTCCTACCCGGATGAAGAGCTCATCGGCCGGGTCCCGCTGATGCGCGCTGCGTTGGCCGAGTTTCCCGGTGCCAGCCGGGACTTCGACGGCGTGCTGGAGCTGCTCGAATCCACCCCGCCGCTGGAGCTCCAGGCCTTCTACGTCCGCGAGTTCGACCTTGGCCGCCGCCACGCCCTGCACCTGAGCTACTGGACGGACGGGGACACGCGGCGCCGCGGCGAAGTCCTGGGCAGCTTCAAGAAGACCTACCGGCAGAGCGAGATCCTGGTTGATACTCACGGTGAGCTGCCCGACTACCTGCCGATGGTCCTCGAGTACACCGCCCTGGTGGACCTTAAGGCCGGCCGCGAACTCCTGATCCGGTACCGTGCCAGCCTCGAGATGCTCCGCTTCGGCCTGCTCCGGGACGACCTGCCCCACGCCCGCATCCTCCAGGCCCTCTGCGACACCCTGCCCGGGAAATCCCCGGCTGATGAACAGGCCGTCATGCGCATGGCCGGCTACGGGCCGCCCACCGAAGCAGTGGGGCTGGACCCCTACGATCCGCGCCTGCTGCCCGTGAAGGGGGCCTGAGCATGGTCACCTTTGAGGCAGAGCCCGGCGCCGCCGTCGAAATCTCCGCCCTGGACACCGTCCTGTGGGGCGTCCTGCCCTACATCATGGTGGTGGTCCTGGTGGGCGGGCTGGTCTGGCGGTACAAGTACGACCAGTTCGGCTGGACCACCAGGTCCTCCCAGCTGTACGAATCGAAGCTGCTCCGGATTGCCTCGCCACTGTTCCACTTCGGCCTGCTGGCCGTTATCGCCGGGCACTTCTTCGGCCTGGTCATCCCGATGGCCTGGACGCAGGCGGTGGGCATGAGCCAGGACTTCTACCATTTCAACGCACTGTTTGTCGGGGGCATTGCCGGTGTGGGGACGCTCGGCGGGATCATCCTGCTGATCTACCGGCGCCGCACCACCGGGCCGGTCTTTATGGCCACGACCAAAAACGACAAGGCCATGTACGTGGTGCTCACCGCGGCCATCGTCTTCGGGCTGTGGACCACACTGGCCAGCGTCTTTGAGGGGGAACACGGGCACAACTACAGGGAAACCGTGGCTCCCTGGTTCCGGTCACTGTTCATCTTCCAACCGGATGTTGCCGCCATGGCAGCCGCGCCGTTCTCCTTCCACCTGCACACCCTGGTGGGCATGGCGCTGTTCGTGATCTGGCCTTTCACCCGCCTGGTCCACGCCTTCACAGCGCCACTGCATTACCTGTTCCGGCCCTATATCGTGTACCGCTCCCGGGATACCGCCACCCGCCGGGGATGGTCGCCGGTGGGGACGAAGGACAGGGACACGCGCCACCGCTGACGGACGCCAACCGAACGAACAAGTGCTGAATCCGAAGGAGTAAACAGTGGCTGGACCGGCACCACCCCCAGCATCCCTGCGGACCGGCCAGACCCGGAACCTGGTGTTGGCCACCGCGGCTTCCGTCGCCTGTTTCTGGGCCTGGAACTCCGTGGCAACGCTCGGTGCCTTCTATACCCAGAACCTGCAATTGACCCCGCCCACCACAGGCGTGCTGGTGGCAATGCCGGTGTTCGTCGGATCACTGGGGCGGATCGCCGTGGGGGCGCTGACGGACAAGTACGGCGGCCGCGCCATGTTCACCGTGGTGCTTGCGGCCTCTATCCTTCCCATCCTCCTCGTTGCCGTGGGTGGCCTGCTCAGTTCCTTCCCCCTGGTGTTGGGCGCAGGACTGCTGCTGGGCGTCGCTGGCACCGTGTTCGCAGTCGGAATCCCGTTCGTCAGCGGGTGGTACGAGCCGAACCGGCGGGGCTTTGCCACCGGCGTTTTCGGCGCCGGCATGGGCGGGACGGCTCTGGCCGCCTTCCTCAACCCGCGCCTGGTGGCCGGGATCGGGTACTTCCCAACGCACCTGCTGATCGCCGGCGTGCTTGCTGTGATGGCGGCCCTGGTCTGGTTCCTGATGAAGGAATCTCCGGGCTGGACACGTAACAACGCGCCGGTGCTGCCCAAACTCCTGGATGCCGCCAAGACCCCGGTCACGTGGAAGATGTGCTTCCTCTACGCCGTCGTCTTCGGCGGGTTCGTCTCCTTCGCCACCTACCTGCCCACCTACCTGCGGGATGTGTACAGTTTCGACCCCGCCGGCGCCGGAGCGCGCACGGCCGGATTCGCGCTCGCGGCCGTGCTGGCACGACCGGTTGGCGGCGTTCTCGCTGACAGGTTCGGGTCCAGGCCCGTGGTGCTCGCCTCTTTGGCAGGGGTGGCGGTGCTCGCCTGGGTGGTAAACATGCAGCCCGACGGCGAAGTCCCTGCCGGACTGACGTTCGTCGCCATGGCGGCGGCGCTGGGATTGGGGACGGGAGGGGTCTTCGCCTGGGTGGGCGTGCTCGCTCCTGCCGGCAAGGTGGGCAGCATCAGCGGGGTGGTCAGTGCCGCCGGCGGCCTGGGTGGCTACTTCCCGCCCCTCGTGATGGGCGCAACCTACGACGCCGCAACCCACAGTTACTCGATCGGCCTGCTTCTGCTGGTTGCCACGGCCCTGGTGGCTTTGGCCTTCACCGCTGTCGCCCTGCGTGGCCCCTCAAAGACTGTGCATATGGCGAAGGCCTGACCGGCGTAAGGACTAGCCGGCGAGGACCACCACGACGCCGAGCCCGCCCAGCGCAATCCCGGCGAACGCGGTCCAGAGGACAGCGGAGGTATCGACCTCCATGCTTTCCCGGACGATCCCGCGGGCCCGGGCGCGGTAGCGCTGCCGTTGCGTGAAGTAGATGGCTGCGGCGGTTGCTGCTGATACTCCGAACAGCATCAGGATGGGCAAGCCGTGCCGGGGGAGCCAGCGGAGGAAGATCGCGCTGACCGTCACGAGCGCCATCATGGTCCGGCCCCAGGCGAGCGTGGTCCGCTCGGGCTGGAGTCCGGGATCCCCGTGTACTTCGTCAGGGCCCAAAGACTGCATGGTCAGCGCCAGAGGATGAAAACCAGGACACAGGCGGCCGCCAATGCGCCCGCTGCGGACAGGAAAGGCACGATCAGCGGCAGCGGCAGAGGGTCTTTGTTGCGCATGCTCCGCTCCACCCGGAGCCACCGCGCGGCTGCGCCGGCGCTCAGCATCATGCCCATCAGGAGCAACAGCACGGCAATGCCCTTGCGGACCGGCTCCACGAACACGTCGGAGGTGAAGGCTTCAATCGCAATGCCGCCAGCGAGGAATGCCAGGGAGGTCCTGATCCAGGCGAGGAACGTGCGCTCATTGGCGAGCGTAAAGCGGGGATCCGGCTCGGTGCCGCCGGGCAACAGCCTTTCGGCGATCCTGCCGCGTTGCGGTGGGGCGGGCTCGTTGGACGGTGGCTGGTTGGTGGACACGGGGATAGTTTAGCCGGTGGCTTCAGCCCGCCCCACCGCGGCGGCACCCACGGCCGGTGCCGCCGTCGGGCGCCCGGTTGCCGACTGCGTCAGGCTGCCCGGTTCAGCACTGCCTTGGACGCCAGGTGTTCACCGATGGGCAGCGCGGCCGTCGCTGCGGGGGAGGGGGCGTTCAGCACGTGGATCATCCGGTCCGTCTCCGCCAGCAGGAAATCGTGGATCAGTGTGCCGTCCCGGCGGACGGCCTGGGCTCGGATGCCCGCCTCGTAGGGAAGGAGGTCCGCGATGGTCAGGCCCGGGGCGTACTTCTGGCATTCCTTCAGGTAGCTGCCCTTAAACAGCGAGTTCCGGACCTCCCTGGCAGCAGTGGCGGCGTGGGTCCGGGCCACCCGCCACAGGCCGGGGAACCGCACATACCGTGCGACGTCCCGGACGTTCAGCGAAAACTTGGGGTAGCCCTCGCGGGACAGCCCCAGTACCGCGTTCGGCCCCACCGTGATGGTGCCCGCAACGGTGGGGGTGAGGTGGACTCCCAGGAAAGGGAGGGCAGGATCGGGTACGGGATAGATCAGGTGCCGGACGTAGCCGGACTTCGCCGCGGGAAGCTCGAAATACTCGCCCCGGAAGGGGATGATCTGCACGTCGATGTCCAGCCCCGCCAGCTCCGCGAGACGGTCCGACTGCAGGCCGGCGCACACCACCAGCCTGGCGCAGCTGAACGTCTCCTGCGCCGTGCTTACCTCCACCCGGTCAAGCCTCTCGGTGATGGCCGTGACCCTGGCGCCCGTGATGACGTGACCGCCCGCCGCGGCCACGAGCTCCGCCAGTTTCAGGGCGACGGCAGTGTAGTCCACGATGCCCGTGCTCGGGATGAACAGGGCACCCAGTCCCGCGACGTTGGGCTCGCGGCGCCGGAGCTCGCTCTGGTCGATGCGCTCGCAGGCCAGGCCGTGGATGGCCGCCCGCTCTTCGAGGGCCGCCAGCCGTTCGGATTCCAGTTCGGTGGTGGCCACCAACAGCTTTCCCGGTTCCTCGTACCGGAGCCCGTGCTCCCGGCAGAAGTCCTTGGTCTGTTCCGCTCCCGCTTTGCTGAAGCGGGCTTTAAGGCTGTCCGGCGCATAGTAGATGCCGGAGTGGATGACGCCGCTGTTGTGGCCCGTCTGATGGGAGGCCAGCCGGTCAGCGGCCTCCAGCAGGACCAGCGACGCGCCGGGATCCTTCCGCAGGAGCTGGTAGGCCGTGGCCAGCCCCACGATGCCGCCGCCTACCACGCAGTAATCGAAGTACTTCATGCCTGAGATTCTCCAGTACGACGGCGGCCGCGGACAGGGAGGCTCAACCCGCGTTTCGCGGCGCAAACATGATCACCGCAACGCCCAGCAGGCAGATCACCGAACCCGCGATGTCCCAGCGGTCAGGCCGGAAGCCATCAAAGATCATTCCCCAGGCCAGCGAAGCGGCCACAAAGACACCGCCGTAAGCCGCCAGGATCCGGCCGAAGTGGGCATCCGGCTGCAGGGTGGCCACAAACCCGTAGAGGCCCAGGGAGATGACCCCCAGCCCGGCCCACCACCAGTCCTTGCCCTCCCGGACGGACTGCCACACCAGCCACGCACCGCCGATCTCGGCCGCGGCTGCCAGGAAGAAGAGCACGGCAGTCTTGGCGATCGATACGGTTTCGGCAGGGATACTCACAGGCTCATCATGCCAGCCGGGAATGCGGGCGTGCGCGGAGCGGTTGGCCCATACATGCAGCGCATCGGATTCCTCTCTTTCGGCCACTGGGGCCCCGGCCAGGGCTCCCGCACCAGAACTCCGGGCGAGGCCCTGGTCCAGGGTATTGAACTGGCGGTCGCGGCGGAGGAACTGGGAATCGACGGCGCTTTCTTCCGCGTGCACCACTTCGCCCGGCAGCAGGCATCCCCGTTCCCGCTCCTGGCGGCCATTGCGGCCCGGACCAGCCGGATAGAGATGGGCACCGGCGTGATCGACATGCGCTACGAGAACCCGCTCTACATGGCCGAAGAGGCCGCTGCCACGGACCTGATCAGCGGCGGCCGGCTGCAGCTGGGCATCAGCCGCGGCTCGCCCGAGCCTGCCCGCAACGGCGCCGCGGCGTTTGGCCACGTCCCGGACGCCGGGGAGACGGACGCCGACATGGCCCGGCGCCACACGGAGCTGTTCCGACAGGCCATCAGCGGGACCGGGGTGGCTGAGGCGGACCCGCGCTTCGCCGGCGGAACCAGGGGACTGCTGCCCATCCAGCCCCAGTCGCCCGGCCTCGCGGAACGCATCTGGTGGGGAGCGGGGAGCCGGAAGACGGCGGTCTGGGCCGCGGGCCTGGGGATGAACCTGATGAGCTCGACGTTGCTCACCGAAGACACCGGCGTCCCCTTCGATCAGTTGCAAGCGGAGCAGATCCAGCTTTTCCGCGACGCGTGGGCCGCCGCGGGACACAGCCACCAGCCGCGGGTGTCCGTCAGCCGCAGCATCCTGCCGATCGTGGATGAAGAGGACAACAGGTACTTTGCGGGCAGCGCCCTGCGCGACAGCAGGGACCAGGTGGGCGTCATCGACGGCCTCACCGCCCGGTTCGGAAAGACCTACGTGGGGGCCCCGGATGTCCTGGCCGAACAGCTGGCGGCCGACGCCGCCGTCCAGGCTGCGGACACACTGCTGGTGACCGTGCCCAACCAGCTGGGCGTGGACTTCAACGCCAGGATGCTGGGCAATATTGCCCGGCACATCGCGCCCAACGTGGGATGGAGCCCTGCCCGTTCCTGATCCATCGCAGATTCGGCTGGGTGATCTGCCCGGGAGGGAATATCCTGAGAGGGTGCGGGCCATTGCGGCCCGGATATCCTGACGGCCAGAGAGGCTCCCATGTCTGACAAGCTCCATCTGTCGCCGGAAGACGACTTCCCCGAAGACCTCTCGGTTGTGCCGGACCAGGACCTGCAGGTCCTGGACAGCCAGGTCCAGCGCCAGCTTGACTACGAATATGTGGTCGAGGGGGAACCCAACCCGGAGACCGAATTCAGGCACTTCGACCTCGATGAGGAATTCCAGGAACGCGACGCCCGCTGAAAAGCGGGCCCCGCCGTCGACCCCGGACCCCGGCCGCGGCAGCCCAAGTGGCTAATACTCAGCAACCTTACTAAAATCCCCAATGGAACCATCCACCGACCGCAGCCGTTATTCTTAATGCGGCTTGGGGGCTTAGCGTCCACATCATTGCGTGACTGCGGAACGGTCATGACGGGAGAGAGAAATATGGCTCGCGCCGCTTTAGGCTTGACTGCATGATCCGGCTACGTCAGCTGGCCCAGGCGGCCTCTGTTTTAACCACGCCCTTGGCGCCCGAAGATATCCTGGCGCTCTTCAATCCTGTCTTCTCGGCACGCCAGCTGCGCGGCGTGGTGACGCGTGTTGTGCAGGAGACGGCCCAATCGGCCACCATCTTCTTCCGCCCCGGCCGCGGCTGGCACTCACACCTGGCTGGCCAGTGGGCCCGCATCGGGGTCGAACTGGACGGTGTCCGCCACTGGCGCTCCTATTCCCTGAGTGCACCCGCCGGCAAGGACCCGGCGATCACCGTCACGGACGTCGGTGCCGTTTCCGGAACCCTGGTCCGCACCACCCGGCCAGGCGACGTCCTGTTCCTGGCCCCTCCGCAGGGCGACTTTGTCCTGCCGGAGCACCCGCGCCCGCTGCTGATGGTCACGGCCGGAAGCGGCATCACTCCGGTGATGTCCATGATCCGTACACTCGTGCCTCGGCGCCCGGACGCCGATGTCGTCCTTATCCATTCCGCCCGCACGCCTTCGGACAGCCTGTTCCGCGAGGAACTGGCCGAACTCGCGGACCAGTTCCCCAACTTCCGGCTGGCGCACTGGTTCACCGGGCAGCAGGGCCGGCTGGACTTCACCACCACTGCTGAACTGGACGACCTCTGCCCGGACTGGAAGGAACGCGCCGCCTACGCCTGCGGCCCGGACAGCTTCCTGGACGACGCCGAGGAGCTCTGGAAACAGGCTGCCCTCACCGCGGGGGTTCCCGGTTCCGACGTCGCGATTGCCGGGGATCCCGGCAACCTCATGATCGAACGGTTCAACACCGCCTTCGCCGGCGGCGTGGGGCACGACGGCGGCCTGGTCACCTTCGAAGCATCGGACCGGGAAGTGGAAGCCGACGGCGACACCCCCCTCCTCGATGTGGGCGAGGACGCCGGGGTCCTGATGCCCAGCGGATGCCGGATGGGTATCTGCCACAGTTGCCTGACCCCGCTCCTGGCCGGCCAGGTCCGTGACCTGCGCACCAACGAGGTCCACGGTGAACCCGGCCAACTGATCCAAACGTGTGTCTCGGCAGCCGCCGGACCCGTCAACCTCGAAATCTGAGGAGCAACTCCGCATGTCAGTAGTTTCAGAAAGCAAGACCGCCCCTGCCGGAGCGGCAAAGACGCGCCCCGGCGCGCTGGCCGAATCGGGCAGCCCGTTGGTCCGCCCGCCCGCCGCAGCGCACCTCTCCGACGAACAGGTCGCGGAGCTGGGCCGTGAACTCGACGCGATCCGCGACGAGATCCTCGCCAAGCGCGGAGCCTCCGACGCCGCGTACATCCGGCGCATGATCAAGATCCAGCGCGGGCTGGAGATCTCCGGCCGCGCGGCACTGCTGGTCAGCAAGAACAAGGCGGCCTGGGTCACCGGCACCACGCTGCTGAGCCTTGCCAAGATTCTGGAAAACATGGAGCTGGGCCACAACATCCTGCACGGCCAGTGGGACTGGATGCGGGACCCGGACATCCACTCCACTACCTGGGAATGGGACTTCGTTACCCCGTCGCGCTCCTGGCAGCACACCCACAACGACCTGCACCACCGCTGGACCAACGTGGTGGGCAAGGACAACGACGTCGGATACAACCTCCTGCGCATGGACGAGAACCAGCCGTGGAAGCCCATCAACCTGGCCAACCCTCTGTTCAACGCCATCCTGGCGCCCATCTTCGAGTGGGGCATCGCCATTTACGACCTCGAGCTCACGGAGTACAAGGAAGGCAAGAAGTCCAAGGAGGCCCTGCACAAGGACCTCAAGGCCCTGGGCCGCAAGGTTGTCACGCAGTTCACCAAGGACTACGCCGCGACGCCCGCCGTCGCCATGCTTACCGGTTCCGGCAGGCAGGCCCTTTACGGCACCCTGGCGGCCAATGCGGTGCGCAACGTGTGGGCCCACGCCGTCATCTTCTGCGGCCACTTCCCCGAGGGCACCGACACCTTCACCGAGGAAATGGTTGAGGGCGAAACCCGCGGCGACTGGTACGTCCGCCAGATGATCGGCTCCGCCAACATCTCCGGTTCCAAGTTCATGCACCTGATGACCGGCAACCTGTCACACCAGATCGAACACCACCTCTTCCCGGACCTGCCGTCCAACCGGTACGCCGAGGTTGCTCCGCGGGTCCGCGAGATCTGCCAGCGCTACGGCCTGAAATACACCACGGGGCCGCTGCTGAAGCAGGTGGGATCGTCCTGGGCGAAGGTCTTCAAGCTGGCCCTGCCGCCCAGGGCTGCCAAGGCCTGACCGGGGCGCCGTGCACGGAACAGCGGAGGGGCCAGGCAGCATGCCTGGCCCCTCCGCTGTGCTGTTCCTGCCTGCTCCTACTTCTTGAGGAACGCGAGCAGGGCTTCGTTGACTTCCGCGGCGTGCGTCCACAGCAGGCCGTGCGGGGCGCCGTCGATCTCGACGTAGTCTGCGCTGGGCAGGGCCTTGGCAAAGAGGCGCCCGGTGGAGTCGATCGGCAGGATGTTGTCCGCCGTGCCGTGGACAATGAGCGCGGGGACATCGATCCGGGGGATGTCGGCGCGGAAATCGGTGAGCCACGTTGGCTGCGCGGCGACCGATGCCGTGGCCCCTGAGCCGGCGGCCAGTGCCCAGCTGGCATCCACCACTTCCTGGCTGAGGCGCGGTGTGCCCAGGAACGTGCCGGTGTTGTAGAAGTTCTTGAAGAATTCCGTAAAGAACGCGTACCGGTCCGCGGTGACTGCCTCCGTGAGTCCGTCGAAGACTTCCTGCGGCACGCCGTCGGGGTTGTCGTCCGTCTTCAGCAGGAACGGCTGCAGGGACCCCAGGAACGCGGCCCGGGCCACCCGGTCCGAACCGTAGGTGCTCAGGTAGCGGGCAACTTCACCGGTTCCCATCGAGAAGCCCACCAGGGCGGCGTTCGTGAGTTCCAGCTTGGTCAGCAGGGTATTGAGGTCGGCCGCGAAGGTGTCGTAGTCGTAGCCTTTCGTGGCCTTGCTGGATTTGCCGAACCCGCGGCGGTCGTAGGTGATGACGCGGTACCCGGCGTCCAGGAGGGCTGTTGTTTGCTTTTCCCAGGAGGAACCGTCCAGAGGGTAGCCATGGATCAGGACAACGGGCTGGCCGCTGCCGTGGTCTTCGTAGTAGAGCTCAATATCGGTGCTGTTCTCGGTTCCAACGGTGACGAATGCCATCTGGCGGGTCCTTTCGAGGCTTCGGAATCAGTTTCTGGCCGCAACCTCAAGGCCGCGCCCGGCATTCCCTACTCTAGGGAACGCCCGACGCGGCACCAAGGACCGGGTTACTGGGACGGCTGGGGCAGTTCACATTCGACCTGCGGGTTGACCCCCATGTAGTTCAAGGGGCCGGCCACGATGGTGACGGCAACGGTTCCCGCCTCGGCGCAGGACCCCGGAGCCCCGCCGAAGTAGCCGCGCTGCCAGGCGGCGATTCCTCCGATGATCAGCCAGACAATAATCAGTGCTCCGAGAAACTTCATGGTGTCCTCCAATGGCCGTGGCCGCCTGTGCGTTCAATTATGCGCCGTTAACCGGAACCCGGACAGGACGCTCTCTCACTTCCTGCAGGAAAATCCCGAGCCCTCTCTCACTTTCCTGAAGAAAGTGAGAGAGGGCTCGGGAAAAATGCGCAGGAAGTGAGAGAGCGTCCCGGGGTTAGGGGCGGGCGCCGAAGCCGCCGCCTCCGCCGGGGCCCTCGGACGCGGTGTACTCGCCGGCCGTCACGGTGCCCACCTGGTCGGCCCCGTCCAATGAACCTTCACCGACGCCGGCGCTGACGGTAGCCGTGCCGCCGGTGTACACGGTGTACTCCCCGCCCTCGGTGATCGCGGCCGAGGAGAAGACGAGCGACGCCGTGGCCTTGGTGGTCACGAAAGCACTGACCACGTTGCCGGCGGAGTCGGCGATCTGCACCACCGTGCCGGCCGGTACGGCCGATCCGAGTGTCACCTGCACGCCCGACTGGGTGGAGGAGGTGCCGGGGGTGACCACCATGCCCACGCTGCCTGCGGCCGCCACGGTGCCGCCCGTGACGGTCAGTTCGCCGTTGACGTCCAGGGCCCCGTTGCCGGAGTTGGTGGGGCCGTTGACCACCACGGTGCCGCCGGAGATGCTGGCGTTGCCGTTGGAGTCCAGGCCGTCGCCCTGGGAATTGATGGTCAGGGAGCCGCCGGTGACTTCCACCGTGTAGTCACCCACGGCCATTTCGCCGCCGCCTCCGCCCATCCCACCACTGGAGGTGGAGGCCCCGCCCGAGGCGTTCACGCCGTCGTCGTTGGCGGTGACGTTGGCCGTGCCGCCGGACATCACGATGTGCTGGGCTTCCAGGCCTTCCTCCGACTCGTCCACTGTGGTGACGCCGGCGGCGATGGTGAGTGTGTTGAAGGCCTTGATGCCGTCGTCGGTTGCGCTGACGTTCAGGGTGCCGCCGTTGATGAGGACCCAGCCCCGGCCTTCGTCCACCCCGTTGTCGGACTTGAAGCCGTCGTCGCCCGCGGTGACCTGGTACGCGCCGTCGAGCAGGACCGCGTAGTCCTTGCCCACGATGCCGTCGTCGGTGGCGTCCACCGTGACGTTGCCGGCGGCCAGTACCAGGCCGTCCTTGGAGGAGATGCCGTCGTTGAAGTTGCCGTCCACGGTCAGCGAGCCGGTGCCGGCGATGGTGAGGTCGGCCTGCGAGTACAGGGCCGCGTTGGGGGCGTCCTCGGCCGTGTCAGCGTAGGTGGAGGCGTCGCTGAGGGAATTGGAGGTGCCGTCCTCCAGGTAGACAATGGCCTCGTTGGCGCTCTGCACCACAAACGGCGAGCCGCTGGAGTTGGAGATCCCGGCGCCGTCGAGGATGATGCGCACCACGTCCTCCTCGCCGGCTGCCACCACCACCTGCCCGTCGGACAGCGAGCCGCTCAGGCGGTAGGTGCCGGCCGCGCTGATGGTGACGGTGTCGCCGTCCACCTTTACCGCGGAGGACGAATCTGATGTCACAGTACTGGCACCGTCAGCCAAGGTCACAGCTACTTCGGACGCCGCGTCCCAGGTGAGGTCGTCGGCGTCGTAGTGGGTGTCGGCGGCCAGGGTGTCCAGGGAAACCGCGGCCTGGGCCGTTCTGGAGGTGTTGGACGAGCTGCCGTTGGAGGAGGTCCCGGTGATGGAGGTTCCGGTGGTGCTGCCGGCGGCGGAGCAGCCGGCGAGCCCGACGGCAAGGGCGAGGGCTGTGACGGACAGGGCGGTGCGGAAGCGGTTCATGGTGTGTTCCTTTAAAGTCAGTGGGGAGGAAGGTCAGGCAGCGGGGCGGAGATTCATGGTGCGGCGGAGCGTGCGGTTCCAGCGGTTGGCCGGCAGGTCCGGGCAGAGCGCCGCCATGCCGGTGGCGAACTTGGAGATCCGGGAGGGCCGGACCCCGTGGGCCCAGAGGTGCCGGTCCAGCGGGCCGGAGGCCGAGCCGGACTTCGTCTCGAGGATCACCGAACCGTCCAGCACCCAGGACTGTCCGCCGGGACGCTGCCAGGTGACGTCCGTGTCGATCGTGGCCCGGCTGCCGGAGTCCGGCAGGTAGAGAGTGGTGCGGTGGTAGCGGGTCTCGAGGACCGGCCCGAGGGGCCCTTCGGGGACGCCGCCCACCGCGGCGGCAAGGGTTTCCTGCACGTAGTCCAGGCCTTCCGCCGTCAGCCGTGCACGGTCGTTGAGGTCATACGGGATGCGTTCCTTGACGGTGGCTTCGCGGGCGCCTTCGGTCTTGACCTCGAGGAAGCTGACGGCGCTGTCCACATAAGTCCGGGTGCGGACCTTGTAGCGGCGCCGCCGGCCGTGGGCGGCCAGCAGGTAGCTGTCCAGTTCCGCGGTGTCGAAGTACACGGAGTCGTAGGCGAAGCAACGGGAGCCGTCCATTTCCAGGACGCGGACCTCGGCGTCGAACGTGGCCAGAAGATCCTGGGCAAGGTCCTCGGGGAGCACGTATTTGCGGTCCACCCGGGTCTGCAGCGCGGCTTCGACGTTCAGTTCGTCCAGTCCGACGGCGGGAAGCCGGTGGAGGCTGCCGACGACGCCGGCACTGGCTGGGGCGCTCATGCCGCACCGGCCGAGGCGTGGACGGGGTCTGCCGCACGGTCGGCGGGCTGTGCCGGTTCGGATCCGCCGGCATCGGTTATCACCACGGGTGCGGGTGCGGGTGCGGGCGGCAGCAGCTGGGATGACGCGTAAGGTGCCGGTTCTGCGTGCCGGGGCGCCGCTGTCGGAAGGTAGTTCAGGGCTGCCGGGCTGGCAGCGGCGGGGTTGTAGGCGTAGCGGACGTCCACGATGGTCTTGTCGTTGACCAGGTCGAGTTCCAGGACGGTGGCGGAGTGGACCGTGCCTTGCAGGACCTGCTCAAGGCGTGCGTGCAGTTCGCGGTCCTCCGTCAGGGCCTGGTCCAGGATGACCGTCTGGTGGCGGTGGGCGGGCAGCACGCGGGGGTGGTCACCGACGAACATCACCAGCAGGATCAGGCCCATGAGGGAAGCGGTCAGCCAGATGGGCTCAATGCCGAGCCCTGCGATCAGCCCCAGGGCCAGTGCCGAGAAGTAATAGGCCACCTCGTGCTGGGCCAGCTCGGTGGAGCGGAGCCTGATGATGGACAGGACACCGAAGAGGCCAAGTCCCAGGCCGAGTCCTGCCGCGGATCCGGACAGCGCTGTGGCGACGGCCAGGACGCCCACGTTCATGCCCAGGTAGGACACCACCAGGTCGCGGCGTCCGTGGCGACGAAGGTAGAGGACGAACGTGAGGATGCTGATGGCCGCCAGGTCTGCGGCCATGAAAATAAGGGAAGTCATCGGATTCTCCGGAATCTGTTGGTGGGCTGTTCTTTACGATCCACGGCAAAACTGTGCTGGTGCTGTGATGGAACCTAGGCCGGATTATGAGTGCTCGCCGGGAGCTCATCTCCCGTTTTCGTGCCTGCTTTTCGAGCGGTAGCACGGGAAAAGAGGAACCTCTGTTGCACCCCGTAGCTGACGGCCAGGAGGATGATTTCTGCCAGGATTTTCGCGGGAAGGGAGGACACGGACAGTGCGTCCAGGGCATAGATCAGGCCGTAGTTGGCGGCGAGCAGGACGGTTACCAGGCTGAAGTAGCGCAGGCCGGCAGCGGCCGCGGGCCTGTTCCGGCCGTGCTCGAAAACCAGGCGGCGGTTGACGAGGAAGTTCACCGCCGAGCTCACGGCCCGGGCGCCGATCACGGCAAGCAGCAGCGAGTCGGTGGCCAGGGTCAGGATCAGGAAGACGACCGTATCCACGAGGAACGCCATGAAGGATGATGCCAGGAATTTGAGCAGCGGCGCGTAGATGCGGACCGAGTCAGCCACGGGCCGGAAATGGGATCCCGAGTTGTGGTCCAGGTAGACGGTGGCGATGTCCACGGTGTTGATGGCGTAGCCGGCCTGCTTGGCCTCCAGCAGGAGGTTCAGCTCGTATTCGTAGCGGTCGCCGCGGACAGAACGCAGCCACGGGAGCATGGAGCCCGGGTACCCGCGGAGGCCGGTCTGGGTGTCGGAAATGCGCTCGCCGGTGGCCAGGGTGAACAGCAGCCGGGTGGCGGTGTTGCCGAACCGGCTGCGGGCGGGGACGTTGCCGGTGAAGTTCCGGGTTCCCAGCACCATGGCCGGCGATCCGGCCTTGACTGCGGCCGCGACGCGAAGGATGTCCACGATGGTGTGCTGGCCGTCGCTGTCGGCGCACACTACGTTCCGGCCCGGCAGATGGTCCGCGATGAACCCGAACCCGGTCTTCAGCGCGAAGCCTTTTCCCCGGTTCCGCGCGTACCCGATCACATGGCACCCGAGGGCCCTGACGCCGTCGAACACGTCCTTGTACTCCGGTCCGCTGCCGTCATCGACCACCACCACGGTGGCCCACGGCTCGGCGTCGCGGATGGAACGGATCAGGGCGGGCAGCTGCCGGTCCGGCTCGTACGCCGGGATCAGGATGATCATGGCCGGCACTACTCCGCGATGTACAGGATGTCGGAGGTGCCGCGTTCCTTGTTCTCACCCAGCGGGTTGTTGACCAGTCCGCCGTTGAAGTACATGGTGGAGGACCCGCCGCCGTCGATGTTGTACGCGGCGGTGGCGCCGAGGCCCTGCATGATTTCCGCCAGTCCGGTCATGGTGACGCCGGCGCTGTAGCCGGGGCTGCGGCCGTCCACCACCACAAACACGAGGTGGTTTTCGTCGATAATCCCGACGGCGGTGCGCGGCTGTTCGCCCTGGATGGAGTGGTTGCCGAAGTTGGTGTCCACCTCCACGTCCTCGATACCGTCGGCGATTTCACCAGCGTCCAGCAGGGACGGTCCGAATGAGAGGGTGTTCCAGACACCGTCGGCCAGCAGCTGCCCGGCGGTGGTGGTGGTTTCGTCATAGACCTTCACGGCGCCGTCGCGGTAGAAGGCCAGGCCCTGGCGGGCGCCCTCGTCCCGGAACACCACGCCGTTGCGGATCACGATGCCGGTGTCGCGGAAGCCGTAGTAGTCGCCGTTGATCGCGAAGATCGCGTTGTTGGCCTCGGCGATGGCGGAGGTGGTTTCGGTGATGTTTTCGCCGAAGCTGTCCTCGGCGAAGGCAGACTGGAGGGTGGTGGCGTCGTCAAGGACGACGTCGGCAACGTAGTAGGTGACGGTGCTGCCGCCGCTGCCGGTGGTCACCGTGGAGATATTGATGTTGGAGCTGTCCGAGACGTAGGACGTGTCCGTGGTGACGGCTGTGGTGGTGCTGGATTCGGAGGCGGTGTCCGCCGTCGTGCCTGTGGAGGTTCCCGTTTGGCTGGCCTCATAAGCGGAAACGTCCGGGATTTCCACGTGCTGGACAACGAAGCGGTCCAGCGCCCAGGCCGTGGCACCTCCTGCCGACAGCGTCAGGGCCACGGCCCCGGCGACGACGGCGCGCCGGACCCGGCTGCCCTTGCGTTGTTTGTTCTCGAGAGGAGTCATGCATCATTTCTAGGCAGCCAAGCTATCGCTTCAATTTGCCGGGTATGTGCTGGGCCTGTGAAAGGGTGGCTGTATGGCGGACATGGTCGGGACGGACAGCAACGTGCGGCTGCTGACGGTGGGCCACGGGACCAACAGCCAGGCCGAATTCGCGGAACTGCTGGCCGGGGCAGGAATCCAGGCGCTGGTGGACGTCCGCATTGCACCCGGAAGCCGGAAGTATCCGCATTTTGGCAAGGACCAGCTGGCAGAGTGGCTGCCCGCGGCCGGGGTCGCGTACCGCTGGGAAAAGCGGCTGGGCGGGTTCCGGAAGCTGCCGCCCGATTCCCCGGACACCGCCCTGCGCAACGACTCATTCCGTGCCTATGCGGCCTACATGAGGTCTGCGGAATTCCTGGATGCCCTTGGTGGACTGATCACGCAGGCTTCGCAGGAGAGGGTGGCGATCATGTGCAGCGAAACCGTGTGGTGGCGCTGCCACCGGCGGCTCATCGCGGACCACTCCGTGCTGCTCGACGGCGTTGACGTCCGGCACTTGATGCCTGGCGGGAAGGTGACTGCGCACATGCCGACGTCGGGGGTCCGGGTTGACGGGACGGACCTCGTCTATGACCAGCTGTAGCCTGCAGCACAATGGCCGGTTCAACCAACGTTGAACCGGCCATCGCGCGTACTGACTGGTGTCAGCGGGTCAGACGGAGGCGCCCTCGAAGGCGATGCGCTTGGCCGCTTCCCTCGCCTCGATCTTCTCCGCCTCGGCGAGGACCTGTCCGGCCTCCTCGCGCCGGACCACCACCACGCCGTCGGCGTCCGCCACCACGATGTCGCCCGGGGAAACCACGACGCCGTCGATCGCCACCGGGAGCTGCAGCCGGCCGGGGCCGAACTTGTAGGGTCCGGCGGGGGTGACCGAGCGGGCGAAGACGGGCAGTCCACAGTCCGCCAGGGCGTCGGCGTCGCGCACCGCGCCGTCGATCACGAATCCGGCCAGGCCCATGTTTTTCGCGCGGAGGCCGATCATGTCCCCGATCAAGGCGCGGGACTGGTCCGCGCCCCCGTTGACCACGATCACGTCGCCTGGCTGCGCGTCGTCGAGCGCCTTATGGATGTAGAGGTTGTCACCCGGGCGGGTCCACACCGTGTAGGCAGGCCCGGCGAGCTTGGCTCCGGCCCAGCTGGGTGAGAGAGCCGATGCCACGCCGATCCGTTCCTGGGCGTCGCCGATGTTCGCTGCCGGGATGGCTCCCAGGCGGCGAACGAGCTCAGCGGTGGAAAGGGAGGAGTGTTCTGCCTGCATGGTGTCGCCGGCCTTTCTGCTGGTGTCCATGGTTATTGCTGCTTGAGGAGTTCGTCGATGACCGGCTTGATCAGGGTTTCGCGCTCTTCCCACATCTTGCTGACGTCGGCGGCCGGGACCCAGGTGGGCTGCGTGGCCGCGCCCTTGAGCTTTTCCTGCACGGCAGCGGTCCCGGCAGCCTTCTTCAGCGAAGACTCGAGCTTGGCCACAACTTCCTTGGGCGTCTTGGACGGGACGGAGAGGGCAAAGTTGCTGGCCATCGGCTTGACGTCGTAGCCGGCGCTCTTCATGGTGGGCACGTCCGGCACAAAGGTGCTCGGGTTGTCCTCGATGACAGTCAGGAGCTTGATGTCCCCGGACTTGTACTGGCCAAAGAAGCTGGACACGCCGCCGAGGGCGAAGTCCACCTCACCCGAGACGATGGCGGCCACCTTATCCGCGCCGCTGTTGTAATGGACGATGTTGAAGTCCAGGCCCAGCTGGTTCTCCAGGAGGCGCAGGTTGATGTGGTCATCACCGGCGCGTGAATCGGTGCCCACGGTGATCTTGCCCGGCTCTGCCTTGACGGCCTCGAACAGTTCCTTGAGGGTCTTGTACTTGCTGTCCTTGTTGACGCCGATCACCACAGAGTTCGTGGCGAACGAACCGATGGGCGTGAAGCTGCCGCGGTCGAAGGCCGCCTTCTTGGACGGGTCAAGGTAGCGGCCCAGGATGGACGGGATGTTGGTGTATCCGAACGTCAGGCCGTCCGGCTTGGACTGGGCGACGTAGTTCAGGCCCACCACCTGGCTGCCGCCCTCCTTGTTGACCACCTTGATATTGGCGCCGAGGTCCTCCTGCATGGCCGGGGCCACGATGCGGGCCAGGATGTCGTTGCCGGCGCCGGCCGCCGAGGGGACGATCCACTCGATGGTGGAGCCCGCTTTCGGGAAGTCCACGGCGGCGGCGGTGGTGGTGGTGCTTCCGGCCTGGCCGCCGCAGCCCGTGAGGGCCAGGGCAACTGATGCGGCAAGCGCGGTGGTGGTCAGTGCGGTGATCTTTTTCATTTCGCAAGCTCCTTTGGTGCGATGGGGGTGGGGGTCTTTTTCTTCAGCATGGAAGCAATGAGGGGGCGTACTGCGCCGAACAGGATGGCCAGGACAATCACGCCGATCAGCGTGAGGCTGATGGGGCCTTGCAGGAACACGTTGTAGTCGCCGCGGGAGAGCGCCAGTGAACGCTGGAAGTTCTCCTCCAGCAGCGGGCCCAGGATGAGTCCCAGGACCAGCGGGGTGAGCGGAACCTTGACCAGCTGGAAGATGTAGCCCAGGATGCCGGCGCCCAGCATGATCAGGATGTCGAACGCGCTGCCGTTGATGGAGTATGTGCCCAGGAACATAAACGCCAGGATGGCGGCCATGAGGTAGTGGAACGGGACCTTCAGGACGGCGATCCAGACCCGGGCCAGGGGAACGTTGAGGACAAGCAGGATCAGGTTGCCCACGATGAGGCTGGCGATGATGGCCCAGGCAACGTCGGGGTTGTCACGGAACAGCAGGGGTCCGGGGATCAGGCCGTTCATGGTGAACGCTCCGGCCATGATGGCCACGGTGGCGGAGGTGGGGATGCCCAGGGTGAACAGCGGGATCATGGACGAGACGGCCAGGGCGTTGTTCGCCGCTTCCGGTCCGGCGATGCCCTCCACTGCGCCCTTGCCGAATTCCTTGGGGCGCTTGGAGATCCGCTTTTCGGCGGCGTAGGAGGCCAGCGAGGTTGCGGCGCCGGGTGAACCGGGCAGGAGGCCCATGAAGAAGCCGATGATTGAGCCGCGCAGTGAGGGGAACGCCGAGCGCTGCAGGTCCGTGCGGGTGGGCAGGAGCCTGGCAACCTTGAGCGGGCTCGGCACCCCCAGCGGTCCCTTCTGGGCCTGGCCCAGCACTTCGCTGAGGCCAAAGACACCCATGACGATTGCCACCAGTCCCAGGCCGTCGAACAGTTC
The DNA here is from genome assembly GCA_035254945.1 of Arthrobacter sp. Lineage (GTDB taxonomy): Bacteria > Actinomycetota > Actinomycetes > Actinomycetales > Micrococcaceae > Arthrobacter. Next base: position 6,548 of record DATFAE010000295.1, on the reverse strand, counting down.
CGGCATGTCGAAGGTGAAGCGGGCAATGCCGACGCCGGAATCCACGCCGACGGTGGCGATGCCCAGCCCGGCCGCGGCGCTGAGCAGGGCCTTGGCCGGGTTGGAGCCGGCGAAGGAAGTGATCAGGGCGAAGCCCAGGAGGGAGACCAGGAACAGTTCCGGGGCACCGAATTCCAGTGCCAGCCGGCTGAAGGGTGCCACCACCACGAAGCCGATGACGCCGACCAGGCCGCCCACGAAGGAAGCGAGTGCTGCGATCACCAGGGCCGGGCCGCCGCGTCCCTGCTTGGCCATCTGGTAGCCGTCGAGCGTGGTCGCGATGGAGGAGGCCTCCCCGGGAATCCGAAGCAGGACCGCCGTCGTGGTTCCGCCGTAGGCCGCGCCGTAGAGGATGGCGGCCAGCATGATGATGGCTGACGTGGCATCCAGGCCGAACGTGACCGGGATGAGGAGCGACACGGCCGCAGCCGGGCCGAAGCCGGGAAGGACACCCACAAGCATGCCCAGGACACAGCCGAGCAGCGCGAACAGGAGGTGTTCCGGGGTGAAGACGGTGGCCAGGCCGCCCAGGAGCTGATCGAATCCCACGGCTACAGCCCCAGTCCGGCGAGGAAGTCGATGCTGGCAGTTGGCAGGGCCGTTCCCAGCCAGACCTCAAAGACCAGGCGGGATAGGAGTGCGGAGCCTACTGCAACCAGGGCGGACATCCAGAGCTTACGTTTGCTGACGAAGAACAGGATGGTACCCAGCATCAGCGTCATCACGATGGTGTAGCCCAGCAGGGGGAGGAGCAGTGCGGCCAGGAGGATCGCGCCGGAGATGATCCCGACGCGGGCCCAACCCTGGCGGTCCGGGAAATCCGGAGCGTCCGGCTCGTCGCTGTTGTCGTCATCGAGCAGGGATACCAGCGCGGATTCGGACTCGTGGTGCGGCGGCAGTGATTCCACCGTGTCACCGGTGACGGGGGCGGGGACCGATGTCCGGTGAGCAGCCACGAGCTGGAGCGCCCACAGGACACCGGCCAAAGCCATCAGCGTGCCGGCCACTGTGGGAAAGAAACCGGCCCCCACGCCGGAAGTGTTCGTCAGCCCGTAGCCGGCACCGACCACTGCCATGGTCAGCCCTCCGGCGACGGCCGCTGCGGCCACCGTCCATTCAAGCGCAACAGGTGCGTTGAGGGTTTGCATCTTCGTTGTCCGCCTCTCTGCGGCAAAGTGGAGAAAATAGGGAGAGCAGGATTGGCTTCAAACCTCGCTTGCAATCTTGCACAGGATTGCATGTCCGTGAGAGAGTGTCAAGCATCACAGTTGTTCCGAGCAGGGATCTCAAAGGAGAGCCAGAGTGAGTTTCAAAGCAGTAGTGGCCAGCAGCACGGTCAGGCTCAGCGCCTCGGAGGAGCGCGTCATGAACGTCCTCATGGGCGACGACATGTCCGCGATCCCTGCCGCGGAAGTTGCGGAACGGGCCAAGACCCACGAATCAACTGTGGTGCGGCTGGCCAAGAAGCTGGGCTACCGCGGCTACCCGGATCTGCGGAATGATTTGCGCAAGGACGAGACTGAGATCCATGACCACCACGGTGGAATCATGCGCGGAGACACCGGGTATGACCTCGCGGCGTTTGTCGCCGATGAGATTGTTGCCCTGAAGAGGTTGCCGCACTTTGTCCCCCAGGAAGACCTGGACGCGGCCGCCACGACGCTCCATGAGTCCCGCATCGTCTACCTGTTCTCAAGGGATGACGAGAAGCCGACGCGTGACCTGATGGCACGCCGGTTGCGGCGGCTGGGCCTGACCACCGTGACGCTGGGGACTTCACCGAAGGACCTGGCCGAACGGTTTGTCAGCTTCGATGAAAACAGCACCCTCATAGGCTTTGCCTTGCGTGAGGCGCCGCTCCAGCTTGCCGCGCTGGTGTCTGAGGCTGCCCGGCGGGGAGGTAAGAGCATCCTGATCTCCGACGTGCCGGGCTACCGCTTCCGCCCGAGCCCCGACCACCTCATTACCGCCAGGCGCGGTGACGACGGCGAATACCGGACCCAGCTGATCCCTGTCCTGCTGGCGTATGCACTGCAGCTGGCGATCTTCCACCTGGATCCGGCCAGGTACAAGGCAGCCCGGGACGGCATCGATGACCTGACCCGCCTGCTGGGTGGCGCGGACGAAATTCCGCTGCGGGCGTGAGCGCCGCCGGATGGCGGAAGGCGCTGAGCGCCCAGGCTGTCCTGTCGCAGGCTGCCTGGGTGGGAGTCCGGCTCATTATCGGATACCGGGCACTTGCTGAAGGTGCCGATCCCGTCTTCCTCGGCGTCCTGGCATCAAGCTTCGCGCTGCCGGCACTGCTGACCGCCCTGCCCGCCGGGAGGCTCGCCGACCGGTTCGGCGGCACCGCCATGGCCTTCGTCGGTCTGCTCACCGCGGCCGCGGGTACTGTCACGATGCTCGCAGTGCGGGGGCTTCCCGTGCTGCTGGCTGCCAGCGCCATCATCGGCCTTGGCCATCTTCTGGTGATGGTGGGCCAGCAGGCCTTTGTGGCCCACGTCAGCAGTGAAGGATCCGCTGACGGCGCGTTCGGTACCCTGACAGCCGCCGCTTCCATCGGGCAGCTCATCGGTCCGCCCGCCGTCACCCTCGTGGCCTCGCTGGGCATCCCGGCGGGGGCATCACCGGACACCACGCTGGGGCTGTTGGTGTGCCTGGCGTTCAGCGCCCTCGCCACCCCTGCGTACTTCTTCCTCCGGCGCACGGACGCCGGCCTGCGCAAGGGCAGGCACAGTACAGCCACGGACCCGGTCAGCATCAGCGGCGTCCTCAAGGCTCCCGGTCTCTGGCGCTCGCTGGTGGTCAGCGGGGCCGTGCTGGTGACGGTGGACCTGATGTACGCGTTTGTGCCGGTCTGGGCCACTGAACAGAACGTCAGTGCTGCCGTCGTGGGCATGTTGCTGGCCCTGCGTGCTGCCGTGTCCGTCGCGAGCAGGGTAGGCCTGACCCGGCTGATCGCGCGGTTCGGACGGAAGGCAATGCTGATCTTATCCATCGGCGCAGCTGTCCTGTCGCTGGCCGCACTGCCGCTGGTGGGCCCCTACGGTGCGATCGCCGTGATGATCGGGCTGGGGCTGGGGCTCGGCATCCCCCAGCCGCTCACCATGGCCTGGGTGGTGTCACTGACCGCTTCGTCGAGCCACGGCGCGGTCCTGGGACTGCGGATGACCGTCAACCGGCTGGCGCAGATCACGCTGCCCATCGCCGTCGGCTCCTTTGCTGCGCCGCTGGGGGTGCTGGGGATCTTCTGGGCCAACGCAGCGCTGCTCCTGGGAGCCATCGCGGTGGTGGCGGGGTCCGACGCCGGCCAGCCGCCGGGGACGGACAGCGTCGCCTGACGCCCGCCTGGCGCTTAACGCACGACGCCGGCCTGCCGCCGTCGGACGCTACCCGTCGTAGTGGGTGCGCGCCGGCCCCTGCCCCAGCGAGTTGACTACCGCCGCCGCGACGTCGTGGAGCTTGGAGTTGCGGGTGCTGGAGGCGGTCTTGAGGATCTCGAAAGCGTCGAGCTGGCTGCAGCGGTTCTGGGCCATGATGATGCCCACGGCCATGTCGATGACAGTACGTGATTCCAGCGTTGCCCTCAGGTTCGCTGCCGTCTCGCTGTAGTGCGCGAACCGGACGGCGAGGCGGAGGGCGAGGGACGTCTGGCTGACGAAGTCGGCCGCGAATTCGAGGACGCGCCCGTCAAACCGGTTGGGCCGCCGCGAGTACAACAGCAGGGCGGCTTTGGTATCGCCATCGAGCTCGAACGGCAGAGCCAGCACCGAACGGACCCCCTGGCCCAGGACAGCCGCGGAATACTCGGGCCAGCGGGCATCCTCGGTGACATCCGGGATGTGGATGGTGGCCTGCTCCAGTGACGCAGCCATGCCGGGGCTGTCGCTGCACTGGTACTCGATCTGGCCGATGGCCTGCGCATCCGGCCCGCTGCTTGCCACCGTGGCCGCCTTGCGCTCGCGCAGCAGCGTGATGCTGCAGAGAACCTCGTCGTCAAGATCCGAGAGGCCGCGCACGGACACGCGGGCGAGCTCGTTAAGGAAGTCCTCAACATCGGAGCTGTTGAGGACCAGTTGATGCAGGTGCTCGGTGATGGATGTATCGGTTTTTGCTGTTGACTCGCTGGCCACGATTCTTGGTGCCATTCGTTCAGGTCAAAACGAGCCGGCAACGTCCCGCAGGCCCGGAAGGAACCTGGCGGTGAAGGTCGCTGGATCGACGAACTTTCCAACGGCCTGCTGCTAAACCGATATCCAGAAGTATATACACGCCGTGGCCTGTGGAAACGTCACTTTCGGGGTCTGCGCGGCGCTGCCGCGCACTACTTGGTTTTGTTGCGGCGATGTGACTTCAGGAGCCGCGGCCCGGCCGAATGGCTTGAAGGTACAAGGAAATCGGGTGCTTCCCCAACGTCCCGGCGGTACGAACCGGGCGGGCTCCGGACGCCTGGCGGGACCGGCAAAACTGAGTACCCGGTCTGCAATCCAAGCAGTCGTTCCCGGGGAAGGTCGAAAAAAACCAGTACCGCTACGCGTTGTTCACGCTCTCAGCGCCGGGGAGTATAGGCGTCATCGATCAGCCGGAAGTAAGTTCCCTTAGCGGTTCCCGATGGCTGTGCGTCTCACCATCAAGTCCTTACCCCCAGCCAAAGGAGTCTTACTCATGCGCACAATGACGAAGAAGAACAAGGTTCTGGCAGCAGCCGGAGCACTGGCACTCGTGGCCGGCGGCGGCGGCGCGGCCTACGCTTACTGGACCACCACGGGCTCCGGCAACGGCACGGCCACCAACTCGGCAGGCGGCGGAACTGTCACCCTGCACGCGACGTTCGGCGGCGGGCTCGCGCCCGGCAACAACGTGTCCGTGGCATACACGGCTGACAACTCGACTACCAGCAGCACCCAGGTGGGGGCGCTGTCCGCCGCGGTCAGCACGAGTGATCCGGCGAACTGCCTTGCCTCCTGGTTCGACGTCACGGCAGTCACCAGCAACACCACCGTCGCGGCCGGTGCCACCGGCACCTCTGTGGGCAGCGGAACCCTGACGTTCAATGACAATGCAACGGTCAACCAGGACGCCTGCAAGTCCGCCGTCGTGACCATCACCGTGGGCAGCGTCTAACAGGCTTCGCCGGCGGGGGAGGAACAGGACCCCTCCTGCCGGCGAATTCCACCTCTCCCGCTATTGTCAGACCAGGCCAGAAGGGCTAGACGTGCAGAACGAATCCGGGTACTTCCGCACAGCCATGCGAAGAACCACCACGGCAGTGAAAGTTCTGCTGGTGGGGCTTCTGGTCATGCTCGTTTCGGCGGGCACCATCTTCGCAGCCAGCCAGGGCGGGAGCCAGGGCAACAAAACCAAGGCGGTCACCATCCAGGTGAACCCGACCAGCCGGACGGTTGACCGGGGCGACCCGGTCAGCTATTCGGTGTCCTTCACCTCCGCCAACGGGTACAGCGGCAGCGTCACTCCCACTGTTTCTGGCCTTCCAGCGAGTACGACGGCGGCCTTCTCCCCCGGGTCGGTGACGCTTGGGTCCGGCAAGACGGCCACAGTCGAGCTCACGGTGGCGACGTCGGCCACCACCCCCGAGGGCAAAGCGGACCTGACCATCGGGACCGCTGCCGGCGCGAGCCAGGCCGCCGCCGTCGTGGTCCAGCTCTATGTCCAGGCCTCCAAGAAGATCTTCAGCATTTCCGGGAACCTCGGCGCCCCGCTCACACCGGGGGCCACGATTCCGCTGAACCTTTCCATCACCAATCCCAACAACCAGAGCCTGGGGCTGAAGAGCCTCTCGGTGGCCGTCACCGGCATCACCAGGACCACGGCCGCCGTCGCGGCGGGGCTCCCCTGCACCACGGCAGATTACGTGGTGACCAACTATGCGGGAACGTATCCGCTCACGGTTCCCGTCGGAACGAACACCCTCCAATCCCTCAGGATCGACGAGGCACTGTGGCCCAAAATCGCCATGCTGGACACGATGCTGAACCAGGACGGGTGCAAAGGCGCAACCCTCCAGCTTGGCTATTCCGGAGCCGGGGAGGGGAGCTGACATGACACCCGCACCCCACAAGACGTCCCGACGGCTGGCTGCCAGGACTGCGGCAGCAACCGTCGCCCTCTGCCTCGCGACAGGCACGGGTGGAGCGTACGCCTACTGGGCAACACTTGGGGCCGGCTCCGGAGCCAGCACCAACGGCACCATGGCCACCGTGACTGTTGAAGCCCTGGTGGCGGGCGACAGCCCGCAGGGCACCCTCGTCCCGGGCGGCACCGCCGATGTTGCCGTTCGGGCGTCCAACCCCAACGGTTTCGCGGTCCAGGTATACGCCATTAGCGGCAACGGCGCCGCGACGGCGGATGCCAACCACCCCGGCTGCGTCACCACGGGCGTGACATTCGTGGACCCAGCTGCCCCGCTCACGCCAGCTGTCACCATTCCGGCGAACTCGTCCGTCCTGATCACACTTGCGGGAGCCGCTGCCATGTCCATGGCATCTTCC
>DATFAE010000294.1:0-4640 GCA_035254945.1 Arthrobacter sp. | reverse complement strand
AGAAATAAAGTCCCACCAGCAGCGGCCGTAATCTTGATGAATCCGCGACGGCCTATTTGTTCAAAACTCATTCGGTTCTCCCTCGTCCTTGTGTCAGATCCGTGGTCTCAGTGAAACACATCACGTTCCCGCTGTCCAGATGGATGTTCTGCTTAGCAGAGTCCTTCGCTGGCGCCCCTCCTTTGCAGTAGTCCCGCCACCCTCGCCCTACTGGCCCACATCAAAACATTCAGGTGGAACTCCGCCCCATAAGCCGTCGGCGGGGCCACGGCGCTCGAGAGCACTCGGTGGCTAGGTCAAGGAGCAATAACTCGGGCAGTCCCCAGTCTTCAAGCAGTGGGATAAATCGCCGACTTGACCGAGAAGGAACCTAGGACGAGATCGGCAAGCGGCCGGGTCACCCTTGTATTGAGCACATTCGATACCAGGCACCGCAGGCAGTCCCTTGCTTCCATATCGCGCAGATCCACAACTTGCCTCTAACCACAGTTCACCGCATCGGTCAGGAGCTGGAGGAGCACTCAGCCCTGGTCCGGTGCTGGGGACCGTGGCTACGAAATGGGCAGCCAAATCTGGCGGCTGGGGATCCTGGCCTACGCGCATACTGAGCTTCGTGAAGTAGCGCTTCCCTACATGGAAGACATTTACGAGCAGCACAACGGCGCTGTGCAAATGCGGTACACCACTAGGATGGTTTGTCCACAGCGACGCTGGGGTCAAAGACCTACATGTGCGCGGCCTCTAAGCCTCGATCCACCGGTCGGGTTGAGGTCGTAGCGGCGGTTTAACGGAGAATGCCTGTCGAATCGGAAAAAATGGGGTTTGTCTAGAACTCCGTTTAACCAATCCGAGAGGCATCTCGTAAGTGCAACTTTTCCATAGATCCACGCGCGTGTCAGCTGCGTTCGATGATTCCAACCTCGTGTCGGCCGCAGGTCTGGTCCCGGCGATGGCGCTGGCGGTGAAAACCTGCCTTGGCGAACTCGCTGATCAGTGGCTGACGCTGCCGGGATACTTCGGAGCGAATGCAGGGTTGAAGGTCACTGCGCTGGTCGCGGGTATGGTCGCCGGGGCCGATTCCATCGATGACATGGCCTTGCTGCGGCACGGCGGGATGAAGAAACTCTTCGCCGGTGCATATGCCCCCTCGACTTTGGGATCGTTCCTGCGGGCGTTCACCTTCGGCCATGTCCGCCAGCTCGACGCCCTCGCCGCCCGGTGGCTGGTGAACGTCGCCACCGTGGCCCCGATCGCCTCCGGTATCGATGATTACGCTTTGGTCGATATCGACGACACCATCAAAGAAGTCCACGGCTACCGGAAACAGGGTTCCGGATACGGTTACTCCGGGGTCCGGGGATTGAACGCGCTGATCGGGATCCTCTCGACCGCGACCACGGCGCCGGTCATCATCGGCGCGAGGCTGCGCAAGGGAAGCGCCGGCTCCCCGCGCGGGGCCGGGAAGTTCACCGGGGACATCCTTGCCACCGTGAAACGGCTGCGCGGCAAGAATGCCACCGGGCCGGTCCTGCTGCGTGCCGACAGTGCGTTCTACGGCCACTCCGTCGTCGCCGCTGCCCACCGTGCAGGCGCGAAAGTGTCCATTACCGCCAGGATGGACCCGGCCGTCAAACGAGCCATCGCCACCATCAACGAGAAGGACTGGACCACAATCCAATACACCGACGCGGTCCGCGATGAAACCACCGGAGCCTGGATTTCCTCCGCGGAAGTCGCCGAAACCGCCTTCACCGCCTTCGTGGGCCGAAAGAAAGCCGACCGCGTCCACGGACGCCTGGTCGTGCGCAGGATCCCGGAACTGAACGCCAAAGCAGGCGAAGGGCAACAGACCCTGTTCGACACCCACCGCTTCCACGCCTTCTTCACACCCAGCGATCTGGACACCGTCACCGCAGATAAAACCCACCGCCAACACGCCATCATTGAGCAGGTCAACGCGGACCTCAAAGACAGTGCCCTGGCACACCTGCCCTCGGGAAAGTTCACCGCCAAACCCGCCTGGCTGGTCCTGGCGACCATCGCCTTCAACCTCTCGCGCGCCATCGGCACCCTCGCCGGCCCAGACCTGGGCAAAGCACGCAGCGGCACCATCCGCCGGAAACTCATCACCGTCCCCGCCAGGATCGCGACCTCGGCACGGAAAATCACCCTGCACCTGCCCGCTCAATGGCCCTGGGAAACCAGCTGGTCACAACTCTTCGAAGCGGCCTGCGGGCCACCACGGATCGCCGCTATCTGACCACCCAGCCGACCCGGCGCAACCAGGACAACGGAACACCACCGGCAGCAAGGCCGGGAACCCTGTCATGCCCACCGACCCAACCCGAACCACGATCAGAACGACCCCGCCCCATCAAACCCGGCCGGTGGATCGAGGCTTAGTCGGGAACGGTGGTCGTGCCACTGACGACCCTCGCGGCGCACGAAGGAGTAGGGTTGCGGACACTGCAGCGTTGGCACGCGGCCCACAAACGCGACGGCATCTAATGGGCGAGCTCTCTGCCGTCGCTCGCCTGCACCTTGGCCCGTCCCCGTTCCCTCCAGCAGCGAGTTGACGGCCTGCCAGCTGCTTTACGAGAGTCGAGGGGACACTGCGTAGCCGCCGCCTCGATCCATGCGGGCCCATTCGGGTGTGTCCGTTTAACGGTGGATCCGCGGCTGGCATTTAGTTGATTCTTCCTTCGAAGGTGATGGCGAAGGCGTTCAGCGCCGGCTTCCACCTTGTGGCCCATCGTGCCCTGCCTTTGCCGGTCGGGTCCAGTGCCCGGGTGGCCAGATAGAGACATTTCAGGGCCGCCTGCTCGGTGGGGAAATGACCCCTGGCCCTGACCGCGCGCCGGTACCTGGCATTGACGGACTCGATGGCGTTGGTGCTGCAGATGACCCGACGGATTTCCACGTCGTAGTCCAGGAACGGCACGAACTCGCTCCAGGCGTTCTCCCACAGCCGGGTGATGGCCGGATACTGCCGGCCCCATTTGCCGGAGAACTCCACGAAGCGTTCCTTCGCGGCGGCCTCGGACGGGGCCGTGTAGACCGGGCGCAGGTCACGGGACATTTCATCCCAGTACTGCCGCGCGGCATAGCGGAAGGTGTTGCGGATCAGGTGCACGATGCAGGTCTGGACCACAGCAAACTCCCACACGGCGTTTATGGCCTCGGGTAGGCCTTTGAGCCCGTCGCAGACCGTGATGCAGACGTCCTCGACGCCCCGGTTCTTGATTTCAGTCAGCACCGAGAGCCAGAACTTCGCCCCTTCGCCGCCGTCCCCGGCCCACAGGCCGAGGATGTCGCGTTCTCCGTTGACGCTGACTCCGATCGCGACGTAGACCGGCCGGTTCGTGACCTGCCCGTCCCGGACCTTGACGTGGATAGCGTCGATGAATACCACCGGAAAGACCCGGTCCAGGGGCCGGTTCTGCCACTCGGTCATCTCGGCGATGACCTTCTCCGTGATGCGCGAGATGGTGTCCTTGGAGACCCGGCACCGAAGACCTCGCCGAAGTGCGCAGCGATCTCCCCGGTGGTGAGGCCCTTCGCGCTCAGCGACAACACGATCTCGTCGACGCCCGTCAGCCGCCGCTGTCGTTTCTTCACGATCTGCGGGTCGAACGTCGATCCTGTGTCCCGCGGCACCTCGATCTCCACCGGTCCAATCTCGGTCATGACGGTCTTGGTGCGGGTGCCGTTGCGGGAGTTCCCGCTGCCGCGGCCGGACACGTCGTGTTTGCCGTAACCGAGGTGCTCGTCCATCTCCGCTTCCAGAGCGGTCTCCAGGACATTCTTCGTCAACCGGTTCAACAGCCCGCCCGGGCCGACGAGCTCGATTCCCTGCTCCCTGGACTGTGCCAGGAGCTGCTGCGCTAACTCTTGCTGATCCACATCAGTCGCCATGGGATCCATGGTTTCGCTCATGATCAGTCCTCCCCGCCAGGCACCGCCCGGCGTGTCAGGCCAACCCCGGATCCACCGTTATTCAGACACTCCCGTCCATAAATGCCGGACGCTGGCGCTTGATTAAGTCGAAAAAGTGAACTTCGGCGTATCGGCATAGTTTCTTTGGGAGGAGCCTGATCGTGGGAGCAACCGTGCTCCCACGAAGGAGGCGAAGTGCAGTGTCAGGACCGAAAAGGAAAGCTGGCCCACTGGGGCCGCACGTCGAGGGTTACCGGGAGTGGTTGACGCAGCAGGGTTACACGCCGGGCACGGTCCGGAACATGCTGAAGGATATAGGTCAGGTCGGTCTCTGGCTTTCTGGGGCAGGGCTCAAAGCAGCGGATCTGAACGAGGAATGCGTTCCTGCGTTCCTCTCCGCCCGAAGAGAGGCCGGCCGGAGGCGGATCCTTGGTCCGCGCGCGATGATGCCACTGTTGAGCTATTTGCGCGAGGTTGGCGCCGTCTCTGAGAGAGTGACCCTGGTGACGCCGTTGGGTGAGCTCCGGGCGTCGTACCGGTCCTGGATGATCGAGGAGCGCGGCTTGGCGCTGACCACTGTGCTGCGTTACGAGAACACCGGCCGGCGCTTTCTTCAGGAGTCCTCGGCAGGTGGGGCGTTCGCCCCGGAGGCTCTGACGGGGGAAGACATCAATGCGTTTCTGCTGAGGGAATTCGCCCGGGGG
>DATFAE010000293.1:0-1619 GCA_035254945.1 Arthrobacter sp. | reverse complement strand
CCGGTGCTGGCGGATCGCGTGCAGCAGGCACGTGTGAAGAGCGCGCTGGAGCCCGAGTGGGAGGCCCGGTTCGAGCCGAGATCCTACGGATTCCGGCCCGGCCGGGGCTGCCACGATGCGATCGAGGTCATCTTCAAGACGCTGTGCGGCAACCGCAGCCAGCGCCGGTGGATCCTGGACGCGGACCTGGCCGGAGCGTTCGACCGGATCGACCACGAGCACCTTCTCGACAGTCTCGGCACCTTCCCCGCGCGGGGCATGGTCCGGGCCTGGCTGAAGGCCGGCGTGATCGAATCCGGAGGATTCACGCCGACAGACGAGGGAACTCCTCAAGGCGGCGTGATCAGCCCCGTGCTGCTGAACGTGGCCCTGCACGGAATGGAGAAGGTGGCAGGCGTCCGTTATCGGCCCAGCGCCCGCAGTGACGCTGAGACGGTCAAGGGGTGCCCTGTGTTGGTCAGATACGCCGACGATTACGTGGCGATGTGCCACAGCCGTGAGCAGGCCGAGCAGGTCAAGGCCGACCTCGCGGCGTGGCTGGAGCCAAGAGGACTCCGCTTCAACGAGGACAAGACACGCATCGTCCACGTCGAGGACGGATTCTCCTTCCTGGGCTTCGACATCCGCCGCCGCGTCGATCGGCAGGGCAGCGGAAAGCTGCTCATCACTCCCAGCAAGGAGTCGGTCAAGCGGCTCCGGAAGCGGCTGTCCGCCGACGTGCGTTCCATGCACGGCGCGAACGCGGCCGCGGTGGTGTTCCGGCTCAACCCGGTCATCCGGGGATGGTCGGCCTACTACCGGAGCGTGGTCTCCGGCCGGGTCTTCACCGGCTTGGACCATCACGTCTGGCATCTCACCTACCGGTGGGCCAGACGTTCGCACCCGAACAAGTCGAGGGGCTGGGTCGCGACCCGCTACTTCGGCAAGTTTCACAAGTCCCGGCAGGACCGATGGGTGTTCGGCGACCGCGACAGCGGCGCCTACCTCACCAAGTTCGCCTGGACGAAGATCGTCCGGCACGTCCCGGTTCACGGCGGAGCCTCTCCGGATGACCCCGCCCTGACCGAGTACTGGGCCGATCGGCGAGGCAAGAAGAAGGCCCCGCCCCTGGACGAGCACACCGCTCGGCTTCTGCGAGGCCAGGGCGGACGCTGTCCCGCCTGCGGGGAACTTCTTCTGCATGCCGAGCACGAACCACGCAGCCCACGCGAGTGGGAACAATGGTTCATGACTGTCCGGCGCGTGCTGGCCAAACAGCACATCGTCGAACAGGTCGACGGCCAGGACCGGACCTTCTACCGGCTCCTCCACGCTCAATGCCGACGGCGGAACCTCGCCGGACCGGCGGTGCACCAGCCATGACGCCGACGCGGAATCCTCGTGGCCCCTCGGGGCTTGCTTGAGCCGTGGTGCCTGGAAAGCGGGCATGCCCGGTTCTGAGGGGGGACCGCCGCAGCAATGCGGCGGTCCTACCCGACGGTTCAATGTCCGCCGCTATCGCAACGGCAAACTGCTGATCAAACCGAGTGCAGCCGCAGTCAAGCGGCTCCGGAACAGGCTCGCGGCCGAGATGCGTGCACTGCGTGGCTCGAACGCGGCGGCAGTCAATGCCACGCTCA
>DATFAE010000292.1:0-2590 GCA_035254945.1 Arthrobacter sp. | reverse complement strand
CCGTGCCCAGTCGACCAACATCCTCGCGATCCTGGCACTCGTGTTCGGTCTGGCCGGAGGGTTGCCCGCCATTCCGCTTGGACACATCGCACTCGTCCAGATCAGGAGGACAGGTGACTCGGGACGCGGGATGGCCATTGCAGGATTAGTGCTGGGATATGTCTGGGTTGCGCTAATTGTGGCCTATTTCATCGTTATGGCCGTGGCCGTTGCAGGGCTGCGGTAGCCGCTAATTCGTCATTTCATTAGAAATACCTAGTGTTCCCTGCGGGTCTCCTGCAGGCGCTTGATGAACCAGCGGGACTGCTCCGGGCCATACGGCAGAACCGGGATCGCCTTGGTGGCGTCGGACGGGGCTTCGCGGATGGAACGCTGGGCCTGGCGCACGGCGGTGGTCATGGTGTTGGCCATGGTCTTCACGAACTGGTCGCTGCAGGGCTGGCCGTGGCCGGGGATCAGGAATTCGTAGCGGTGGCGCAGCGCGGAGATGTGTCGCAGTGAATCGGCCCACTCCTCGGGGAAGGAGTCCTCGAAGGACGGGTGCGCGCCCTGCTCCACGAGGTCACCCACGAACAGCGTCGTGGGCGTACCGACGAGGAGGTCGCCGTCGGTGTGGCCGCGGCCCAGGTAGAAGAGGGTGGCGGTCAGACCGCCGAGGTCCACCAACACAGGCTGGTCCTTGACGATGGCGTTGGGCACCACCAGTTCAACGTTCTCGCCTTCACCGGTGGACATCTCCGGTTCCAGTGTGCCCACGAAGCGGCGCTGCAGGTCCCCGCGCTCTTCGATTTCCGTGGCGCAGTTTTCGTGGGCCCAGAATTCGGTGGCGCCATCCTCGGCGAACACGGCGTTGCCGAAGAAATGGTCGTAGTGGGCGTGGGTGTTGACCACCACAAGCGGCAGCTGGGTCTTCTGCCGCACCGCGTCCAGGATCTCACGTCCCTGCCGCGGGCCGCAGCCGGTATCGATCACCATGGCCCGCTCGGATCCAACAATCAGGCCGGTATTCAGCAGCGAACCTTCGGTGACCAGCACATAGTTGTCCGCGCCGACTTCGAGCCATTCTGACATTGTTTCTCCATACCTCCGGCAAGCAGTTACGTTCGTCTTGGCCACGATTCTACCCACCGCGCCTTGGAGTTTCCGGGACGCGGAACGGGCACGGGGCGCCACCCTGTGCTCAGTGACGAAGCTTGATGTTTACTCTCCGGAAATCATTTCCTGCGTATCATCTCCCTTATGGGGACAAAACAACACAAGACTTTTTGCGCCGCGTGCGGCAAGACCACCAACCACGTCACCGACTACCAGAAGGCCGACGACGGCGGCCCGCTGGTTGCCACGGTCCAGTGCTTTGAGCACTCGGACGTCCGCCGCTGACGTGACGGGCTTGACGACGGCTCTCCGTACCCGTCCATGTCTCCGCCGCCTGGTGGACGCGTGCCCTAACCCGTCAGCCTGACCTTTAGCCGCTCAATTCAGTGGGCCAAGAACGGCGTGGGACGTCCAGCTCGCGCGCGTCGAGCTTTTCGGCCCTCAAGATTCTTGAGCGGATATCGAGCAACGGCCACAACCGCGCGCCGGACGGAGCGCCGGGCTCGGCGGCCAGGATGGCGCGGCCCGGGACGCGTGTCGTGCTTGTGGTGCTCCCGGCCGTTGGCTAGCGTGACCGTACTGCACTTGAGCTGGGGCCTGGGCGCAACGGACCGTGGAAAAGGATGCCCCATGAAGTGCACTGCTCCCAAGCCGGACGTACGGCTTGCCCCCTCCCTCATGCTGTTGCTGCTGGCGACAGCCTGTGTGCCCGCCCCGGCACCTCCCCAAGGCGCGACCCCGTCCACACCGCCTTCGGTCACTCCCTCCGCAACAGCGACGACGGCAGGGGTCCCGACGAGAACGCCAACACCCACCGGTCCGCCGCCCCCGAAGGACTGGGCGGAGGCTTTCCAGCTGGTGAACTCAGGGGTGGCCGAACTCGCGGTGACCCTGTGCGAAGGGGGTGCCTCGGGGACTGGATTCCTCGTGGGTGAGGACCTGATCATGACGGCGGCCCATGTAGCCAAGAACGAAGTGGCCATCACCGTGTCCGTCAACGGCCAGTACACGTCCGCCCGGGTCCTGGGAATCAATGACGCGCAGGACCTGGCGCTGCTGAAGACCCCGATAGCACTCACCGGCCACCAGTTCGACTTCGCCGCCGCCCTTCCTTCACAAGGCGTTGAAGTGGCTGCTTTGGGGTTTCCGCTGGACAGCGGCCTGACGTTCACGTCGGGCCGGGTCAGCGCCCTGAACCAGGAGCTGGACAGTGCTTTCGGGAAACGGCGCGACCTGTTGCAGACGGACACGGCCATCAACCCGGGCAACAGCGGCGGCCCGTTGGTGCGAATGGACGGAGAGGTGGTGGGCGTCGTGAGCGCGAAACGGGCGTGGGTGCTGGGCACCCGGACCGTGGACGACTACGGTGCGGAGGGCGTGGGGTATGCCGTGCAGGCGCCGACGGCGGCCGCCTCGGCAGCGGACTGGGGCAAACGGAGCACCCCGGTGCCGTCCACCAGCTGCAGCAACCAGGCCGAGACCACCAGCAGCAACA
>DATFAE010000291.1:0-11232 GCA_035254945.1 Arthrobacter sp. | reverse complement strand
CGGACAGCGCGGCGGCGTTGGCCTGCGCGCCGGAGTGCGGCTGGACGTTGGCGTATTCGGCGCCGAAGAGTGCCTTGACGCGGTCGATGGCCAGCTGTTCGGCGATGTCCACGTATTCGCAGCCGCCGTAGTAGCGGCGGCCCGGGTAGCCCTCGGCGTACTTGTTGGTCAGCACAGAGCCCTGTGCTTCCATCACGGCGCGCGGGGCGAAGTTTTCGGACGCGATCATTTCCAGGGTGCCGCGCTGGCGGCCAAGTTCCTGGTCGAGGACTGCGGCGATTTCGGGATCAAGCTCGGCCAGCGGCTGGTTGCTCACTGCGGCTGTTGTGGTGGCGGTAGTAGTCACGAAAAACTCCTGGCTAGGGATGCGGGCACTGCTAAGGTCAGGCTACCGGCTGGCGCACTCCGCCGCCCCTTGATGACAGGGCGTGAAAGCGCGCAGGATGGCGCTGCTCCCCTCGCGGGTGCAGCACTTGTCCGGCAAGACATGACCCTCGGCCCAGGCGTACGATCCGTGGTCTTCGTGATTGCCGCTCCCTGGTGGTTAGCCACCCAACGCCAGTTGCGACCCCACCAGACTACCAAACACGGCCGGCCGGCGCGGGTAGGCTGGTAGGCGTGAGTGAAGAGCAGCTGAACCAAGCGTACGTAGTAACCCTGTCCTGCCCGGACCGCCCCGGAATTGTGCACGCCGTGGCAGGTGCCCTGCTGGTGGCGGGATGCAACATTACGGACTCGCAGCAGTACGGCAGCCCCGCCACCGGCAACTTCTTTATGCGCGTGGAGGTCACGACGCCGGCCGCCAAGGCTGAGCTCCAGGCGGCACTTGAGCCGGTGGCAGAGGCATTTGGAATGCAGTGGAGCCTCAACGCCGTCGGCCAGAAGGTGCGGACCCTGCTGATGGCCAGCACGTCAGCCCACTGCCTCAACGACATCCTCTTCCAGCAGCGCTCCGGCACCCTGCCCATCGAGATCCCGGCCATCGTTTCCAACCACCGGGACCTCGCGGGGCTCGCCGAGTTCTACGGAATCCCGTTCCACTACATTCCGGTCACTCCCGACACCAAGGCCCAGGCCGAGGACAAGCTGCGCGCCATTATGGCCGAGCACGACATCGAGCTGACGGTCCTGGCCCGCTACATGCAGATCATCTCCGATGACCTCTGTGCCGAACTGACGGGCAAGGCCATCAACATCCACCACTCGTTCCTGCCGTCCTTCAAGGGCGCCCGGCCTTATCACCAGGCCCACGCCCGCGGCGTGAAGCTCATCGGCGCCACTGCCCACTACGTGACGGCCGCGCTGGACGAGGGACCCATCATCGAGCAGGAAGTGATCCGGGTGGACCACGCGCGCACGCCGGAGCAGTTCGTGCAGATGGGCCGGGACGTGGAAGGCCGCACGCTGGCGCAGGCAGTCCAGTGGCATGCCGAGCACCGGGTGCTCCTGGACGGCAACCGGACCGTCGTCTTTAACTGACGGACTTTGACTGACGCTTCACCGGACGGACGGGGACCAGCATGGGCGCAGCATTCGAGATCGGGGCGCAGGAACATGACAGCGAGCAGCGACTGGCCGAGTTCTACAACCGCCGTGCGGCGTCCGGCTGGGATCATCCCCTGGCACCGCGGCGTGTGGCTGAGCGCGATCGGTTCATCAGCCTGCTGAAATCCGAAGGCCGCCACGGTGTCCTGGAAGTCGGCACTGGTACCGGCCTGGACGGCCTGAAGTTCGTCCAGGCAGGCATCCATTACACCGGCGTTGATCTTGCCGAGGAGCACGTCCGGCAGGCCCGGTCCAAGGGGCTGGACGTCTCGGTGGCGAGCGCCCGGAGGCTGCCTTTCGCCGATGGTGCGTTTCCTGCGGTCTGGTCCATGAGCACGCTGTTGCACATCCCCGCCGCTGATATCGACGGCGTGCTGCGTGAACTGGTGCGCGTTACCGCACCCAACGCACCCATCGCCGTCGGCCTCTGGTCCGGTGACGACGTGGAGGAACTGAACCCCGAGGATGACCTCGAACCCCGGCGATTCTTCAGCCGGCGCAGCGACGACACAGTGCGGCAGGTCTTCGGACGGCACGGCGCGATCGAGGAGTTTGTCACCTGGCCGGAGGGCACCGGCGAGGAATCGGGACCGGGCGCCGGAAACTGGACGCAGCACTACCAGTTCCTGATCCTCCGCACCCCCGCCTAGGGATGTCCTAGGCTTGGCCCATGGCTCCTCTTTACGCTTTCGCCGGCGCAGAACCGGCTGTCCACGATTCCGCCTTTGTTGCCCCGACGGCGTCGATCATCGGCAACGCCACGCTCGCCGAAGACTCGAGCGCGTTCTACGGTGTTTCCGTCCGGGCTGACACCGCCGCGATCAGCGTGGGCGCAGGCAGCAACCTGCAGGACAATGTGGTGCTCCACGCGGACCCGGGCTTCCCCTGCAGCATCGGCGCGGGCGTCAGTGTGGGGCACGCCGCCGTCGTCCACGGCTGCACCGTGGAGGACGACTGCCTGATCGGCATGGGCGCCACCGTGTTGAACGGCGCCGTGATCGGCACCGGCTCGCTTGTGGCGGCCGGTGCCGTAGTCCTGGAAGGCACGGTGGTGCCCCCTCGGTCACTCGTGGCCGGCGTCCCCGCAAAGGTACGGCGGGAACTGACCGACGAGGAGTTCGACGGCGTGAAGCAAAATGCCGCGCGCTACGTGGCGCTGGCCAGGGCGCACCGGGAGCTGCACGCTTAGTCGAGGCTGATGGGCCCGATCGAGTCCAGGAGTTCGCCCGGCCCGGGGTTGCCCGAGGCCGATGTACCGCCCAGGTGGTTCACCACGCCCCACACAGCATTCAGTCCGGTGGTCACGGCGCCTTCGGCCCAACCGGCGGTGAAGGACACGTCGTCCCCGGCCAGGAAGATTCCGCGCTGGGATTCCGGCAGCCTGTCCTGCTTGAAGTGCGTGAACAGCCGCTGCTGGTAGCGGTAGTGGCCGGGCAGGTTCGCCTTGAACGCGCCCATGAAGTTGGGATCAGCTTCCCAGGAAACCGTGATGGGCTGGCCCACGATGTGACTGGCGATGTCCACACCCGGGTAGATCTGCTCCAGCGAGTGCAGCATCAGCTCAACGCGCTCGTCGGCGTCCAGGGCCAGCCACTTCAGGGCGTCATCGTTCCAGGTATAGGACAGCAGGATCACGGCGGGCTTGTCCGGACCGTCATCCAGCAGGTACGTGGCCCTGTTCAGCCGGTCCGTCAGGGTCATGGACAGGACTTCCTGGCCGGTGTCCGGATCGATGTCCTTCCAGAACGGCCGGTCCACCATCACAAACGTCTTGGAGGACTGCATATAGTGCGAGCGCTCAATCGCGGTCCACAGCTCAGCGGGGAACAGCGCTTCCTCGGTGTGGATGCGTGTGGAAAGCAGCCAGGACTGGCAGGTGGTCACCACGGCCGGGTAGCTGGCCTCGCGGCCCCAGCGCTCCCGGATCCGGAGGTCGCCGCCTGCGTCGCGGCTGATCCTGCCCACGGCACCGCGCGGTGAGCCGGAGTGGAGGGACGCCAGGGACGTGCCGTCCGGCCAGTGGGCCATGCCCGACGGCGCGTGCTGCCACAGTGCCTCGGGCAGCCGCTGGGCTCCCCCGCTGATGAGCCGGTGCCGGTCGTCGGCGTCGGTGTAGACCACGCGGAGGATTTCCAGGATGGAGTTGGGGAAGTCGGTGTCCCAGCCGCCGGTGCCGAAACCTACCTGGCCAAAAGCCTCCCGGTGCGCGAAGCCTGCCTTCTTAAAGGACTCGCTGGCGGCGATGAACCCGTAGAACGTCTGCTCGTCCATGAGCGGCAGCAGCCCGTTCCAGAGGTCCTTGATCCGCGCGGTGTCGCGGGCCCGGATGGCTTCCTGCATTTCGGCGAACTTCGCGCCGTCATTCACCGCGGCCTTCCAGGCGTCCGCAACCTCGCGGAAGAACGGCGGAAGGTCCTGGGCGGTCTCCGCGTAATGCTTCTGGCCGGCGAGTTCGATCACGGTGCTGGAGGTGACGGCGGCCAGCGGGTTGGGGAAATCCTGGGTGTCCAGGCCCAGCAGGTCCACGTAATGGTAGAAAGCCCGGCCGGACACAGGGAAACGCATGCCGCCGAGGTCTGCCACCACTCCGGGGGCGGACGGGAAGCCGGCGGTGCGCAGGCGGCCACCAATCCGGTCGGCTTCGTACACGACAGGGCGCAGGCCCAGCTTCATCAGTTCATAGGCCGTGACGAGGCCTGAAAGCCCCGCCCCCACAACCGCGACTTCGGTGCCGTAGAGCTCCGGCGGAACGTCGCCCAGCCCTGCCGGGTGGGCTAGGTAGTGGTCATAGCTGAATGGAAAATCCGGGTTCAGCATGGTGATGGGGCCGGCCTGGGTGCTGGACGGGTCAGGGACCGGGAGTTCGGTGGCGACGGTCATGAAAGCCCTGCCTTCGTTTGTTCGGGGGTGGACAGCGTTGAAGATTCCGGCCTGTTCAGCTCACGGTATTCCTCGTGGCTCAGCGCCGCTACCCTGGAGTTCCGGCGGCCATAGCCGAAGTAGGCCGCCAGGCCCACCAGCATCCAGATTCCGAAGGTCACCCAGGTATCGGTGCCCAGGTTGGCCATCAGATAGGCGCACATCAGGGCGCCGAGGACCGGGGTCAGGGGAAAGAACGGCACGCGGAAGGTGCGCTCCAGTTCGGGCCGGGTGCGGCGCAGGTAGATCACCGCGACGTTGACCAGGGCGAAGGCGAAAAGGGTTCCGATGCTGGTGGCGTCGGCGAGGGCCCCGAGCGGGACCAGTCCGGCGGTGAGGGCGACGGCGATGCCCACCAGGAGCGTGCCGGCGGCCGGGGTGCCGGTCCGGCGGGAAACACGGCCGAAGATCTTCGGGATGAGACCGTCCCGGGACATGGAGAGCAGGATGCGGGTCTGGCCGTAGAGGACGGTCAGCACAATGCTGGCTATGGCCAGGACGGCGCCGACGGCGAAGACCAGGGCGATCCACGGCTGGCCGGTGGTTTCCTCCAGGATCTTCACCAGGGCGGCTTCGGTGCCGTCGAACCACCCCCACGGACGGGCACCGATGGCGGCGACGGCCACCAGGACGTAGATCGTGGTGACGATGACCATGGACAGCATGATGGCCCGGGGAAGGTCGCGCTTGGGGTTGCGGGCTTCCTCGCCGGCGGTGGAGGCGGCGTCGAACCCGATGTAGGAGAAGAATACGCGGGACGCGGCGGCGGAAACCCCGGCGGCGCCCATGGGCAGGAGCGGTTCGAAGTTGCCCGCGTTGAAGGCGGTGAACGCCACGGCGCAGAAGAAGAGGAGGATGCCCACCTTGACCACCACGATCGAGGTGTTGATCCACGCGCTCTCCTTGGCTCCGCGGACCAGCAGGATGGTTGCCAGCACCACGATGACCATTGCCGGGATGTTGACCATGCCGCCGTCGCCCGGGGGCTGGGAGACGGCGTCGGGGAGAACCTGCCCGAACACGGCGAGGGTTTCGTTCACGTACTGTCCCGCGCCCACGGCAACGGCCGCGACCGAAACGGCGTACTCGAGGACCAGGCACCAGCCGCAGATCCAGGCCATGCCTTCGCCCATGGTGGCGTAGGTGTAGGAATAGCTGGAACCGGCAACGGGGACCATGCCCGCCATTTCCGCATAGGAGACGGCTGAAAGCAGCGCGGCGAACCCGGCGATGGCGAACGAGATCCAGATCGCGGGCCCGGCCAGCGGAACGGATTCGCCGAGGATCACCAGGATGCCGGTTCCCAGGGTGGCGCCGACGCTGATCATGGTCAGCTGCAGGACCCCGAAGCTGCGGACCAGTTTCGGTCCGCCATGGCCGCTTTCCGCTTCGCTGACCATCTGTCCGAGCGGTTTCCGGCGCAGCAGTTGGGCGCCCAGCCCGGGACGGCCTGCGGCACGGCCGGTGGCCGGCCCGGAGAGTGTTGGCACAGTCATCTTTGACGTCCGTTCGTGAGTAGTTGTCGGTTTGCCCCCACCCAGCGTAGGGGTGTGAGCGCTGTCTCAGGTGTGTGCAAAGTGACCTATAGTTTTCACTCATGAGACGTAATGCACCAAAGCCGGAAGCGCCGGACACGCCGCACCGGAGTTCCGCCGTGCAGCCTGAAGCGGCGGAGCACCTGGGTGCCGTGACCCTGGGCCAGTTTCTCGAAGCACTCCCCCGGGACCTCACGGTCCTGCACGACGCCGGCAACGCCAGCGCGCCGCTGCGCTGGGTTGAGCCCAGCGAACTGGAGGATCCCACACCGTACCTGCTGGACGGGGAGTTCGTCCTCACCGCAGGACTGCCGTTCCTGGACGACGGCGGCACACAGGAGCGGGCGGAAGAGTACGTCCGGCGGCTGGTCGGCGCAGGCGTCGCGGCCTTGGGATTTGGCCTGCAGCCCTATTTCGACGCCGTCCCGGACCACCTACTGTCGGCCTGCCGAACCCACCGGCTCACCCTGGTCCAGATCCCCGGCAGTGTCCCGTTCGCCGCCCTCGGCCTGGAGTTCTCCCAGCTCCTGGAATCCGGCAACGCCCGAGTGTTCCGTCAACTCGCCGATACCAACCGGCAGCTGATGCGGGCGGTGCTGTCGGCCAGGCCCGAGCGTGAACTTCTCTCCGCCCTCGCGCAGCGGGTCCCGGTGTGGGCCCAGCTTTTCGGGGCGGACGGCCGGGTGCGTGCCCGGGCGGCAGCGACCGGGACCGGCGGCACGGGCCCTGCTGCCGCCGTCGAGCCTTCCGCCCTGCAGCCCATGCTGAAGCGGCTGCTCGCCGGCAACGGCCCGCGGGTGGAGACGGACTCGCTGCCCGCGGACGGGTCAGCCCTGGTGTTCGGCCACCCCCTCCGGAGCACCAGGGACGCCACCCTCGGGGCGCTCATCCTTGGCGCGGACCGGGCGTTGACGCCAGCACAGAACAGTGTGGTGTCCTCGGTGGTGGGGCTGCTGGAACTGCTGGTGCGGCAGCGCACCAGCGGCTCGCTTGCCCCCAGCCAGCTGGCAACGGCACTGCTGCTGCACCCTGAGACCCGGACCGCCGGCTCAACCCGGCAGCTGAACGCCCTCCGGGACCTCCTGGCGCAGAGCGTATCCGGAACCCGGTCCGGGGCCCTCCGTGTTGTTCAGGGCGTGCGGGCGGACGCTTCGGCGCCGGCGTCGGCGGATGGCCCCGTCAGGGAGCTGCTGCAGTGGCGCCGGCTGTTCGACACCAAGATGGTGGAGCTGACGGACTACGGGTTTGCCGCGGTCACCAGGCTCAAGGTGGACGAGGCCCTGCTGCAGGAGGTGGAGGAGCTGGGCTGGCGCCTGGTGGTGGGCGATCCGACGGATATGGCCGGACTGCCCGCCGCGTACCAACGCGCGGCCTCGCTGCGGCCCCGCGTCCAGATAAGCGGGGAAAGCGTGCGCGTGGATGACGTCACCTGGTCAGTCACGGGGCTGTTGGGCCGCGGCGCCGGCACCATGCTGGCGGACCGGCTGCTGGAACCGGTCCTGGCGCAGGAGCCTGCCCGCCGCAGCTCCCAGCTCACTGTCCTCAAGTCATGGCTGGGCGAAAACGGCAACTGGGATGCCACTGCCAAGGTCCTGGGGATGCACCGGAACAGCGTGCGGCGCCAGGTCAACGCCCTGGCGGAGCTGCTTGCCATGGACCTTGGGTCCGCGCACGTGCGGGCTGAACTGTGGATTGCCCTGCAGTACGTGGACGGCGTGGAGGACGGGTCGGTTCAGATGCCCCAGGACCGGTAGAGCCCAGGGCGTCGTTCCCGCAGATAGGGCACCCCGTCACGGGCTTTCCGGGCGGCGTCCGGGTCCACCTCTGCGTACAGGAGTTCTTTCCCCCGACCGGCCGCCGCCAGCAGCGAACCGTCCGGCCCGGCAATGACGCTGCCGCCGAGGAATTCGCAGCCGTCCTCGGTTCCGGAGTGGTTGGCATAGGCGATGGTCAGCTGGCTTTCCAGCGCACGCGCACGCAGCAGCACCTGGGGAACGCTCTCGAAGCCGTGTGCCAGGGCGGTGGGCACCAGGAGCAGCTCTGCCCCGCCCAGCGCGGCGGCCCGGACCGTTTCCGGAAATTCCACGTCGTAGCAGATCACCATGGACGTCCGGAACCCGTTGAAGTCGACGACGGCGGGGCCCGCGTCCGCGGGGCTGAACGCCGCGCGTTCGTCATCACCAAAGAGGTGCACCTTGGCGTACGTGAGAAGCTCGGTTCCCGTGGCATCCAGGAGCGTGGAGGTGATGTGCCAGCCGCCCGCCTCCGTGACCGCCGGCAGGCTGTAGACCAGTCCGATCCCGTGCCGGCGTGCGATCCCGGCCAGCGTCTCCCTGACGGCGGGAAGCCCGGCGGGGTCCAGTTCCGCACGCAGCCGCAGCGGGGCGTAGCCCACGGGAAACAGTTCCGGGGTCACCAGCACCGCGGCGCCCTCCGCGGCGGCTGCCTTGGCAGCCGCGTCCAGGGCGGCGCAGTTCGCCTCAACGTCCAGTACGCGGGCGTTTGCCTGCATCAGGGCCAGCAGCACCGTTACCACCTCACATCATCGGGACGGACACAGGAAAAGTCCGTCCGCTTTTTCCAGCCTAGTGAACGGCCGCGAACCGCGTCCCGGGCCAATTGCACCGACAGAAGCCTCGGGAGGGACGGATTGTCCCGTCATTTTTGTCCCGTCCCGCAGACTCCATGCGTTAACTTCTTGACTACAAGAGTCAATGTAGGGCAATCTTCTTTGCATGTCCGCAACACCGCGCTCGACGAGGAGCAAGCCCAAAAATCCAGGA
Source organism: Arthrobacter sp. (assembly GCA_035254945.1). GTDB lineage: Bacteria > Actinomycetota > Actinomycetes > Actinomycetales > Micrococcaceae > Arthrobacter. Next base: position 2,450 of record DATFAE010000291.1, on the reverse strand, counting down.
TCGCAATCCGCGCTGAGGCAACTAAACCAGCAGCGGATCATCGAGACCCTGATGGGCGGACCCGCCACCCAGGCCGAGCTCGCCAGGCAGACCGGCCTGTCCACGGCCACCGTCTCAAACATCGTCAAAATCATGCAGGATTCCGGTCTGGCATCAACAGAGCCCATCACCAGTTCCGGGCGCCGTGCACTGAACGTGAGGCTGAACAGCAACGGTGCCGTCGCCGTCGGAATCGACTTCGGCCGCAGGCACCTCCGGGTGGTTCTGGCGTCCCTCAGTTACCACGTCATCGCGGAGGAATCCGTGATGCTCCCGCTCGGCCACCAGTCGGAGGAAGGCATCCAGGCGGCCGTGGTCCTGCTGGAAAAACTGCTGCGTGAAAGCGGAGTGGACAGGAGCGCCGTGGTGGGCGCCGGCGTCGGAATTCCAGGGCCGATCGACCGCCGGACCGGAACCGTGGCACAGGGCGCAATCCTCCCCGAGTGGGTTGGAATCAACATCCTCCAGCACCTGGAGGATACCCTCAAAATCCCCGTCTACGTTGACAACGACGCCAATCTGGGAGCCTGGTCGGAGGTGACCTGGGGACCGCACACCGGGGTGGAAAACCTGATGTTCCTGAAGATCGGATCGGGCATCGGTGCGGGCCTGATCCTCAACGGCGCGCCCTATTACGGAAACGTCGGGATCACCGGGGAAATCGGCCATGCCACCATCCATGAGCAGGGCCTGGTGTGCCGGTGCGGGAACCGCGGCTGCCTTGAAACCATCGCTTCCACCACCACCATGATCGAGCTCCTCAGCCGCGGCGAGGACAGGCCCCTGACGCCGGCGGACATCGTCCGGAAAGCCCTGGCCCGGGACCCCGCCACCCTTCGCGTGGTGGACGACGCGGGCCTGGCCGTGGGGCGCGCACTGGGCAACGTGGCCAACCTGATCAATCCTGAGGTGATCGTCGTGGGCGGGCCCCTGGCAGGCCTTGGCGACCTCCTGCTGGACCCCATCCGGCGCGGCCTGGTCCGGCATGCCGTGCCTGTCATCGGCGAGACCACCACCCTCACCATGTCCTCGCTCGGCGACCGTGCCGAGGCCCTGGGAGCGGCCGCGCTGGTGTTCCAATATGCCGGGATCCGGCGCACCCAGACCGATTAGGTATCAAGCAGTTGCGTTCAAGACTTGACGACAATGGCTGTGATCCAGTTTACTTTTTCATCAGACGTCCCCGCGGTTTGCGGGGCGGACAACGAAGTCATCATTGGAGGCGTAAGGGCATATGACGTCCCAAACCACGCAAAGTGATCCAGTAATCCTCGAGATGCGCTCCATCACCAAGGAGTTCCCCGGCGTCAAGGCGTTGTCGGAGGTCAGCCTCCGGGTCAAGGCCGGCGAGATCCACGCCATCTGCGGTGAGAACGGCGCCGGCAAATCCACGCTCATGAAGGTGCTGTCCGGCGTTTACCCGTACGGCAGCTACGACGGCGACATCGTCTACCAGAACGAGGTGCAGCAGTTCAAGGACATCCGCGCCAGTGAGCATGCGGGCATCGTCATCATCCACCAGGAACTGGCGCTCATCCCGGAGCTCTCCATCATGGAGAACATCTTCCTGGGCAATGAGCCGGCACGCCGCGGCGTGATCGACTGGGGAGAGGCGCGCAAACGCTCCATCGAACTCCTGGCCCGGGTAGGCCTCCGCGAGGATCCGGACACCCCGGTCAAGGAAATCGGCGTCGGCAAGCAACAACTGGTGGAAATCGCCAAGGCCCTGAACAAGTCGGTAAAACTGCTCATCCTGGACGAGCCTACGGCCGCCCTGAACGAGTCCGACTCCCAGCACCTGCTGGACCTGATGCTCGGCCTCAAGGCCAAGGGCATCACCTCGATCATCATCTCCCACAAGCTGAACGAGATCGAACAGATTGCGGACGAGATCACCATCATCCGCGACGGAAAATCGGTCGAAACGCTCAACATCGTCAAGGACGGCGTTGACGAGGACCGCATCATCAAAGGAATGGTGGGCCGTTCCCTTGAATCGCGGTTTCCGGAGCACACTCCCCAGATCGGCGAGGTGTTCTTCGAAGTGCGGGACTGGACAGTCGGCCACCCCCAGGTCCCCGACAGGCTCGTCTGCAAGAACTCCAGTTTCACCGTGCGCCGCGGCGAGATCGTCGGCTTCGCCGGGCTGATGGGCGCTGGACGCACCGAACTGGTCCGCTCCATCTTCGGGCGCTCCTACGGGAATTTCATCTCCGGGAAGATCTTCAAGGACGGCAAGGAGATCCAGCTCAAGACTGTGCCGCAGGCCATCAAAGCCGGTCTGGCCTACGTCACCGAAGACCGCAAGAGCCTGGGACTGAACCTGCTGGATGACATCAAGACCACCACTGTCTCAGCGAACCTGAAGGCCATCACCAAAGGCCTTGTGGTGGACAAGCGCAAGGAGTTCA
>DATFAE010000290.1:0-2118 GCA_035254945.1 Arthrobacter sp. | reverse complement strand
GGATGTCGCCCGTGAGGTACAGCCAGCGCGCACGGATAAAGGCCACTTCCAGCTGGTCCGTTTTGTTTCCTCCCACGATGGACAGGGCCAGTTCGGCGCGCTCTATCGCGGAGAGGGTCTCCGGCTCCACGATGCCGGAGGAGAGCCGGACTGCTGCGGAGGCCTTGTTGAAGCGGGCCCACAGTTCGATGTCGTTGGCCGGCGAGAGCAGTTTGGCGGCGCGTTCGTGGTACTTGATGCCCTCGGGGTAGTCATGCCGCATAAAGGCCACGTTGCCGATCACCCAGGCCACTTCGCCTGCGAGCTGCGAGATTGACTGGTCGTCCATCTGGTCGTTCATGGCCTGGCAGTAGGTCCAGGCCTCGTCCAGCCGGCCGCTTTCGGCCAGGGCGCCGATCAGCGCGCGCAGCGCGCCAATGATCAGCGTGGACCCCTTGGGCAGCTGGGAGCAGAGTTCCACGGCCTTCTGGGCATGTTCGACGGCGGTGGCCAGCTGGCCCTGCCCGTGGCACACCGCCGCGAGCATCTGCCGGGCGCGCACTCCGAGGCCGGCCGACTCGGTGGCCATGGGGTGCTCCAGGAGGTGCAGCATGATGTTCTGGCATTCCTGCAGCTGGCCCTGCTTCATGAGGCATTCCGCCTGCATGTAGGTCATGTTCCACCAGGCGCTGGTGTTCTTGCCCTCGAGGGCTATCTGGGCGGCCGTGGCGGCATGGGCTGCCGCCAGCGGGTAGTCCCGAAGGTCCCAGGCCTGCCGGGCGTAGAGACCGGCCAGGACATACTCGGCGTCGCTGACCGAGATGGGCTGGCTCCAGGCTTCCAGTGCTTTCGGGGCCAGCTCGAGCCTGCGGGCTAACTCTTCGATAACATCGGCAGTAGGTTCACGCCGGCCTGTTTCCAAGAGGGAGATATAGCTGGGAGAATAGAGGTCCTTTCCCAGTTCTGCTTGCGTCAACCCACGTTCGAGTCGTTCGGCGCGGAGCTTCTCCCCGAATCCGTTCCCCACGGGTTTCCTCCTTATTCCGGACAGTCTTTATACCAAATGCTTGACAGTCTCTGTGGAAAACATTTTACAATGTATGTCAACAAGGGCAGTGCTGACTTTGTAACGAATCCGACTCGTATTGAGGAAACCTAATGTTGAAGAAGATCGCAGCCGCCGCCGCACTGGCTGGCGCACTGGCATTTTCAGCCGCCGCCCCCGCCGTGTTGTCTGCAGGTCCTATCGGCAATTGGGCGGATCAGCTGGGAAGCACCGTCGCCATCGGCAACTGGCCCGATCCCATGCAGGCTGCCCAGGCCATCGGGAACTGGCCGGACCCCATGTCTTTCCCGTCTTACATCGGTAACTGGCCGGACCCGATGTAAGCGGCTGATGCACCTCCCGCAAGGGAACACAAGCTCCGGGACATGCGCGAACCATGTCCCGGAGCTATTTTTTTGGGCACGCGAAGCAGGGGGACTGCCATGAACCGCAGGGAATCGAATGACATGAAACGAGCCCACGCCGTGTGGACCATAGCGGGGACATCCCTCATCGTGGCCGCCGTGGCGGGGTCGGCGATCATCGCCGTGTTCAGCGGCACGGCCGACGCCGGAACGCTGGTGTGGGGGATTGTGGGCATCGCGTCGCTGCTGGAGGCGCTGGTGCTCTTTGCCTACGGACTGCGGCTGAGGCACCGCTACCTGAACCAGGTCCAGACCTACGAGACGCGCGGGGACTACCGGGAGGACGACGGCTCCCCCCGGCCCCGGATTCCGCTGCTGGGTGACGGCCAGGCCAGCCAGCGGTCCACGTTCAAGAGCTTCTGAACTGCGGCCGGCACCGTCGGACGACAAAGCAAAGAGGGCCTTCCGAATGGAAGACCCTCTTACTTTTGGTCGGGATGACAGGATTTGAACCTGCGACCTCTTCGTCCCGAACGAAGCGCGCTACCAAGCTGCGCCACACCCCGTGCCGCACCGAGCCTCGCAGAGTCTAGCCCATCGCTTCCCGGCGGCTCGGCCCGTTGACTTCGGTCAAGGTCAGCAGAGTTGCCTCGGGGGGGCATGCGAAGCGGATCGGGGCGTACGGAGACGTCCCAACACCGGCTGAGACGTTGAGCCAGGAAGTTCGAC
>DATFAE010000289.1:0-19763 GCA_035254945.1 Arthrobacter sp. | reverse complement strand
AATGTGAGTACACCATGGCAATGACCGCACGACAGCGAGCCAGAGTAAGTCTTTACGTCCAGGCCGGGATTTTCGTTGTGGCCGTCGCCGCGCTGATCCTGGCCACCGACTGGAAGACCATCGGCAACAGCGTCTTCAACTTCGCCAAGATCGGGCCGATGTTCCCGGGCATCTTTGTGACCGGCCTGGTCAACACCCTGATCTACACGTTCCTGGGCTTCGTCGTGGGCCTGTCCGGCGGCCTGCTGCTGGCCCTGATGAAGCTCTCCAGCTTCCCGCTGTACCGCTGGATCGCCACCGGCTACATCGAATTCTTCCGCGGCATCCCGGCGCTGCTGGTGTTCATCGCCTTCGGTTACGGCGTTCCCCTGGCCTTCGGAGTCTCCTGGAACGTGACCATCGTGGTGATGGTGTCGCTGGGTATGGTCGCCTCGGCATATATCGCCGAAACCCTCCGCGCCGGCCTGCAGGCTGTGCCCAAGGGCCAGTTGGAGGCTGCCCGTTCGCTGGGCATGCCCCAGTGGCGGGCCATGGTCTCCATCGTCATTCCGCAGGCATTCAAGATCGTGCTGCCGCCGCTGACCAACGAGGTCATCCTGCTCACCAAGGACTCCTCGCTGATCTACGTCCTGGGCCTGACCGCGTCGCAGTACGAGCTGACCAAGTTCGGCCGCGACGGCATCTCCAGCCTGGGCGCCGGCCTCACGCCCCTCCTGGTGGCCGGCGCCTTCTACCTGGTCATCACCATCCCGCTGAGCCTCCTGGCCCGGAAGTTCGAAAGCCGCTCCGCGCGGACCAAGCGATAGGCAGGGAAGCCATGAACGACGTCGTAAATTCCTCCGCCGGCAACCCCGGCACCGTCAACGCGGCAGGTGTCTCCATCAAGGACCTGCGCAAGTCCTACGGCACCAACGAAGTCCTCAAGGGCATCAGCCTGGACGTGGCGCCGGGCGAGGTGGTGTGCCTGATCGGCCCCTCCGGTTCCGGCAAGTCCACCCTCCTGCGCTGCGTCAACCTGCTGGAGCAGCCCAACGAGGGCGCCATCCACGTGGGCGGCTTCGAAGCCACGGACCCCGAAGTGGACATCGACAAGATGCGCCGCAAGGTGGGCATGGTGTTCCAGCAGTTCAACCTGTTCCCGCACCTGGATGCCAAGCGGAACTGCACCATCGCCCAGACCAAGGTCCTCAGGCGCTCCCAGGCCGAGGCGGACCAGGTGGCGCAGCACAACCTGGAGCGCGTGGGGCTGGGACACCTGTCCGACCGTTTCCCGGACCAGCTCTCCGGCGGCCAGCAGCAGCGTGTGGCCATCGCCCGGGCGCTGAGCATGAACCCCGAACTGATGCTGTTCGACGAGCCCACGTCCGCGCTGGACCCCGAGACCGTAGGCGATGTCCTGTCGGTCATGCGGAACCTCGCCAAGGAAGGCATGACCATGCTGGTGGTGACCCACGAGATGGGCTTCGCCCGCGAAGTTGCCGACCGCGTGGTCTTCATGGACGGCGGCGTGGTGGTCGAAGAGGGCGTGGCCGAACGGGTCATCTCCGCGCCCACCCAGGCCCGCACCAAGGAGTTCCTGCGCCGCGTCCTGGATCCGACGCACATCGAGATCGAGGAATAGGTGGCCGCACGTAGGACCCGGCCTCGCAGATAGGACACTGAATCGGTCCGGGGACACTCATATTCGGGTGTCCCCGGACCGATTCTGCGTCTTGGGACCGTTCGTGCGTCCTGGTGAGGACCGTCGGCGCCGGGGTACGCCGGCACTGGACAGCATGCCTTCCAATTCCCCCCTCCACAGTTCACTCCACACCCACCGCACTACGTTCCGTCCCGTTGCCCGGATCCGGTCCTCCCGCAGCTTTTCGTCCACCACAACCTGCCCGGGGGTCCTGCCTTGGAGGTACTCCGGCTTGAGGTACTTTTCGATGCCATCGAACTCCCCTACCGTCCGGCTGCCTTCCCAGTAGAAGTCGGTGAAAGCCACCCGGCCGGCGGAACTCCGGACCTCGTATTGCAGGATGGGTGCTTCGAAGCCAGCCATATGAATGAGCCCCCGGCTATACGACTCGCCCGCAGATCCGGATCGGAAATCGGCAAACTCCACCGCCGACCTGACACGACGCTCAGTTGCAGCGGAATATCGCCCAGCCATGGCAGCGAGAAGTTCAGCCTTTGTGAGCGCCGGGAGGCCCCTGGACGAGTCCGGCTTCAACACGTGGTCCAGGGGCACAGCAGCCTCTGGAAACGGGACGGCTGCCGCAATATCAAGCACGGTGACTACACGCGAGGTAACGGACAGTCCGTCCACGATTTCGGCGTCGAGCATTCCCGGTTCAACGAGATGCCTTCGCACACCCGCGCGGGACCTGCCGCCTCCCCGGAAGAGCGTAAGGGCGTGGATCGGCTGGCCGCGCCCGATAGTGGGAATGCCCCAGACAGAGGCCGCGGAGTGAAGCGAGAAAGTTACGGGGAGGATGGACGTTTCAGCCACCGCCTCGATCCGTAGCCGGTAGCGCTGCCAAACGGCGAGCTCAGACCAGGCAGACGCCTCGACGTACACACCTTGCCGAATCCGCACCAACGAACCTGACTTTACTGCGGCAGGCAGCGGGCGGGTACTCGCGCCGGCCTCGGCCAAGTGTCGCGTCAGGATAAGGCGGGGAAGAGGACTCATACCGGGACGGTCTCACCATTTCGGCGGGCCTGGAAAGGCACCGGGCCCGTTATGTGGACAACCCGCCATCGTTGCCGGACGCAGTTTCGGTCCGGAGACACCCGTAATGTCGCGTCCGTGGACCGAAACCGCGTCCTGAGTCAGCCCGCCAGGACTCCCGTCACCGCTGACGCCACCGAGGCCTTGATTCGGGCGTGCAGCGCGCGGAGGCCGTGCCGGTCGGTCCGCACCTCGATGATGCTGCGGCCCTCAATCGGCCGGGCGAGCGCCTCGGCGAGTGCCGCCGTCGTACTTACCGAGCAATGCCCGACGCCGTACGCTGCGGCGAGTGCCGCGATGTCCACCGTGTGGGGGGTGCCGAAGAGGCGCTCGACGGCGTCTCCGTAGGTTCCCGATTCGCGCACGGCCCCGTGCTCCAGGAGATCGAAGATGGCGCCGCCGGAGTCGTTGAGCACCACGATCCGAAGGTCCGGTGAGGCCTCCCCGGAACCGAGGAGCAGGCCGCCGGCGTCGTGCAGGAAGGTGACGTCGCCGAGCAGGAGGGTGGTTTCCTGGCGGCCGCCGAGGGCGATGCCAGTGGCGGTGGAGGTGGTGCCGTCGATTCCGGAGAGGCCGCGGCTGGCGTAGACCGTGGCGGCAGGTTCGGCAGCGGGCAGGCCGGCGAGGTCGACGTCGCGAATGCCGTTGGAGGACCCGAGCACCAGCTGTCCGCGGGCGTGGTTCCAGACCACGGCGCCCACGGACGGCCCGGTGGCGGCGGCCTCCCCGGCCAGGACCTGGTCCAGGGCGTGCTGCGCGGCGGCCCCGGCCAGGAGCCACGCATCCAGCCACGGGGACGGGCCGCGGCCGGCGAAATCGGCGAGGTCCGCAAGGCTTTCCAGCGGCAGCTCGGTGCGCCGGCCCGGCTCGTACCAGGCCACCGGAACCGGCTGGTACAACGCCGACGGAACGTCTGCCCGCGCCAAAAGGTTGGCCACAGGCCGGGACAACGTTGGCCGGCCAAAGAGCACCACGCGCTCAATGGGCATCGCGGACCCGGCGCCGAAGTGTTCCAGCAGCAGCCGGTACGGCCCCACGGCGTTCGGCCCGAAGCGCGCGTTCGACGACGGTTCGGCCAGCAGCGGAAGGCCGTGGGCGCGGGCGAACGCCTCGGCGACGGGACCGGCGTCGTGCCCTGCCAGCACCACTGTGCGCCGTTCGGGAAGGTCGGCTGACGCGGGCGGGAGGTTCATGGTGAGGGGGTCGGTGCCTATCCGGAACTTCGGGCGGGCGGCCCCAGCAGGAAGCCTCTCCCCCGGCGCGGGGACCAGCGGGTCGCGGAACGCCAGGTTCAGCTGGACGGGACCGGGCGCGAGGTCGGAGAACGCGCCCGTGGCGGCGGAGATCGCCGTCTCGACGGCGCGCAGCGGGCTCGTGCCGGCCTCGACGTCGGCGGCGAACCGCACATGCTCGCCGAACAGGTCCAGCTGGATGGTGGTCTGGTTGGCGCCGGTGCCGCGCAGTTCCTCGGGACGGTCGGCGGACAGCACCACGAGCGGGACGGCCGCGTGGTTGGCCTCCATCACCGCGGGCATCAGGTTTCCGACGGCGGTGCCTGAGGTGGTGAGGACGGCCGCCGGGGAGCCGGTGGACAGGGCAAGGCCCAGCGCAGTGAACCCGGCGGAGCGTTCGTCGATCCGGACCAGCAGCTCCACTTTCCCGGCCGCGGACGCCTCGGCCAGGGCGTAGGCCATGGGAGCCGAGCGGGAACCCGGCGAGACCACCACGTACTCCACGCCGCCGTCGATCAGGGCGTCGACGGCGATGCGCGCCGCCTCGACGGAGGTGAGGGAAGGTGCGGCTGACGAGGTGGAGGCGCCGTCGTCGGATGCGGGATGGAAGGCGGAGTCATTCGGCGAAGTCACCGGTCCAGTCTGCCACCCTCAAACGCTCTCTCACTTCCCGCCGCTTAAACCCAAACGCTCTCTCACCTTTCGCCCGCGGCAGGACGAAAGGTGAGAGAGCGTTGACCGAAAACCTGCGCTAAGTGAGAGAGCGTCCTGGCAGGCGAGGCGGGAAGGCTAGCCGCGGAAGACCTGGACCACGGACGGGCGGGGGGCGCGCGCCTGGCCGGGTGCCGGCGTCGTGCCTGCCGCAACGTAGTCCGGGAAGTACGAGTTCGGGGCGTCAAACGTGCCGTCCTCGCCCGGGTGCTGGACGGAGACGAACACCGTGCGCTCCTCGTCGTGGACGATGGGCCCGCAGGTCTCGGCGTCGCGCGGCACTGCCAGGAACTGCTCCACCTTGCCGCGTTCGGCGCCGTCGAGCGTGACCTTGAACAGGCCGTCCGCGCGGCCGATGCCGGAGGGGGCGCCGTCGGTGGAGATCCAGAGGTTGCCCACGGAGTCGAAGGCGAGGTTGTCCGGGCAGGAAATCGGCGAGACCTGGTCCACCGGGAAGCCGGAGAAGTAGGTGACGTCGCCCTGGGCCGGGTCGCCGCAGACCATCAGCAGGTTCCACGTGAACGTGGTGGAGGTCTGGTCGCCGGTTTCGGTGATTTCCACGATGTGGCCGTCGCGGTTGGCGTTGCGCGGGTTGATTTCCGTGGCACCTTCCTTGCCTGCCTTGCCGCGGTCCGAGTTGTTGGTGCAGGCCACGTAAACCTTGCCCGTGTGCAGGCTGGGCTGTACGTCCTCGCAGCGGTCCATCTTGGTGGGCCCAACCTTGTCCGCGGCGAGGCGGGTGTAGACGAGGACCTCTTCGACGCTCATCCCGGGCACGGCCGATGCGCCGTCCACCACCAGCGGCAGCCACTCGCCGATGCCGTCGAACGCACCGTCCGTCGGGACGTTGCCAACCCCGGTGATCTCGGCTGCGGGCGAGTTGCCGGTGAACTTCGCGACGTACAGGTTGCCGGCGGACAGCAGCGTCATGTTGTGCGCCCGGTCTCCTTCGCGGTATTTGGCGGCAGAAACGAATTTGTAGAGGTAGTCGAAGCGCTCGTCGTCGCCGGAGTAGGCAACCACGTGGCCGGATTCCGCCACGATCACGTTGGCGCCCTCGTGCTTGAAGCGGCCCAGCGAGGAGTGCTTCTTCGGAGTGGAGGTGGGGTCAAACGGGTCCACTTCCACGATCCAGCCGAAGCGGTTGGCCTCGTTTTCGTAGCCGGCGTTGCGTGTGTCGAAGCGGGGATCGTCCAGTTCCCATTGGCGGGCAGTGGCTTTCGGGGTCAGCCCGTACCGGAGATCCGAAGCGGACGTTCCCGGGGAGACGAAGTAGCCGTTGAAGTTTTCCTCGCCGGAGAGGACGGTGCCCCACGGCGTGGTGCCGCCGGCGCAGTTGCCCAACGTGCCCTTGATGGCGCGGCCGGAAGGGTCCTCAACCGTCTTCAGCAGGGACGAGCCGGCAGCCGGACCGGTGAGTTCGTAGACCGTGCTGTTCAGGTAGCGGCGGTTCAGTTCCGCGCCCTTGACGTAGGTCCACGGCTTGGTGGTGTTCTTGCGCTCCAGCTCCACCACGGACAGGCCGTGCGCGGCCTGTCCCACAGCGCGCACGTCTGCGGCGGGCATGGTGGGCGGGAACATGATGGCGTCGTTGGTGTACTCGTGGTTGGCGAAGAGCACGGCGCGGCGGCCCTTGCTGCCGGGGATCTCGATGATGTCCGTGTAGTCATTGTTGTAGCCGAACTGCTTTTCCTGGGCCGCGGCGGTCTGGTTGTCCAGGTCAAAGGCGGGAGCATCGTTGAAGATGGGGTCGCCCCAGCGAATGACCGGCTGCCAGGTGAAGCCCTCCGGAACGGTGACAGCGTCGACGTCGGCGGCGATGGAAGGGATGGCCGTGAACTGCAGCTTGGACTTGCCAAAGCCCTCCGTTGCGGCTTTTGAGAGGCCGGCGGCAGACGCAGGTTCAGCGGACGTGACGGCACTTCCCAGTACGACGGCGAGCGCACCGGCGGCGCCGAAGCCCAGGGCGGCGCGGCGGGACATGGTCGCGGAGGCAATGTCGCGGAAGTAGCTGTTGGAGCTGGTGTTGCAGACGTCGCCGGCGCAGGCGTTGTCGCACTTCAGCGCGCAGGTGACGGCACTGCGCTTGCCCTTGGTGTGGCCGAGCATCGGCAGCAGGGTGAACTTGCGGGCAGTCGTTTCAGACATGGGGGCCTTCCAGGGAAAATCGATGCGGTTCCCTCACCCTGCCAGCCGGTTTCTACTGGGAGCCGTCACCCAGATGAAGTTCGGGTTAACCGCCGGTGACCTGCAGGGATGTGCGAGAGGGTCACCCAAAAACCGACATCAAGTGAGAGAGGATCCGGGGAAAACCGACATCAAGTGAGAGAGCGTCCTGGGTGGGGCGTCAGGGGGTGCGGAGGGCGTGGACGCGTCGCAGGCGGGCCAGCCACCACTCCCGGCGGTCCGCGGGAGCCGCATAGCGCTCCAGCAGCCCGGCGTCGGCAGAGACGTCGCGGAGGCGGATGGCGCCGTCGTCGGCCACCAAAGGATCCAGCGTGATGTCCGACTCGAACAGGGACACGGTCCCCAGCCCGCACGCGTACGGCAGTTCCGGCAGGGACGCGGCCAGAGCCAGCCCGGCCCGGATGCCCACGGAGGTGTCCAGGGCGGAACTCACGACGGCGGGAAGCCCGGCCTGCGCCACGATGTCCAGCGCGCGCCGCACTCCCCCGAGCGGCGCCACCTTAACAACCAGCAAATCGGCCGCTCCGGCCCGCGCCACGCGCAGGGGGTCGGACTCCTTGCGGACACTTTCGTCGGCCGCGATCAGCACCTGAGTGCCCGCGGCGCGCAGCTGCGAGCGCACCTCGGCCAGCCCCTCAATGGAAGGCACCGGCTGCTCGGCATATTCAAGCCCGACGGCGGCGAGCCGGGTCAGTGCCGCCACGGCCGTCGGCACGTCCCAGCCGCCGTTGGCGTCCACCCGGATGGCCGCCTCCGGGAGAAGAGAGCGGACAGCGGAAACCCGGGCGGCGTCGTCGTCGAGCGTCTGGCCGCGCTCCGCGACCTTGACCTTGACGGCGTCCACCCGGCCGAACCGGGCCAGCACGTCCGGCACCCGGTCCGCGGAAACGGCGGGCACCGTGGCGTTCACCGGGATCACGGACCGCAGCGGCGCGGGGAAGCCATGCCAGCCGGCCTCGACGGCGGCGGCGAGCCAGCGGGAGGCCTCAGCGTCGCCGTATTCGGGGAACGGGCAGAACTCGCCCCAGCCCGCAGGGCCGCGCAGCAGCAGGGCCTCGCGCTCCATGATGCCGCGGAATTTCACCCGCATGGGCAGGCTGACCACGTGCGCCGTGGCGAGCAGTTCGTCCAGGGAGGGAAGGGTGGATGGCATGCCTTTCAGCCTACCGGGGCTGCTAGATCCACTTGTTGTGCTTGAACGTGAAGTACAGCCCCACCCCCATCGCCAGCATCAGGCCCAGGGCAAACGGGTAGCCGAAAATCCAGTCCAGCTCCGGCATGGAACGGAAGTTCATCCCGTAGATGGTGCCCACCAGGGTCGGCGCAAACAGGATGGCCGCCCACGACGAGATCCGTTTGACCTGCTCGCTCTGCGCGAAGCTGGATTCGGTGAGGCGGCGCATCTCGTCGTTCTGCCTTTGTGCCACCAGGGCCGCGTTCACGGCGAGCGCGTTCTGCAGCAGGGCCCGGAAGGATGCCACCCGTTCGTTGAGCCGCAGCACGTGGTCCAGCACGTCGCGGAAGTGGTCCTGCAGCTCCGGCCCGGGCGTCCGTTCCGGGGTGCCGTTCATCAGGACCTGCAGGATTCCCACCAGCGGGCTGGTGGCGCGCTGGAAGGTGATCACCTGGCGGGAGAGTTCGTAGATCCGGCGGGAGACGTCGGGGTCGGCGCCGAAGAGGTCGTCCTCGATCTCGTCGACGTCGTTCTCCAGCCCGGCGGCGACCGGTTCGTATTCGTCCACCACCTGGTCCAGGATGCCGTACAGCACCGCGTCCGGGCCGAGGGCGAGGAAGTCAGGCATGGCTTCCATCCGACGCCGGACCCTGGCCAGGTCCGGCGACTCGGCGTGGCGGACCGTGACGACGTAGTCCGCGCCGACGAACACATGGATCTCGCCGAAGTCCACCTTCTCGACGTCGTCCAGGTAGCGGGCAGGGCGCAGCACCAGGAACACGCACTCGCCGTAATGCTCCAGCTTGGCGCGCTGGTGACCGGCGAGGGCGTCCTCCACGGCCAGCGGGCTGAGGTCGAACTCCTCGGCCACGGAGCGGAGTTCGACGGCGTCGGGCCGGTACAGGCCGATCCACGCCATCCCCTGTCGCTGACGGAGGACAAAGTACGTCTCGTCCAGGCCTTCGGGGTCCGCGGTCCGCAGCCCGTCCACGTACACGGCGTTGTCGATGATGGTCACGGCCGGCCTCCCTTGGAGAGGGCATCGCGGGACAAAGCATCGCGGGACAGGACCTCGCCGGAGCGGGAATCCCCGGCCCGCACATCCCCGGACAGAGCCTTCCGGGAATCCCCGGCCCGCTGGCGCTCCCAGTCGTCCAGGAGGGCGGGCATCCTCGCGGCAAGGAAGCGGTAGAAGCGCCCCATCTCCGCAACCCGGGACCGGGCGGCGGACCCTTCAGGCAGGGCCTCTGCCGTCGAGTCCGTCAGGGCGGCGAGGCTCTGGTAGATGGGGCTCTTGCGCATCGAGGCGATGTACCACTCGTCGTCGTACAGGGCGTACAGGTCCCGGCGGCTGCCGGGCTGCGAGACCCGGTGGACGAAGCCCACGGTCTGCAGGTACCGGACGGCGCCGGACACGGCGGCGGCGCTCACACCCAGCCGGTCCGCAAGCCCGGCTGCCGTGAGGCTCCCGTCCTCGGACGAAACCAGGGCCATCAGTGCCCGGGCAGGCATCTTGGGGAAACCGGCCGCGACGAAGCCCGCCGCGGCCTTTTCCGCCGCGGCATTCACCTCAGCGTCCTCCGCCCTCACGCCGTCCCCGTTTCCCTCCGCCGCATGCCGATGAGGGCCGCGGCACCCACAACCCCGGCGATGGCGAGCATCCACCACCCACCGCTCCAGTCCGTCGTCGAGCCGTTGGGCACGGGGGTGTGGGTGAACGGTGAAAGGTCGCGGATGCCCTCGTCCAGGCCGAGCATGCCGCCGAAGATGCCCAGCACCACGCCCGCCCCCAGGAGCGCCCAGCCCGCAGCGATGGTGGCCAACGGCCACAGCACAAACACCAGTGCCGGAACAGCCAGGTAGATCAGGGCTGCCGGAAGCTGCGCGACGGCGGTCTCCCACACTGTCCGCCCCTCCACGGAGGTGTCACCGGAAGCCGCCAGGGAGACCCAGGTCCCCAACGCCGCCAGGAACATCACCAGCAGCACCGAAGCGCCGCCCAGCAGCAGGTAGCTGACCATCCAGTGCATCCGGCTGACGGGGGCGGCGAGCAGCAGTTCCGCGGTCCCTGCCGCCTCCTCCTGGCGGAGCCGGATGACGGCCTGCAGCCCGCAGGCGGCGGCCAGGACTCCGGCGATCGAGAACATGGCCGAAATCAGGAGCTGCGTCAGCGATACACCCTGGGACTGGATCATGGCACGCAGCGCCGCGGTGATGTTGCTGTTGGACAGGTCGGCGGCGGCGATCGCGCTTCCCAGGGAGCCTGCCAGGATTCCCATGGCCAGCCCGCCGATGCCCCAGCCGATGATCGAACCTGCCTGCAGGCGCAGGGCCAGCGCCGTAGGGCTGTTCAGCGAGGGACGTGCGGCCATCCGCCCGGGAAGTGCCCCCCAGACGCTCGCGCCACTGTCCCGCCGTTTCAGGAGGAGCCAGGCAACGGCCCCGCAGGCGGCGGCGAGCGCCAGCGGCAGGAGCAGCGGCCACCACCGGTCACCTGTGAAGGCGAACGTTTGCTGTCCCCACCCGATCGGGGAGAACCAGCTGGCGGTTCCCGCGGTCATCACCGTCCCGTCGGCGCTTGGCGTGCCTGTAGCGTCCCCGATGCCCCGCAGGATGTACGCCAGGACAACCAGCGCCGAGGAGAACCCGTTGGCACCGCGGGAGGTGCCCATCAGCTGGGCCACAAGCAGGCCCACGCCCAGGAAGGCCAGCCCCACCGCGCCCACGGCGGCGCCCGCCACCATGGCGCCGGCGGGATCCAGCCCCGCGGCCGTGTAGCCGGCGAACACGGACAGCGCCACCGCAACGTTGGCTGAGGTGCCGTGCAGGATCGTGGCGACGGCGGGGGTGAGACGGCCGGCCGGGGTGGCTGCAACCAGCTCGGCGCTGCCGCTTTCCTCGTCAGCCCGGGTGTGGCGCACTGCCAGGAAAGTACTCATCAGGCCGGCCAGCAGGGCAAGGAAGGCATAGATCTGGAAGAACGTGAAAGCGCCCAGGCTGGCCCCGCGCGCCAGGCCGCGAAGCATCAGGATGGCAGGAGTGGCAATGGCCAGCTGCAGGATTTCGGCGCGGCTGGACTCATCGCCGAAAGTCCCCTGGATGGCTGTGGCCGAGAACAGCGCGAGGGCGCCGATGCCCAGCACCCAGATGACCAGCTGCCAGCGGTCCCGCCGCAGGCGGTGGCCCCAGAGAATCCGGAGTGTGCCCATCTCAGGCACGGCCCCTCGAGCCAAGCAGGTGCCGCCGCCGGGCATGATCAGCGTGCTCCCCTTCGGCGCCGTTAACCCGCGCGGGCGCATCTCCGTAGTGCCGCAGGAACAGCTCCTCCAGGGACGGCGGCGTGATGATCAGGCCCTGGACGCCCAAGGCGCCAAGGACCGGAAGCACCTCCGCAACCCGGTCCGAGTCGGCACCAAACCTGACCCTGCCGCCGTCGGACGTCAGGTCATGGACGGCAGCCAGCTCGCCCAGCGCCCGGGTGTCCACGCCGTCCGCCGCGAACGAGACCTCGCTGCGAGTGAGGTGGCGCAGCGAGTCCAGCGTCCCGCCGTCCACCACCTTGCCGGCGCGGATGATGCTCACGCGGTGGCACAGCACTTCCACCTCGGAGAGGATGTGGCTGGAGAGGAGCACGGTGGCGCCGCGTTCGACGGCGGCGAGCACCTCGCGGCGGAACACCGCCTCCATGAGCGGGTCGAGGCCGCTGGTGGGCTCGTCGAGGAGGTAGACCTCGGCGTCCGTGGCCAGGGCGGCGATCAGGGCCACCTTCTGCCGGTTGCCCTTGGAATAGGCGCGGCCCTTCTTGCCGGGGTCGAAGTCGAAGGCGTCGCAGAGGTGTGCCTTCCGCTGCCGGTAGTCCCTGCCCTCGGCGGTGCGGCCCGACGTGCCGCCCCGCAGGCGCGAGAGCAGGTCGATGGTTTCACCGCCGGAGAGGTTGGGCCAGAGCCGCACGTCGCCGGGAACGTAGGCCAGCCGGCGGTGCAGTTCCACGGACTGTGTCCACGGGTCCATGCCCAGGACGCTGGCCGTGCCGGACGTCGCCTTGGCCAGGCCCAACAGGACGCGCAGGGTGGTGGATTTGCCGGCGCCGTTGGGCCCGAGGAATCCGTGGATCTCGCCGCGATGGACGTCAAGGTTAAGTCCGTCAAGCGCCCGGACCCTGCCGAAGTGCTTGTGCAAGTCAACGGTCTGGATGATGGTTTCCATACCTCGGACACTACTCAGTTTCACAGTTTTGTGAATACCGCAAATGCTCCCGATTTCCTTCCAACGCATATCCATATGGGTATACAATTCCGGTATGGCACGGGCAGCAACAACGGCAGATGCGTTCAACGCGGTGGCTGAGCCCCGCCGCCGGGAGATTCTGGACGCCCTCGCCCAACGGGAGCGGCCCGTCAACGAACTCGTGGAACTCCTGGGCCTGGCCCAGCCGCACGTCTCCCGGCACCTGCGCGTCCTGCGCGAGGTGGGGGCCGTGGACGTGCGCGACGAAGGCCGGCAGCGCGTCTACCGGCTGAATCCGCAGGCCCTGAAGCCCATCCACGACTGGGTTGCCGGCTACCAGCACCTCTGGGAGGAGCGCTTCGACCTCCTGGAGGACGTGCTGGAGGACCTCAAAGAGCAAGAAAAATAGGAGAAGGAGCAGGGCAATGGCACAGGCAAGCAGCGGCACCATGGAAGTCACCCTCCCCAGCGACGAGGAAATCCTGATCACGCGCACGCTCAACGCGCCCCGGCACCTCGTCTACCGGGCCTGGACCACACCCGCGCTCGTCCGGAAGTGGTGGCCCGGCCGGCGCGGCGAAATGACGGTCGCGGACATGGACTTCCGGGTGGGCGGCGCGTGGCGGTACGTCATGGTGGCGCACGGCGGGTTCGAGGTGGCGTTCCATGGGACATACCGGGAGATTGTGCCCAACGAACGGATCGTGCACACGGAGGTCATGGAGATGCCGGGCGCCTCGCCGGACAGCGAGGAGGGAGCCGTGGTCAACACGGTCACCTTCGAGGAGGCCGACGGCGGCGGCACCACGGTCAGGATCCGCACCAACGCGGGAAGCAGGGAAGTCCGGGACATGATTGCGCAGTCCGGCATGGAAGGCGGCGTGCGCGAACAGTTCGAGATCATCGAGGAGCTGGCGGCGTCCCTCACCTGACGCCCGCCCTTTCTTAAAGCAACGCGGGGTCACTTCCGGCCCGATAAACGCCTCATATTGGGCCAGGAGTGACCCCGCGTTGCTGTGGCAGTTGTAACAGTTGTTACACTTCAAGGTGTGACTTCTCTTGAACAGGTTTCCTGGCTGGTAATGCTCGTGCAGGTCCCGTCGGAGCCGTCCCGGCACCGTGTGGCTGTGTGGCGCGAGCTGCGGCGCTTCGGCGCGGTCCCCATCGGCCAGGGGGCCTGGACCGCGCCGGATGTTCCCGCCTGCCGCGATGGCGCCGGGAAGGCCAAGGACCTGGCTCAAGCGGGAAACGGCGAACTGCTGCTGCTCACAACCGGACCGGACGACGACGACGCGGGCCGGCTGCGGGAGCTGTTCAACGCCGCGCGTGCGGACGAGTGGGCGGAGTTCACCGCGGACTGCGGCAAGTTCACGGACGAAATCGCGAAGGAGATTGCCAAGCAGAAGTTCACCCTGGCCGAGCTCGAGGAAGAGGAGCAGAGCCTGGACCGGCTGCGCCGGTGGTTCCGGTCCATCCGAAGCAAGGACGTGTTCGGCAGCCCCGCAGCAGCCAGCGCCGAGCAAAGCCTCGCCGCCTGCACTGAAGCCCTGGACGGCTTCGCCGCGCTCGTCTACGGCGAGGTGCACTCATGACCCGGGCCGGCACCACGCAGGCACGCGCCACCGGCGCATCATCGGCCCCCTTGTACGCCGCAGGATTTGTCACCGCGTTCGGGGCCCACAGCATCGCCGCCGGCCTGGGTGCGCAGAGCGGAAACATCGGCCTGACGCTGCTCAACCTGGGCATCCTCCTTGCCCTGTATGACATCTCCGAGGTTTTCCTCAAGCCCGTCTTCGGCGCCCTCAGCGACCGCATCGGCGCCAAGCCGGTCGTCGTCGGCGGACTGGTGGCCTTCGCCGCACTGTCGCTGATCGGGCTCTGGGCGGCGGACCCGCTGATGCTGGCGCTGGCCCGGCTCGGGCAGGGCGCCGCCGCGTCCGCTTTCTCGCCGGCGTCCTCGGCCATGGTGGCCCGGATGGCACGTGGCGGGAAAGCGGGCACGTACTTCGGCAGGTACGGTTCGTGGAAGAGCCTGGGCTACATCATCGGACCGCTGCTGGGCGCAGCCTTGATCTGGGCCGGCGGCTTCGCCCTGCTGTTCGGCACCCTGTCGGCACTCGCGGCAGCCACGGCACTGTGGGTCCTGCTGGCCGTGCCGCACCTGGAACCGCTCCCGCGCCAGCGGTACACCGTGCTGGACCTGGCACGGCAGATCGGAGAACGGCGGTTCCTCGTCCCCACCCTGGTGCTGGCGGCGTCGACCGCGGCGCTCGGTGCCGCCGTCGGATTCCTCCCGGCGCTGGCCACCCGGCACGGCCTGGACGCCGTCGCCGGCACCGCAGCCGTCAGCCTCCTGGCTCTGGGCTCCGTGCTGACCCAGCCGCGGATCGGCCGGCTGCGGGACCGGAACCGGGTCAGTGACAACCAGGGCACGACGGCGGGACTCCTCCTCATCGCGGCGGGCGTCGGTGTGCTCGCGGTCGCCCCGGCCCCGGTCACCATCTTCCTCGCTGCTGCGGCGATCGGGGTCGGCGTCGGCGCGGCAACTCCCCTGGGTTTCGCGCACCTGGCGGACACCACCCCGCCGGAGCGCATGGGCCGCACCATGGGATCCGCCGAGCTCGGCCGGGAACTGGGCGACGCCGGCGGGCCGCTGCTGGTGGGCGGGGTGGCCACCCTCACGGCGCTGCCCTTCGGCCTCGGAGCCCTCGCGCTGCTGATCGCCGCGGCCAGCATCCCCCGCCTGGCTCCGGTGAACCCGCCCACGTAACTAGCAGCTGATGCAGTTTTGAGCTGGCAAAACGGCATCAGCTGCCATCCAGTTGGGTGAAGCCGGCTCCCAGATTTCTGTGACACCCTTAACTGATGACCTTTCCACGACAGGCCCCGGCCCGGACCCCGCTGCGCCCAGCCCCGGGTTCCGGCTTTATGTTCGCCTTCGCCACGCTGGCGTGCATCGTGGGACTGATCGCCACGTACTACTACTTCGTCCAGACCACCACGGGACAGTTCATCGACGAGTCCGCGCTGGTGGAAGCCGTGGACATCCACGGTCCCGCTGGCAAGGCCGCCACCGAGTTCCTGGACTGGCTGCCCACTATCTCCCTGGTGATGGCCGCCGTCGTGGTCCTGTTTGTGACGGTGATCCGGCGCCGCTGGACGGCCGCGGGGATCGCCGTGGCAGCGTGCATCGGCGCGAACGTGGCCACCCAGGTGCTCAAGGACGTGCTGCCGCCCCGCCCGGACAAGGGCGTGATCACCCTGGAGCTGAATTCCCTGCCGTCCGGGCACACCACGCTGGCGGCGTCCGCCGCGGCGGCGGTGTTCCTGATGGCGTCCCCGCGCTGGCGGCCGATGGCCGGTTTTGTAGGGGGTACATTTGCGATCGCGTCGGGTGTGTCCACGCTGATCAACCAGTGGCACCGGCCCGCGGACGTCGTGGCCGCGTTCCTGCTGGTGGGCGCGTTCATGATTCCCGCAGGCTGGCTGATTGTGCGCCACGACGGGTCCTGGAATGTGTGGGACGGCTTCGGCAGGCATGTGGGGTCGGCAAAGATCTGGCTGACGCTGCCGGTGCTGATCGGCCTTGCGTCGGCCGGTGTGGCGGTGTATTCGCTGGCCATGATCGCTCCCGGCGCGGCGCAGGAAACCAGCACCACAAACTACTTCTGGGCAGGCATCTCCCTCATTGTCATTGCCGGGTACCTGGCCACGGTGGCCACGACGTCGCTGTTCGCGTATGCGGCACGACGGCGGGACTCACCCGTGCGCTGACGGCACCCGGGTTGCCAGCAGTGTTCGCCACGGCGGCTCGGCGCCGGCAAACAATCCGGCCGGGCACGAAGTACGCTCCTCCTACAGAATGCTCTTTCGCATTTTCATATTGGGGGGAATCAATTGAAGAACCATGCCCGCACCAGATCTCAGCTGGTGTGCCTTTTGCTCGTGCTTGGTGCAGTAGTCTCAGTGCTGGTTGGCCCAGCGGCCGCACCGCCGGCCGTGGCCGGAACCGCACCCGTGGGCGGCGTCGTCCCCATGATGCCCACCCGGCTCCTGGACACCCGGACATCGTCCGGCGCTGTCCCGGGGGGAGGTTCTGTGTCGATCCAAATCTCCGGGGCACACGGATTCCCTGCCGGCACGCAGGCGGTGGTCCTCAACATCACGGCTACCAACGCCACCTCGTCCGGATTCCTCACGGCATACCACTCGGGCGTGAGCGCACCGCGCACCTCCAACGTCAACTACGGGCCGGGACACATGGTGGCGAACCTGGCCATCGTGGAAGTTGGCCTTGATGGGTACATCACCATCGCCAACACGTCGGCAGGCAGCGTGCAGATTGTCGTTGATGCTTCGGGATACTTCGATATTTCCGGTCAATGGGATGCTCCGGGTTCCTACCAGCCGGTGGTACCCACCAGGGTTCTCGACACCAGGACCTCGTCCGGCCCCGTTGCCGGCGGCAGCAGCGTTCCGCTCCGCCTGGGAGGGACCACCGGCGTTCCGGCCAACGCCTCGGCGGTGGTGGTGAACCTCACCGTCACGGAACCCACGTCCTACGGATTCATCGCGTATCCCACAGGTTCCGCAAAGCCGAATGTCTCCAACCAGAACTACGTGTCCGGCCAGACCGTTCCCAACCTTGCCGTGGTGCCGCTGGGTCCTGATGGCACGGTGACCATTTCCAACACCTCGTACGGAACAGCCCAGGTTGTGGCAGACGTTGTGGGCTACTTCCTGCCGGGCACGCCGTCCACCGACGGAGCCTTCGTGGGGATCGCCCCCACCCGCTTCCTGGACACCCGGACCTTCCGCGGCCCGGTAGTCAATGCCGAGACCGTACCGTTGCAGGTAGCCGGCGTGAACGGAATCCCGCAGAACGCACGTGGCGTCTGGGTAAACCTCACGGTCACCGAGCCCACAACCTTCGGCTATTTCGAGGCACGTGGTTACATGACGCCGTGGCAGCAGACATCCAACCTGAACTTCGGCGGCGGACAGACGCTGGCGAACCTGGCCTTCGTACCCATTGGAGCCGAAGGCAAGATAGAGGTCCAAGCCATCCTCAACCAGGTACCGCGGCTGGAAACCACGCACATGGTGGTCGACGTGTTCGGCTATACGCTCTGACCAACGAATGGGCCCCCCGCCGATCGCCCAACTTAGCGCTGCCGTATGTTATAATCCGCCGCGCAGACGTAAGATGTTCTTACTTGGAGGTGACATTTCACAGGCCTCCGTGTCGCCTGCCACTGACGGCATGCGCACCGCCACGAGCTGGGACTCGGCGGATTCATATTTGCAGCGTTTGCACTGAAAGAATCCAAATATCTGCACGAAAAACTAGCCGGATACGGCCGTAATCAGTTGTTCGGCGAGGACACCACAGGCAAAGGCGCTGATAGTCGCTCGCCCGCTTTGAGAGGCGCAGTAAATCTGGGGGCTGCGGCCGGGTGGCCTTTGGGGGCTTATGAGGGCTTCCGAAGCACACGCACGGACGGGCGAAAGCCCGATCCGCGGATTCCTGTTATTACTGCCTTCGGCATCGACGCCTAAGGCATCTGCAGAAGGTCTGAAAATGAAGCTATCACTCCGCCGCGTCATGATTCTGCTCGCGGCAATGCTGTTCGCCCTCGCAACTGGCATGACCGCGGCACATGCGGCCACTAACTTCGACAACGCTCCCCAGGGAGCCCACTACGCCAATGGCTTCGCCGAGCCCGTCTGTACCCTCAGCGGCCTCACCGTAAGCTGCACCGGCACTCAGATTGCGGGCGTCGGAAACACCAACGCGACCGTTACATTGGCAGTCACCAGCACGTTCACCGGCGTGTGCCACAACCCGGGCGTGAACAGCAAGATCGTTGACCCCTTCACCGAGTCCGAGACGACGACAACCAGTTCGGTGATCACCTCCACCAAGAACGGCAGGCTGGTGGTCGCGCCGCAGACCGCGACCGGAACGAGCTCGGCGCAGTTCCTGGCCGATTTCAGCTGCCCGAACCCTAACTGGACACCGGAGATCACTGGCACCAGCATCAGCTACAGGTACTCGCTGACCTTCGCCGGGTTTGACGATCCGGCCATCCTGATTACGGGTTAGTCGGCGCCCTCACTGCACGGCCCCGGAGATCCCATTCGGTGGGCTCCGGGGCCCATCCCTGCCCGGTGCCAGCAGGCAAAACCCGGGCTTGTTACGCGAGCGCGGCAGCCAGCGAGCGCAGGAGCCACCCGCGGTAGGCCTTGACGGTCCAGCCGGCGTCGCCCACCAGCGTCCGGTACGTCTGCGGGTGGCCGAGCGACCAGATGGCGGCGGCAGCATCGGCGTCGGACATCCCGGACCGCAGCCCGCCCCGGGACCGCACCGCGGCGGCCGCCTCACCGTAACGTTCCAGCCGCTGCAGCGCCCTTGCGGACTGCAGCTTTTCCACGGACGGGTCGACGGCGGCGGCCTGGGCAATGACCCCCATGACGGGTCCGGTGCGCCGGTGGACCTCCACGAACCAGTCGGCCAGGACGGCGATGAGCGCGTCGAAGTCGGGCGCGTCCGCGGTCCGCTGCCGCATCAGTTCCAGGACGTTCGACGGCGAGTGCGGGCCCGACGCCGCTGCGTCCAGTACCGCGGACAGCAGCGCCGCTTTGTTCCCCACTGAGTTGTAGACGGTCTGCAGCGCCACGCCGCTTTCGGAGGCGATGGCGTCGATGGTGGTGGGCACGTACCCCTGTTCAGCGAACAGCCGCCCGGCCACGGACACGATCAGGGCCCGGGTGTCCGCCGCCTGGACCGCGCGGCGGCTGGGTTTGGGGGCAGCGGAGGCGGCGGCTGAAGCAGGCATGAAACTAGACTATCCCTCCACTCACTGGAATGCTATTCTAGTGAAATCCGCAGGGCAGCCGCAGAGGCAGCGCCCCGGATCGGGCGAAGGAGCTGGCCATGGATTCGCGCATCTATGACGTTCTGGTGATCGGGGCAGGGCAGTCGGGCCTCGCCGCGGGCTACTACCTGAAACCGTCAGGGCTGGACGTCAGCATCCTGGACGGCGCGGACCGGGTGGGGGACGTCTGGCGCCGGCGGTGGGACTCGCTGCAGCTCTTCACCCCGGCCCGGTACAGTGCCCTGCCCGGCCTGAAGTTCCCGGCGGCCGGCAGCAGCTACCCCAGCAAGGATGACTTCGCGGACTATCTGGAAAGCTATGCGCAGCACTTCCAGCTGCCGGTCCGGACGGGTATCCGCGTCCTGTCGGTCCGGCGGGCAGACGGCGTCTTTGAGCTGGAAACCAGCGCCGGTGAGCTGCGGGCGCGGAACGTGATAGCCACGCCGGGCGCCAACTCCATTCCCCGCATCCCGGCAGCCGCGCAGGAGCTGGATCCCGGCATCACGCAGCTCCACACCAGCCAGTACCGCGGCCCGGCCGGCATCCCCGACGGCGCCGTACTGGTGGCGGGCGCGGGCACGTCGGGTGTGGAGATCGCCCTCGAACTGGCGCACAACCGGCCAGCCGGAACGGTGTAC
>DATFAE010000288.1:0-7844 GCA_035254945.1 Arthrobacter sp. | reverse complement strand
ACCGCACACCCTGATGGGCGCGCTGGCCGTCGCCGGAGGATTCCTCCTGGGCATCGCCTGGTACCACCTCTGGCGGCGCCGCCGCGATGGCATCGACACCGTGGACGCGGACGGGAAGGTAGTTCCCGGCGATGCGGACATTCCCGGCCGTGACCGGACCGACCACACAGTCTGGATCCGCTCCCTCCGCATCGGGGCCGTCGTCGCCATGATCTCCTTCGCCGGAACCGCCCTCACCGGTGACCTGCAGGGCAAGCTGATGTTCGAGCAGCAACCCATGAAAATGGCTGCCGCCGAGGCCGCCTGCCACGACGGCACCGGATTCTCCGTGCTGAGCGTCGGCAACCTCGGGTCCGGCAGCTGCGATGACATTGTGGCCCTGATCGAGGTCCCCGGCATCCTGTCCTTCCTGGCGAAGGGCGACTTCACCACCGAGGTCAAGGGCGTCAACAGCCTGCTGGACCAGTACAAAGCCGACTACGGCACCAACCTGCCGGACAACCCGATTTACGGTGACCGCGCCGGCCAGGAGATCCAGTACGTCCCCGTCATGGAAGTCACCTACTGGGGATTCCGCATGATGATCGGGTTCGGCGGACTCGCGGCACTGGCGGCCCTTGTGGCCCTGTGGGCGACCCGCAAGGGCACCGTACCGGCGTCCCCCTGGCTGATGCGGCTGGCTGTCTTCGGCATCCTGGCCCCGTTCGGCGCCAACGCGGCCGGCTGGATCTTCACCGAAATGGGCCGGCAGCCTTTCGTAGTAGCCCCCAACCCCGACCTGAACGGCATTGACCAGGTCTTCATGTTCACCGCAGCGGCCGTCTCCCCGGGCGTCTCGGCGGGGGAACTGCTGACCTCTCTGGTGGTGCTCACCGCCGTCTACGCTGTGCTGCTGGTGGTGGAAGTCAAACTCCTGGTCAAGTACATCCGCGGCGGCATCGCCTCAGCCATGCCTGAACTGGCCCACGCCCCGGTGGACGAAAACGAGGACGCCACCCCGGGCGGCAAGGGCGGCCCGGATGCCGGCAAGCCCGCCGACGACGTCCTGGCATTCGCCTACTAAGAGCAGAGGAAACGCAAGAATGGAACTGCTGCCCACCATCTGGTTCATCGCCATCGCAGTGCTGTGGACGGGATACCTCTTCCTGGAGGGTTTTGACCTCGGCGTGGGGATGCTCATGAAGATCTTCGCCCGGAACAACACCGAACGCCGGGTGCTGCTGAACACCATCGGCCCCGTCTGGGACGGGAACGAGGTGTGGCTCCTCACCGCCGGCGGCGCAACCTTCGCCGCGTTCCCGCTCTGGTACGCCTCCCTCTTCTCGGCACTGTACCTGCCGCTGCTCGTGGTGCTCGTGGCGCTCATCTTCCGTGCCGTGGCCTTCGAGTACCGCGGCAAGGTGGACAGCGACAGCTGGCGCGCCCGCTGGGACTGGGCCATCGCGCTCGGTTCCTTCCTGGCCGCCTTCGGCGTCGGCGCGGCGCTGGCCCTCACCACCACCGGCCTGCCCCTGAACGCCAACGGCGACCGCGAAGGCGGCCCGTTCTCATGGTTCAGCGGGTACGCCGTCCTGGGCGGGCTGGCCGTGGTCTGCTTCTCGCTGCTGCACGCCCTGGCCTTCCTGGCCCTGAAGACCGACGGCGACGTACGCCACCGTGCACGCAGCTGGTTCACCCGCCTGCTCCCCGTGCTGCTCCTGCCCCTGGCCGGATGGGCCATCAGCGTCCAGGTCATGGCCGGCAAGCCCTGGACCCTCGCCGCGGTGGTGCTGGCCGTCGCGGCCGCAGCAGGCGCCTGGCTCCAGGCCCGCAAGGGCTCCGAGGGAGCGGCATTCGCTGCCCTGGGAACCTTCCTGGTCCTGGGCAGCGCCTCGATCTTCGGAGCCGTGTTCCCCGTAGTGCTGCCCTCCACCATCAGCCCGGACTTCAACCTCACCATTTCCAACGCCTCCTCCTCGGACTACACACTGGGGCTCATGAGCATCGTCGCGGCAGTGGGACTGCCCCTGGTCATCGCCTACCAGGCCTGGACCTACTGGGTCTTCCGCCGCCGCGTCAGCGCAGCGCACATCCCGGAGGCGCACAGCTTCCTCCCGGCGGTCGCTGCCAAAGCCTTCACCAAGGGCTAAGCGGTGCGCCCAGACTTCCCCTCCGGCCCCGTCACCCGTTCGGCCCTCTACTGGCTGGGATTCCTGGCGGCACTCAAGGCGCTGTCCCTGGTCCTGATGGGACAGGCGGTCGCCTCCATGCTGGCGGGCCTCGCAGCCGCGGACCCCGCCTGGGCGGATGGCCTCGGCTGGGGGCTGGCCGGCGCCGTCCTCAGGTCCGGAACTGTCTGGGCCCAGGGCGTCGCGGCCCGGCGTGCCGCGCTGGGCGTCAAGGAGGAACTCAGGTCCGGACTGCTGGCCCGGGCACTGCGGAACGGCGCCCGCGCCACCGGCCCCGCGGACGGCGGCCTCGCAGTCCTGGCCACGCGGGGACTGGACGCGTTGGACAGCTACTACACGCAATTCCTGCCCGCGCTGGTGAACTGCACGGCCATTCCGCTGCTGCTTGGGGCCCGGATCCTTTTCGCCGACTGGGTCAGCGCCGTGGTGATTGTCCTGACGGTCCCGCTGGTGCCGCTCTTCATGGTCCTGATCGGCCGGTATACGCAGGACAACGTCCAGGCTGCCCAGGCCAGCCTTTCCCGCCTCTCGGCCCACATGCTGGAGCTGGCGAAAGGCCTTCCCGTGCTGGTGGGGCTGGGGCGCGCCACAGCGCAGCGCAAGGCACTCGAGGAGATTTCGGAGGAGTACCGGTCCCGGACCATGCAGACGCTGCGCACAGCGTTCCTGTCCGCGCTTGCCCTGGAGCTCATCGCCACCATCTCGGTGGCAGTGGTGGCCGTCTTCATCGGCGTGCGCCTGGTGCACGGTGACATGCCGCTGGAAGCAGGCCTCCTGGCCCTGATCCTCGCGCCCGACTGCTATCTTCCCCTCCGCGAGCTGGGCACCGCGCACCACGCCAGCGACGACGGCCGCGCGGCGCTCGCCGAAACGACCGCGGTCACCACAGCGCCCGAGCCCCGGCCGCTGCCGGTCGCCTGCACGGACGCCCGGGACCCGGAGGCCGACGGCGGTGCCGCTGCCTGCGCGGCAGCCGGCAGGGGAGTACAGGTCACCGGCCTCACGGTGACCTATGAGGGCAGGTCCGCGCCCGCCGTCGGGCCCCTGACCTTCACGGCCCCGCCGGGAAGGATCACGGCCCTGGACGGGCCGAGCGGCACAGGGAAAAGCACCGTCCTGGGCGTGCTGGCCGGGACGATCGGCGACGGCGCGGGCACTGCCGTCACCGGCCGGCTCTCCGGTTTCGACCGTGACAGTGTGGCGTGGGTGCCGCAGCGCCCGGTCATGGTGCAGTCCACGGTCCTTGACGAAGTCATGCTGTACCTGGCCAGCGGGCCAGGGGCGGCGGAACCCAATGAAGCCGCGGCCCGTGAGTGCCTCGCCGCGGCTGCCGCCGGTCATCTGGCCTCCAGGCACCCCGCCGAACTGAGCCCGGGGGAGCTGCGCCGCGTGGCACTGGCCCGGGGTCTGGCACGCATCAGGTCCGGCGCCACGGTGCTCCTGCTCGACGAACCTACGGCACACCTGGACGGCGGCTCGGCCGCGCAGGTGGAGGATGCCATCCTGGCGCTGCGGGGCCGGGTCACAGTGATCCTGGTGGCGCACGACGCCCGGACCCGCGCCCTGGCCGACCACGTGGTTGCCGTGTCGGCACGGGGCCTCACGCAGGAACGCGCCCTGGCCGCCCGGCGATCAGACGCGCCGGCGGCCCGCCGGCGGCCAGTCCGTACGGAAGCGGCCCTCCCGGCGGACACCGATGCCGGTACGGACTCCGGTGCCCCGATGGCGGCGCCTCCGGCCAGCGGCCGGACCGCCGGCACCAGGGATCCGGGCACCAGGGGTCCGGCCACGGGGCTGCTCCTGGCCCGACTCCTCGCGCCCGTCGGCAGGCAATTTACCGGTGCCGCGGTGGTGGGTACATTGGCGGCACTGTTCGCCGTCGGCCTGTCCGGGGTGTCCGGCTGGCTCATCATCCGGGCCAGCGAACAGCCGCCCATCCTGTACCTCCTCACCGCGATCGTCGGGGTACGCTTCTTCGGCATCGGACGCGCCGTCCTGCGCTACTGGGAACGCCTCCTGGTGCACGACGCCGTGTTCGCCACCCTCACCCGGCTGCGCGGCCGCCTTTGGGAATCACTGAGCCGCCGTGCGCTTTCCCTTCGCCGCCTCCTGCAGGGCGGCAACGTCCTGGGCTCGGTGATCAACGACGTCGACACCGTCCGGGACCTGCTCCCGCGCGTGATCCTGCCGCCCGTGACCGCCGTGGCGGTGGCTGCCGCGGCACTCACCGCGACGGGCCTGCTGGTGCCGGCGGCGCTTCCCGCCACGGCGGCAGCCGCAGCAGCCAGCCTGCTCCTGGCCCCCGCAGCGGCACTGTGGGCGGACCGGAAATCGGCAGCGGCCGAGCAGAACCTGCGTGACGGGGTGCTCCGGCGCACCGCGGCGGCCCTCGACGCCCGGGCCGAACTCCACGCCAACGGGGCAGCCTCCTTGGTGCTCTCGGACCTTGCCGCTGAAGACCGCGCCGCCACCAGGGCCTCCCAGCGGTCCGCCTGGGCTGAAGGCCTGGGCCAGGCCGTCACCACGGCCGCCTGCGGCGTGGCCGCACTGGCCGCCGCGGTCATGGCCGCGCCCCGGGTCCTGGACGGATCGGTGGCTCCCGCCACGGCGGCCGTGATCGTCCTCCTGCAGCTGGCCCTGGTGGAACCCTATGCCGCCATGACGACGGCGGTCCGCCAGTTCCCGGCACTCCGTATGGTCATGCTCGGGATCGGCCGGTCCGGCGCCCTCGACGGGCCGCCGGCAGCCGGTGCGCAGGCAGGCGCCGACGGCATCGCCGCCCGAGCCGGTGCAGCCCCGGGGCTGGAGCTTGACGGGGTGACGGCGGCCTGGCCTGGCGGGGATCCGGTATTCACCGGCCTGAGCGCCGCTGCCGCGCCCGGACGCTGGCTCGCCGTCACCGGGCCGTCGGGCGCCGGAAAGTCCACGCTGCTGTCCGTGCTGCTTGGCTTCCTCCCGCCTGTGGCCGGCCGGATACGCGTGACCGGACAGGCCGCCTGGTGCCCGCAGGAGGCGCACCTGTTCGACTCGACGCTCCGCGGCAACCTCCTGCTGGGCCGCCCCGCCTCGGAGAACCCGGAAGGTCCGGAGGATCCGGACGACGCCGACGCCGCGATGGCAGCCGCCCTTGCGGCCGTTGGCCTCAGCGGACTCGTCGCCCGGCTGCCTGCTGGCCTGGACACCAGGATCGGACCCGGGGGGTCGTTCCTCAGCGGCGGAGAACGGCAACGGCTGGCTGTTGCCCGGACCCTTATGACCGGAGCCGAAATCATCCTCCTCGATGAGCCGACAGCCCATCTGGACGCCGAAGCAGGACATGGCATGCTGGCTGACCTGCGGTCCGGCCTGTCGGACCGGACCGTCGTGCTGGTGACCCACAACCTGTCCGACATCCACCCGGAGGACGGCCTGCTGGAACTTTCCCAACAGGAGGTTCCGGACGCGGCGCGTCACCCAGTCATGGTGCCGGCGTCCTGAACCCCGCCCGGCGCCTTGGCACCGCGCCTTCGCGCCGCGCCTGGCTCCTGCACCCCTACACGGTTCCTGGAGGTCCGAACCACGTGGCCAGCGCCTCAGCGAGTCCCGCTTCGGTACGCTCTCCCACCCAGGCCACGTATCCGTCAGGCCGGATCAGGACGGCAGCAGGAGCGCTGACCGTCCCGAGCACCGGGAGCTCCCACGGGCCGGCACAAGTGGCGTCCACCAGGTCAACCCGGCCTGCCCAAGGACCGATGTCGAAGCCGCCGCGCCCGGCGAGGTTGAGAAGCACCGGCCGGGCAGTGTGCAGCAGGGTGTAGACGCGCAGCGGACCGTCGGCGGTGACGAGGTCGAGGTCGGGCATGCGGCGTCCGAGCAGCGGGTGTCCGTCGCCGAGGTCGTAATGGATGTCCAGGCCGGACATCATCGCAGCGAACCGCCTGCGGGGCTCGTCCATGCCCAGGAGCTCGGCCACCGTGTCGCGCAGCGCCGTCGTGCGTTCGTCCGGGCGGCGGAGCGCGACCTGTGCCATCGTGTTCCGCAGCACCCGGGCAGCAACCGGATGACGCTCGGCATGGTAGCTGTCCAGGAGGCTTGGCGGGGATGTCCCGTTGACCACCCGGGCCAGCTTCCAGCCCAGATTCACCGCATCCTGCAACCCGATGTTGAGGCCCTGCCCGCCATCAGGGGCATGCACATGCGCGGAGTCGCCGGCCAGCAGGACGCGCCTGTCCCGGTAGGCCGCAGCCTGCCGGGTCATGTCGGTGAACCTGGTGATCCAGGTGGGACTGTGGATCCCGTAGTCGGTCCCGTAGACGGCGATGAGGCCTTCGCTCAGATCGTGCAGGGTCGGCTCGACAGTGCCGGGCTGCGTCTCGGTCAGCATGACCCCCACGCGGCCGCCGGGCTTGTAGACCACCTCGCCGTCCTTGACCTCGTACTCGACCTTGCTGAGGGCATGCATGCCTGAGGGTGTGCGGCGGATGCCCAATTCCGGCTCCTCGGTCATCTCGACTTCGGCCAGTAGGGCGCTCGTCGTCGGATCCCAGCCGGGGAACCCGATCCCGGCTCCTTTACGGACCAGGCTGCGTCCTCCATCGCAGCCGACCAGGTACTGCGCCCGCAAGCGCTGGCCCCCGGACAGCGTGACGTCCACGCCGGCGTCGTCCTGCGCGAATCCGGTCACCTCGGTGCCGTAGCGCACCGGGACCTTCAGCTCGGCGACCCAGCCGGCGAGGATGCGCTCGATGTGTTTCTGCCACAGCCCGAGCCCGTACGGATGCCGGGTGGGAAAGTCGCTGATGTCCAGGCGGGTCATGGCAAACCCGGCGACCTGGGCCACCTGCCCCTCCGCGAGGAACCGGTCGGCTATGCCGCGCTGATCGAGGACCTCGATGGTGCGTGCGTGCAGGCCCCCGGCCCGCGAGCCGGCAAGGTCCTGGCTGGGCCGCTTCTCGACGATGACAGTGTCAATCCCCGCCAGCGCCAGCTCGGCGGCAAGCATCAGGCCCGTGGGACCTGCTCCGGCGATTACTGTTCCATGTTCCCCGCCCGGCGGTACTGATTCGCTCATTTTGTTGCTCCCACTCCCTGCATCCCGCGATTATCTGCCCGGCACGGGGGCTTGCCGCAAGACCCCGTGCCGGGCATAGATTGGAAATAGAGGGAATGCATGGGCAGTGAAGCCGGCTGCCGGAAATTCACAGTCTTCAGCCTCGTGACGCCGCGCCGGCCCCCCTACCCTAAAATGGGCAACCGGGCGGTCAACACCAGCATGGCGTGGGACAAGGAGCCCTGGGCCCGCTCAGCCGTCCACGTCATGGAGGTGATGGACGACGTCGTGCAGGAAGTACTGCGCGAGGGTCAGCACCGTGAACTCCGAGCCGTTGCTGCGCAGGCCCTTCCGGCCCCACTCGGCCTCGCGGACACCGGCAAATGAGTCCGCGATCTGTTGGCCTTCGGCCGTCAGTTCCGCGCTGACCACCGCCGGGTCGGCGTTGGCGTAGTCCTTGTCGAGGGCGGTCTGGTCCTGGTCCCAGTTCTCGAACCGGGCGTCGTCGGAATCGAGCATGAGGTTCAGCCTCTGGTCAAAGAGGCTGAAGACGTCCCGGACATGGCAGGCGTACTCAAGCGGGGACCACGTGGCTTCGTCGGGCCGCTCGGCCACGTCCGGGCGGCGCAGGACGGCACGCCACCGGG
>DATFAE010000287.1:0-29610 GCA_035254945.1 Arthrobacter sp. | reverse complement strand
GGCGTCCGGCCGAGGCCATCCAGAAGTTCTACCGCACGTTTGATGCCTGGTTCGGAAACAAAACCACCCCGAAGAATGGATTCCTGGAGCCCAGCCCGGCAGAGAAGTTCGCCGACCGCCCTGAGTTCACGCCGGAGTCCTTCCACCGGACGGCCATGATCGGGACGCCCGACGAGGTGATCGAGTGGCTCCGCCACTACGAGGCACTCGGTGTGGACGAGTTCAGCTTCTGGGCCGACAACAGCCTGACCCACGAGGAGAAGAAGCGCTCCCTGGAACTCTTCATCGAGCACGTGGTGCCGGCCTTCCAGGAGCAGACCGCTGCCGCCGCACGCTGATGCCAGCAAAGGCCGCTTGCTGCTGATCACCCCACGCCAGGATTCCGGCGGGGGTGATCGGTGGGCCTACCTCGACGCAACGTCCTTGAGCTTGAGCCGGATGCCGTCGAAGTGGCGCTGCAGGCGTTCGGACGCCAGCGCCTTGTCCTTCTTCTCAACGGCCTCGTAGATCTCCCAGTGGACGCGGGCCTGCTCTTCAAGGTTGACCGGGCCGGAGCCGAGTGCCTCGTGGATCTGGCGGTAGACCTGCCAGAACACGTCCATCAGGTTGATAAGCAGCTCATTGTTGAGGGGCGCGTAGAGCCGGCGGTGGAACTCGGCGTCGTGCTCGGCCAGCGCCTCGCCCTTGGCCGCTGCCGCTTCCATGGCTTCCATGGTGGTCCGAAGATCGGCAAGGTGTTCGGTGGTCATGAGGTCGATCGCCGATCCGATGAGGCCTGATTCGAGGGCCTGCCGGACGTCGATCAGTTCCATGGCCTCCTCGCCCTTGTGCCGCAGGGACAGCCGGCCGCGGAAGGTCAGTCCCGAGACCAGGGCGCTGAAGTTGTTGGGGGCCACGAACATGCCGAAGCCGTGGCGGATCTCGATCACGCCCAGCGCCTGGAGGACCTTCAGGGATTCGCGGACCGTGTTGCGGCCCACGCCCAGCTCAGCGGACAGCTCACTTTCGGTGGGGAGCGCGTCGCCCACATCGAGGCCCTGCTCCAGGATGAGCTCCATGATCCGCGTCTGCAGTGCGTTCGACCGGATCTGGGCGCTGAAACGGGCTGGCGATACTTCTCGCGATGCAAGGGCCACGTGATCTCCTCCTCGTCGCCTAAGCGACTTTCTCTTGCACCAGCTTACAGGAGATGGGATGTCCAATGTCCAGATGCCCCGAAGAAGAGAAATATAACGTCCCGCGTCAGCCCAGCAACTGCCGCACCAGCTCCCGGCATTCCCTGTATGCGGTGGTCTTCGGATCAATGAGGTCGTAGTGGTCCCCCGGCACCTTGGTCAGCCGCACGGTCATGCCCGCGGCGCCGGCTGCAGCAGTGTAGGACTCGGACTGGCTCAGCGGCACGTCCTCATCGCCCATGGCGTGAACCACGTGGACAGGCACGTCCAGCGGGATCGCCGTCATCGGATCGGCGTACCGGAGGCGCAGCGGATATTTCGACGGCGGCCCGCCCAGCAGGTTGCTCACGGCACCGTTGCTGAGGTCCAGCTTTTCGGCCTCGGCCAGGTTGAGCAGCCCGGACTGGCTGACCGCGCCGGTCAGCCGGACCGCGGCGGTGCCGCTTGCCCGCAGGACCTGGCGGTCGGCGTCGGGCAGTCCCAGCTGCGCCAGCCGGTCACGCCCCGCCGCCCACACCGCCAGGTGGCCGCCGGCCGAATGGCCCAGTGCCACCACGCGGTCCAGGTCCAGGGAATGGCCTGCGGCCAGGCCTGCCAGCCTGTCGATCCCGGCCAGCACGTCGGCAAAGGTATTGGGCCAGCCGCCGCCGTTGCCGGCCCGGCGGTACTCCAGGTTCCAGGCGGCCATTCCGTGCGCTGCCAGGTCCCTGGCCAGCGGCTCCCCCAGTTCCGCGCCGTACTGCGAGCGCCAGTAGCCGCCGTGGATGACCACCACCACGCCGCGGTGCGCACCGCCGTCGGGCAGTTCCGGGAGGTAAAGCTCTCCGAACTGGCTGGGATCCTCACCATAGTGGTACTTATGCCGCTGCACTGCTTCCTCCCCCGGTTTTCCTGTCGCAGGCCCATCCCCCGCGGGGATGGTCCCCTGCGGGTTTGGCGAACACGCGGCGGTCAGGACGCCGACGCCTGCCGCGGCGGCGCCCACCAGCGCCGTTGAGACCAACGTCCGACGCCGCAGCCCCGCCATGTGCCGAGCCTACCGTGAGAGCCCCGTCGGACCCCCGCCGTAAGCTGGACCCATGCCGAGTAACTGGGACAGCCTGGATGTCAGCCTCCGCGAATCCGTACAGGAGAACGTGGAGCTCTACGAGCGCGTCCGCCCTGCCCTGAAGCTGGTCACCAAGGACGTTCTCCACATCCTGCGCGACATGCTGAAGGACACCGAGGTTACCCCCCTCTTCGTCACCGGCCGCACCAAATCCATCGAGTCGTTCCGCGAGAAGATTTCCCGCATCGAGGAACCCCTGGAACCGGGCGGTCCGCCCGCCCTGAAGTTCCCGGACCCGTTCCGGACACTGAATGACATGGTGGGCGTCCGCGTCATCACCAAGCTGCCGGCGGAGAACGCCGTCGTGGCCAACCTGATCAAACGCCAGCGCAATGTTTTCGACTGCCGTGGCGACCGCGAGAAGGATATCGGCTCCATCGAATCGGGCACGTACGGCTACTCCAGCCGCCACCTGATCCTGCGGACCATCCAGAATGAGGCCGTCAAGGAGTACCAGCAGGTCTTCAACCCGGACATCCAGCCCAATGGCAGCTACTTCTTCGAATGCCAGATCCGTACCGTCTTCGCTCATGCCTGGAGCGAGATCGAGCACGACATCCGCTTCAAGGCCGAGGACCCGCGGGCCTGGACGCCGCACTTCGACCGCCAGTTCACGGCCACGGCCGCCATGCTGGAGACGGTCGAAAGTGCGTTCGCTGACCTGCACGAACGGTACGAGGAAGTCCGCAGCTACTGGGACCTCGACGGGGAGGGTGCCGCCCAGCTCACTCCGAACCGGATCCGGGACGTCTGGCGTACCCTGCTGCCGCACGTGGACCGTAAAGTTGATGATGACTGGGGCTGGGCCGCCGAACTCATGGCGGCACACGGCCTCAACCAGACCGTGCAGCTCGCGGGCCTGCTCAGCGCCAACCGGATCACCGAGGTCCGCAAGGCCCTGGACCA
The DNA here is from genome assembly GCA_035254945.1 of Arthrobacter sp. Lineage (GTDB taxonomy): Bacteria > Actinomycetota > Actinomycetes > Actinomycetales > Micrococcaceae > Arthrobacter. The sequence continues at coordinate 26,421 of DATFAE010000287.1, read as the reverse complement.
CCGCTACTCCCCCGGCCCGGACCGCCTGCTGGATGACCTCCTGCTCTGGCAGTACGGAACCAAACACATTGACCTCACCGCCGAGGCGTCCGACGCCGTTCCGCACCCGCGGCGCGACAGCCTCCTGCGGCGGCTGAAACAGATCGAGCGCTACCGCCAGACCAAGAAATAGGGATCCATGCAGCCCCTGCAGCTCCAGTCCGTCAGGGCCACCCTCCGCTCACCCCGCCGCCTCAAGACCGAGGCACTGGCCGGACTGGTGGTGGCCCTCGCCCTCATCCCGGAAGCCATCGCCTTCTCGGTGATCGCCGGCGTCGATCCGCGGATCGGGCTGTTCGCCTCCTTCACCATGGCCGTCACCATCTCCTTTGTGGGCGGCCGGCCCGCCATGATCTCCGCAGCTACGGGCGCGGTGGCGCTGGTGATCGCCCCGCTGATGCGCAGCCATGGCTTGGACCATCTCATTGCGGCGGTAATCCTGGCCGGGGTTTTCCAAATCCTGCTTGCCGTCCTCGGAGTAACCCGCCTGATGCGCTTCATCCCGCGGTCGGTGATGGTGGGGTTCGTCAATGCCCTGGCCATCCTGGTGTTTATGGCCCAGATACCCGAGCTGATCGGCGTGCCGTGGATGGTCTATCCGCTCGTGGCCATAGGCCTGGTCATTGTGGTGCTCCTGCCGAGGATCACGACGGCGGTGCCCTCACCGCTCGTGGCCATCGTGCTGCTCACCGCGTTTGTGGTGGCGGCCGGAGTGGATGTGCCGGCCGTGCAGGACAAGGGCCAGCTGCCGGAGAGCCTGCCCTCACTGTTCATCCCCAACGTGCCGCTCACCTGGGAAACGTTCCAGATCATCGCCCCGTTCTCACTGTCCATGGCGCTGGTGGGGCTGCTGGAATCGCTGATGACTGCCAAACTGGTGGACGACATCACGGACACGCGCTCCAACAAGACCCGTGAATCCTGGGGCCAGGGTGTGGCGAACATCGTCACCGGCTTCCTGGGCGGCATGGGCGGCTGCGCCGTGATCGGCCAGACCATGATCAACGTCAAGGGGTCCGGTGCCCGGAGCAGGGTCTCCACGTTCCTTGCCGGCGTCTTCATGCTGGTCCTGGTGGTGACGCTGGGCGGCGTTGTGGGACTTATTCCGATGGCCGCCCTGGTGGCCGTGATGATCTTCGTTTCCGCCATCACCTTCGACTGGCACTCCATCGCTCCGCGGACCCTGCGCCGGATGCCCAAGTCCGAGACCGCCGTCATGGTGATCACCGTGGCCGTTGTGTCAGCCACGCACAACCTGGCCATCGGCGTCGGCGCAGGCGTGCTGGCAGCCATGGCCATGTTCGCCCGGCGGGTGGCCCACTTCGTCACCGTCGAGCGGACCGTGGTGGAGCTCAACGGCGAGGACGTGGCCACCTACACCGTGGACGGCGAGCTGTTCTTTGCCTCCTCCAACGACCTGTACACGCAGTTCGAATACGCACTGGACGCCGAGCCGGACATCAGCCGCGTGGTGATCGACCTGCACGCCTCACACCTGTGGGACGCCTCCACCATTGCGGTGCTGGATGCCGTCACCGAGAAGTACCGCCGGCACGGCCGGGAAGTGGAGCTGATCGGGCTGAACTCGGCCAGCATCCAGATGCGGGAACGGCTGGCGGGAAAGCTCAACGCGGACCACTGACGCGGACCGTGCAGAGGCTAGCCGGTGCGGTCGCTGCGCGCAGTCCGGTTCCGGCCCTCCGACTTGGCCTGATACAGAGCCGCGTCCGCGGCGGCTATCAGCGCCTCCAGGCCCTGCGTCCCGGCGTCGTACGTGGCAATGCCGTAACTGGCCGTGGGCATCCGCGGCCCATCCCGGTGGGCAGAATCCGACAGGCGCTGGCTGATCGCATCCGCAATCCGTTCGGCGCGGTCCGCCGTTGCCCCGGGAATGAGGAGGATGAACTCCTCACCGCCGTACCGTCCCGTGAGGTCGGTGGCCCGCACCGTGTCCCGGCACGCGCCCGCGAAAGCCTGCAGTGCCGCATCGCCCGCGGCGTGGCCGTAGGTGTCATTGACGGCCTTGAAATGGTCCAGGTCGGCCAGGATGAGCGCCCCCGATGCGCGGGTGACGGCGGGGTCCGCCAAATACTCCCCGGCCAGGTCCAGGAAGGCCTTGCGGTTGAGCAGTCCCGTGAGGTCATCCCGGGTAGCCACCATCCGGAGGGCCCGGGTCTGCTGTTCACTGCTGAGCGCAGCCATGCTGAAGGACACCACCACCAGCAGCACCATGGTGACCAGCGTGGTCACCGCGGAGCCGAAAAATGTGACGAAGGTTGGTCCGTCCGGGCCCTCGAGCAGGAACACCACCAGCCGGGCGAGATAGAACGCGGACATCCCCGCTGCTGCTGCGGCCATCGGGACCCGGACCCGCGAATATCCGGGCTCGAGCCGCCAGAGTTCCCGGGAGGCCAGGCCCACCGTCAGGCTCATGGCTGCCAAAAACACTGCACCGCCCGCCCAGGTGTTGGTGCCCGGATTGTCGACGGCGGAGGCGACCAGGGCGACCAGGGGTATCGCCGTGAACAGCCACCGCGGCGGCGGCACGGTCCGCAACGACCGGGCGCCGGCCCAGACTGCCACTCCGCCGTGCACCAGCAGCACGTTCCCCAGGGGGTTGGCCCACCACTGGTGGGCCGTTCCGTTGAACAGGAAGGCGGCGGAGCCGGTCAGGAAGAACACCAGGGCGAGGCACCACCAGCCGCTGTACGGTGAGCGGGTAAAGCGGTAGGCCGAGAAGTAGAACAGCAGGCCGAGCACCAAGGCCATGAGGGCGAACGCGATCCTGAGGGTCGCTGTATCCAGGACCATTGACGTAGTTCCCCCCGACTGCCGAAGTGATGCAAAACTCAGTATGGCACCGCGCCGCGCCGTACCGGGCAGAAACCCGGATCGGTGCGGTCTGGCTTGTTACCGCGCGGGGTCACGAACTGGCTCCGGAGCGCCCGTCAGTGCCAGCATGATTGGATGCTTCCCGGAGCGTTCAAGCCCCTGGGACCCAGCGTGCCGTACCTGTTGGGCATCATCATGTTCTGCGTGGGCCTGACGCTGACTCCGCCGGACTTCGCCGCGGTAGCCAAGCGCCCGTGGGCTGTGGTGCTGGGCATTGTGGCGCACTATGTGATCATGCCCGGGGCCGGCTGGCTGATCGCCGTGGCACTGAACCTGGAACCCGAACTTGCCGTGGGCCTGATCCTGGTGGGCTGCGCACCGTCCGGCACCGCCTCCAACGTGATGGCTTTCCTGGCCAAGGGCGACGTGGCCCTGTCCGTGGCCGTTGCCTCGGTTTCAACGCTCATCGCGCCCATTGTGACGCCGCTGCTGGTGCTGTTCCTTGCTGGCTCCTACCTGCAGATCGACGCCGGCGCCATGGTGGGCGACATCGTCAAGACCGTGCTGCTGCCCGTCGTCGCCGGGCTGCTCGCCCGGCTCTTCCTCAAGAAGCTCGTGGCGAAGGTGCTGCCGGCACTGCCCTGGGCGTCCGCCGTCGTGATTTCCCTGATCGTGGCCATCGTGGTGGCCGGCAGTTCCGGCAAGATTGTGGCCGCCGGCGGCATCGTGTTTTTGGCCGTGGTGCTGCACAACGGCTTTGGCCTGGGCCTCGGCTATCTGGCCGGGAAGGTGGGCCGGCTGGATGACAAGGCACGGCGCGCCCTCGCGTTCGAAGTTGGCATGCAGAACTCGGGACTGGCGGCCACGCTGGCCACCGCCCACTTCTCACCCCTGGCGGCGCTTCCGTCCGCCGTCTTCTCGCTGTGGCACAACATCTCCGGCGCGATCGTCGCGGCCTGGCTGGCTCGGCGCCCGCTGCAGGACACGTAGGGCGCACCTGCGGGCCTCCCCTGAAGCGGGGCAGCCCGGCCGATACAGGTCAGCAGAACGCGAGGGACCCGTCCGGCCTCATTGGCAGCTGGCGCTCCCAATGGATGTAGTCGTCCTCGGTCAGGGCCTCCTCGTCGATCTCGATTCCCCAGCCTGGCCGGTCGGGCCGAAGTTCAAGATGGCCGTCCACAGGAAGATACGGGTCCAGGCACCAGGCCGTTTCCTCGAGCTTGTACTCAAGAATTGAGAAGTTGCTGCAGGCTGCCGCGAAGTGGAGGTTGTGCGCAACCGCCAGCGGACCCATCGGGTTGTGGGGTGCAACCGTGGTGAAGTGCGCCTCGGCGATGGTTGCGATCCTGCGCATCTGCGAAATTCCGCCCACCACGCAGATGTCCGGCTGGACGATGTCAGCCCCGCCGCCCGAGAGCAGGCTCAGGAATTCGTTGGCCGAGTACAGGCTCTCGCCGGTGGCAAGCGGCACTTTGAGTTCGGCGCGCAGCCGGTGCCAGGCAGGAAAGTACTCGGGCCGGATGGGTTCTTCGAAAAACAACGGCTGGTACGGCGCGAGCGCATTGCCCAACTGGATGGCCTGGAAAGGCTCGAAAATCTTTGCGTGGGCGTCGAAGGCAAAGTCCCAGGCATCAGGGCAGGCTTCCCTGACAGCCCCGAAATACTCAGCAGTCTCGGACACGACGAGTCCCCACCGCCGGTTGTGAATGTCCCCCCGGAAGGGGCTTAGCTTAAAGGCCGTGAAGCCGTACCGTTCATTGAGTTCCTCGGTCACGCCGCGGCATTCCGCCGGGTCCGGTGCCGAGTAGACGCCGGCGTAGACGGAGACCCTGTCGCGCACGGTCCCGCCAAGGAGGCTGTACACCGGCACCTCGAGGGCCTTGGCCGCAATGTCCCACAGCGCGTGGTCGACGGCAGAGATCGCGGCGAGGCCAATCGCCCCCTGGGGGAAGCGCGCCTTGCGGATCAGTTTTTGGGTTACGTACTCCACGCGGCGGGGATCGTCGCCTTTGACCTGTTCAAACAGGTAGTCGAGCACGGGCACCAAGGCCCAGTCCGGGCCGTGGTTGTACGCCTCGCCCCAGCCTGAGATGCCTTCGTCCGTGTCCACCCGCAACAGGAGCCTCGGGCGGCTGCCGACGCGCTGCATGAAGGTCTTGAACCCGGTGATCTTCATGCGTTCACTGCCGTCTCCGCGCGGGTGCCGGATCCCGCAGGAAAGAGGTCATTCACGGTGCTCCAATCCGCCAGGATGCCCGCTATCTCCTCACGGGCATCTCCACCGAGCTCATGGCTGGGTGGCCTGATGGTCCGTTCGCAGAGACCAAGCTGGGACAGCGCTTCCTTCACAACGCTGACGTTGTTGGCGGACCTGTCCTCTGCCCGAAGCTCCTCAAACCGGGATATCCGGGACAGCAGAGCGCCAGCCAACCGGTAGTCCCCGGCGCGCAGGGCGTCCCGCAGGGAAAGCGAAAGCTGCGGGTTCACATTGACCAGCCCCGAGGTAAACCCGGTGGCACCGTGCGCCGCATAGGACAGGGCGTATGGTTCCGCCAGTCCCGCAATCCAGACAAACCGGTCAGCGCCGGCGAGGTCCCGCATCCGCGCGAACTGGGCAGGGTCCGGCACCGCATACTTGACGCCAATGACGTTGGGGCAACGGCCGGCAAGCTCAACCAGCATTGCCGCCGTCACCCACTCGTTGCGGATGTACAGCACATAGGCAATATCCGGGGTGGCCGACGCAATCCGGGCGTGGTACTCCACCCAGCCGGCAGCCGAGACATGCGGATGCGCCGGCTGGTGAATCATGGCCATCCGGATTCCAACCGCCGCGCCCGCCCGGACGTCGGCGATGGCGGACTCCACGTCGTGGCCAACTCCGAGAAGCAGGAAGGCTTCCGATCCGACCGCCTGGGCAGATGCCTGGATCAGCTGATGCCGCTCCAGGGCGGTCAGTGAGTAGAACTCGCTGGTGTTGCCGTTGGGAGTGATAGTGGTAACGCCGTTGTCCACCAGCCGCCGAAGCAGCATCCTGAACGCAGCAACATCGACGGCGCCGCCCTGGTAGGGGGTCACGGGGATCGCAACAACGTCGGCCAGGGCAATCCGGAGCTCGGAGAAAGTCATCGTTTCCTGCCGGCGATCTGTCCGACGGCGCGGACCTCGAAACTGTGAATGTGGTGGAGAACCAGCTCGGCCGCACGGCCGGCATCGCCTTTACGCGCCGCGGCAAGGATTTCAGCGTGCTCGGCCGCCTCTTCGTCCCAAGACGGCTGTTGGGTCCACGCGTTCACTGAAATCAGCGCCGTCTGCTCCCGCAGCCCGTCCAGCATGTCCACAAGGACGGGATTGCCGCAGTTTGAATAGAGCAGCTGATGGAAGTCGCGGTTGGCCAGGCTTCGTTCAGCTTCGTCCTTGGCGGACGAGGCGCGGTCCAGCGCGTCCTGCGCAAGGTCGAGGTCCAGTCCGCGTTCTACAGTGCGGGCGACGGCGACCGGCTCCAGGAGTGAGCGGACATCGAAGACACTCCGCGCCATCTCCTCATCCACCACCCGTACGGTGGCGCCCTTGTATTCGCTCATCGTGACCAGTCCGGCCCCTACCAGGGTCTTGAGCGCCTCCCGCACGGGGGTCTTCGAGATGCCGAACCGGCGGGCCAGTTCGGTCTCAACCAGCGGCTGCCCGGCGGGCAGCTCACCCGTGAGGATAGACCGCCGAAGCGCCTCCACCACAAGACCGGTCCGGGACGACGCTGGCAGCAGACCGCTGGGCATGGATTCCGTGATCACAATAAATTCCTTTCCATGCAACTCATCATATCAGGTGTATGGTGTCTAGTATACGATGTATGACAGCGGCGAAACCACCGGCATCTCCGGCCGGCGCCTAACGAGAGGAACGCAATGAAGCGTATGAACCAGGGCCCATCGGCTATAAGGACTGGTAAGAAAAGGGCAGCCCTGGCTTTGGCGGCAGTCCTGGCCAGCTCCCTGGCTCTTGGGGCATGCGGATCCGGCGGCAGCAGCAGCGCCACAGAGGGCGGCGATGTGGTGCTCGAACTGTGGGACACCGATACGCGCCCGGAGCGTACCGAGAACCTCAAAAAGCTGATCGGCATGTTCGAAGCGAAGAATCCCACCATCAAGGTCAATTACCTGGGCCTCCCCACGGACTCCTACATGCAGAAGATCAGCACGGCGATCGCAACGAAGGCGACGCCGGATATCGTCACTCCGAAAGCGTCGGATGTTTCAGCCCTTGTAGCCCAAGGAGCCCTGGCGCCGCTGGATGAAAAATTTGAGAGCGGCGGATGGACAGACAAAATCTCGCCGGCAATGACCAAATCCTCCAAGGCGGCGTCGCCGGACGGGAAGCTCTACCTGACACCGGCCACGAGCCTGGCGGACGTCATTTACTACCGGGCGGACTTCTTCAAGGCCGCTGGGCTGGGCACCCCCACCAGTTGGGACGACTTCTACGCTGCGGCCGACAAACTCACGGACAAGTCCGCAGGAAAGTTCGGTTATACCCTCAGGGGCGGTAACGGCTTCTTTTCGCAGTTCGTCCAGATGGTTTACCCGCAAGCAGGGGTTGATACATTCTTCCGCGAAGACGGAACGTCAACGTTGAACGATCCGGCAGTCGTCGCCGCGGCGGAGGACTACGTTGACCTGTACGGCAAGGACACCGCGGAGAGCGACCTGACGGCTGACTTCAAAACGATGGTGGCACAGTTTGGCGCCGGTGGCGCTGCAATGCTCAGCCACAGCATCGGGTCCTACCCCACCCACGTCGCCGCTCTTGGCGCGGACAAAGTCGCGGCAGTGGCACCTTTTCCCTCAGAGTCCGGCAAGTCCGTCCTCTCCGGCCGCATGACCACGGGTTTTGCAATGTTCGAGGCAAGCAAGCACAAGGAAGCCGCATGGAAGTTCCTCGAATACACCATGAGCGCCGAAGGCAACAGCTTCTGGGCACAGAAATCCGGATACCTTCCCGGCAACCTCGAAGTCGCCAAAGAACCCTGGGTCACCGAGAACCCCGCCATGCAGACCTCCATCAAGGCAGTCGAGAACAAGGACGCTGTGGTGCTGGAGCAGCCCTTCTACCTGCCTGAATTCAACTCGATCACCACCACTGAAATGCTTCCGGAATGGCAGCGCGTCCTCCAGGGCGAGCTCTCAGTCAAGGAGTTCCTGACCCAGGCCGCGGAGAAGCTCACCAAGGCCCAGCAAAAGTACCTGAAGAAGTAGCCACATGTCAGTCATAGCTCCACCGCGCCCTGCCGGGCCGAAGCATCCAACCCGGCACGCCAAACTACGACCTTATTACCCCTACTTCCTCATCGCCCCCGCGGCGATACTGACCCTGGTCTTCCTGGTCTATCCGGTGGGCAGTGTCTTCTACTACAGCCTTCAGCATTCCAATGTGACGCAACCCTGGAACGACGGTTTCGCCGGCCTGGAGAATTTCGTGGCCATGGGTTCAGACCCCCTCTTCTGGCGGAGCCTTTCCTTTACCGTCCAGTGGGTGGCGGTGGAGGTGGGACTGCAGTTCATCTTCGGGCTGGCACTGGCACTCCTGATCAATAAAACGTTCATCGGGCGAGGACTTGCCCGGTCACTGGTCTTCTCGCCCTGGGCTGTCTCCGGGATCCTTACCACCACCATCTGGATCCTGATCTACAACCCTTCAACCGGCATTGGCCGTTACTTCGCCGACATCGGCATTGGCGAGTACGGAGTGTCGCTCCTGTCGGGCAGCGGAACGACGTTCTGGGCCGTAGTCCTGGCCGAGATGTGGAAAGGCATCCCGTTCTTCGCGATCCTTATCCTGGCAGACCTGCAATCGGTTTCCCTTGAACTCTACGAATCCGCGGAGGTGGACGGCGCCGGAACAATCCGGAAGTTCCTCTCCATCACGTGGCCGCACATCAGGCAGGCCGTCATCATCGCTACCCTGCTTCGGGCGGTGTGGGAGTTCAACAACGTTGATCTGCTCTACACACTGACCGGCGGCGGTCCGGCAAGCTCGACCACCACGCTGCCTCTTTACGTGGCCCAGACCGCCATCCATGACAGGGACTTCGGCTACGGCTCTGCGCTCACCGTTGTGGCGTTCATGATTCTGACCTTCTTCTCGCTGGTCTACCTGCGTATCACCAAGTCCAAAGAGGATGAGAAATGACCTCGTTGCTTCCCCAGGCACCAGCATCCAGCGCACCGGCAGGCATTGACAGCGCCCAGGTGGCCCGGCCGGTCAGTCCGCTGAAGAAGCGCGCACGCCGCATCGACCGCGTGCTGACCTATTTTCCGCTTGCACTGTTCCTCATCTTCACGCTCGTTCCCTTCTATTGGATGCTGCTGTTTGCCTTCCGGCCCACCGGCTCCACCTCGCTGCTGCCGTGGCCAATCACCTTGGAGCACTTCGAAACGGTCTGGAACGGCTCGGGATTCGGCATCTACTTCAAGAACAGCCTGTTCGTGGCGGTGATGAGCCTGCTTTGCTCCACCGTCATTGCCCTTCTCGGTGGCTACGCCCTGGCCCGGTTCAGGTTCCGCGGAAAGACACTATTTATGGTGGCCATGCTCTGCACGCAGTTCGTTCCGGGGGCCATGATGCTCATCCCGCTCTTCGAGATCTTCAACGCGGTCGGCCTGACCAACAGCCTGTGGAGCCTCATCATCTCCGACACCGTCTTCCATCTTCCGCTGTCCCTGATTCTGATGGCCGGTTTTATCCGTAATGTTCCCATGGAGCTGGAGGAAGCCGCCTGGGTGGACGGCTGCACCCGGATCCAGGCATTCAGGCTGGTAGTCCTGCCACTCTTGAAGCCCGGAATCGTTGCGGTGGGTTCCTTTGCCTTCATCAGCGCCTGGAACAACTTCCTGTTCGCCATCATGTTCATCAGCAGCCAGGACCGCTTCACCGTGCCGGTGGGCCTCAGCTACCTCCTGGGCGAGTTCGGGGCAGACTTCGGCGCCCTTGCGGCCGGCGGCGTCATCGCCATCATCCCGGTGGTCCTTCTGTTCGCCTACGTGCAGAAGTTCCTTGTCCAGGGGCTGAGTGCCGGGGCCGTCAAGGGATGAACAGCGCATCGGATCACCCACCTGCACTATGGATGACCCCTGTAGTGGCAGAGTCCACGCCGGCTGACGTGAACGCCGCCTGTGCGGCAGCGGCCGATGCCGCTGAGATGACGCGGACTGTAAAGCAGGCACGCCTTTTCGCGGACGTGCTCGACGACGGTGGGTATCTGGAAGCCACGATCGACCATGCAACGCCCGCGGCACCATTGCCCTTGTCACGGGCATGGAGGCGGGGCGCAACCTGGTTTTGGATCCGCACATCCAAGCGGTCGGCTTTGCCGGGTCCACCGCAGCCGGGCGGATCCTGTTTGATATCGCGTCCTCCCGCCCCTCCCCGATCCCTTTCTACGGCGAGCTCGGAAGCCTCAATCCGCTGATGGTGACGGCAGCCGCTGCCCTGGCGAGGACGCCTGACATCGCAGCCAGGCTTGCATCGTCCATCAGCAGCGGTGCCGGCCAGTTGTGCACCAAACCCGGCCTCATCTTCATTCCGCACGGTGCCGGCGGCGCCTTGGTTGCTGCACTCGCGAAGTCGCTGAGGGCCGTGCCGGCCATGACCATGCTGAACGACGGAATCCAGCAACGCTTCAGCCAGAGCGTCGAAGGCTGGACTGCCGCTGAGGGCGTGTCAGTTCTTGTCGACAGCGGCCGGGCCGGTTCGGCTGGCCCAAGCCTCATCAGCGTCGACATAAAAGGGCTGACGGGACCCTTGCTGGAAGAGGCCTTCGGACCCGCGGCGGTCATCGTCAGGTACGACACCCCGCGGCAGGTAGTCGCCACCCTCCAGTCCATAGGTGGACAGCTCACCACAACGCTGCTTTTTGAAGACGCAGAAAGGGACCCGCGGCATTCCACGGCGAATCAACGGCTCACTGACCACGTCCTGACCTCCATGCCTCCCCGTGCAGGCCACCATGGCCACTTCGAGGATGCTCGGATACCGCTTTGCCATCTCCTGGAGCATGGCTGAGGTCCTGGCGGGACTGACGATATCCCTCAGCCCGGGCGGGCTGAGGAACCCGGCGGACTTCCCTGCAGTTGCAGGTCATTCAGGCAGGGTTACTGGCAGAGCTTGGTGAAGGTGGCACCGGCCTTCTGGTATCCCTCTTGCATCCCGGCGAGCTTTTCCGCGTCCGGGTTCTCCTTCGCCGACTCGTCTGTGTAGTCGAGGATCGCCTGCACGGAGGGCTTGAGGTCATCCGACGCCCCGTTCAGGATGGGGCGCAGGCGGTTGCCGAGGATGATCATTCCGGTCTTGCCGGCGTTGGCGCTGGTGTCCGAACCAACGATCCTGATCCGTTCGCAGGTCTGTTCGGTAGTTAGCTGCGTCGGTGCGGCACAAGCGGAAGCAGAGGCGAGGAGCGCAGCGGCCAGCACGGCCGTGGTGAGTTTCTTCATGGTTCCCTTGATAGGTGGCTGAACATCGATTGTAAGCAGATCCGGCCGCGAGGCGGGCCTGGTGTCAGCGTTCCGTGACCAACAGTTGCCCCACCTCGCAGTCCAGGGCCTGGCAGAAACAGCATGGTGGCGGGTCCTGAGGTCATGGCCGCGTTATGACGGGTGGCCCTCTCCAAGTCCCGCGTGCAGCGCATATTCGTCCCGCCACAGGTGCGCGGGTTCGTATCCGAGCCGGCTGCGGGCTTTCTCGATGGACACCAGCGTTTCAAACTCGCCCAGCCCCGGGCGGACCGGAACGCCCGGAAAGTGGAGCGCAGCGAGCTCGGCGGTGGGGACTGCGCTTCCTGTATCCGAAGCCGCGACGTCGAATATTTCAAAGCCAGGTGCCGCGTGTTCCAGTGCGAGCGCAACGGCTGCCGCCCCGTCCCGTGAGTCGACATAGCTGAACAGCAGGTCACGGCGATACGCAGGATCCGCTGCATTAGCGAAGGTTCCGTACTCGCCCGGAGCCACCACGTTGGTGAACCGGAGCGAGCTGATGGTCATGCCCGGTTCCCAGCGGACGAGCTGCGCCCACATCGCTTCCTCCGCAACTTTGGCCAAAGCGTAGGTGTTGTTCGCGGCGGTGGTGGCCTCGTCAATGGGCAGCGCTGCGGGTGGTTCGTCGAAAGGGAATCCCATCGCGGTGATGCTTGAGGCCGTGACGATCCTGCGGATGCCTGCCCGCATGGCGGCGTGAACCACGTTGAAGCTGACTGTCATGTTGTTCTGGAAGGTTGCCGCGTCGGGAACAAGTCCGTTCACCGGGATGGCCGCGAGGTGCACCACCGCGTCCAGCCCTGCGTGGCGGGCGGTGACGCCGATCATGCTGTCCAGCGTCTGTCCGTAGTCGGCGAGGTCCACCCAGGTGAATCCGGGGCCGGCAGTGCCCGTGAGGTCGAATCCCGCGACGGTGTGCCCCTCCGTCCGAAGCCTGTCAACGGTGGCCCGTCCCAGCTTGCCGGAGCTGCCGGTGACTGCGATGTGCATATCAAGCCCTTCTGTTCGTTGTCGGGATCAGGCGCGCGGGCGGCTGGGCCCGGGTCCGCTCCTCAAGGATTTCGAGAATGTGCCGGTATTCCTTGCCGGTGGCGCGGCTCATCCCAATCTCGCAGGTGCGGTTGCAGGAGGCATGTGCCTCAAAGCCGCCGGCAGCCACCTCCGCCGCCTCGGCTTTCGTGGCAGCGGCTGTGAGTTCCGGATGCAGCATCCCGCGGTCACCCGCAAACCCGCAGCACCCCCAGGAATCCGGAATCACGGCCGTCCCGGATACAGCCTCGGCGAGCGCGCGGAGTCCCTCGCTGGTGCCAAGACGGGTGTTCGCGCATGTGGGGTGAAGGACCAACGAGGTCACCGGTTCCTGCACGCGAAGGTGTGGGAGCAGCTCGGCGGCGGCGAAGTCCACGGAATCGATCACCCGCAGCGGGACCGGTTCGCCGGAGCCATAAACCTTGCCGAGGGCGTGCAGCAGGCCCTCCGTGCACGAAGAATTGTCGGTCACGACCGGCAACCTGCCGCCGTCGGACGCTGCCATCAGGCTGGCCACTGTCCGTTCGGCCATCGCTGCAAACCCCTCCGTCAGTCCCTTGGACTTCCACGGGGTACCGCAGCACAGCGCGTCAACGCCGGGCGGAATGGCGACGCCGACACCCACCCGGGCGCACAGCCGGCGGAACGCCTCGGCTGCTCCCATGCTGCCCCCCGCAGGGCCGAACATCGAACCTGTGCAGGAGGCAAAAAACACAGCCTGCGCCGCACTTCCAGCCTCCCCCGGAGCGTCCACCCCGGCGCGCCTGCTTCCACCAAGGGGAAGATCTAAGGTCCAACCCGGCACCACATCCGTGCCGAGCACAGCGCGTGCTGCGTCGCTGGCGCCGCGGACGAGCGGAGCCGGCAGCCGCTTCGCAGCCGTCAGGACCGTCGCCGCCACCCGCGTGACTGGCGCCCACTGCCCCGCAGCCGCACGGCCTGCTGCCTGGGTGAACCGCGAAGCGTCCTGCTCCCGCAGCCGCCGGACAAGGTCTCCCGTGTTGATCGACACTGGACACGCGGTCTGGCACATCCCGTCAACGGCGCAGGTTTCCACTGAGTTATAGGTCTCGGCGCGCGCGAGTTCGGCGTCGAGGGCTCTGTCCCCCCGCGCGCTGGCTGCTGCGCGGGCGCGACGGACTGCGATGCGCTGACGTGGCGTGATGGTGATGTCCCGGCTGGGGCACACCGGCTCGCAATACCCGCACTCGACGCAACGGTCCACTTCCGGCTCGACGACGGGAGTCACCTTCAGGTGCGCAAGATGCGATTCCGGATGGCTGCTGATCAGCACGCCAGGGTTGAGGATTCCCGCAGGGTCGCAGAGCCGCTTGACCTCCAACATGACCTGATAGAGCCGCCTGCCGAATTGCCGTTCGACGAACGGGGCCATGATCCGGCCGGTGCCATGCTCGGCCTTGAGGGTGCCGCCGGCGTCGAGTACCAGCTCCACCAGGTCTTCGGTGAAGGCCCGTTGGCGCTCAACCGCGCCGCCGGCCGTGAAATCCTCGGTGATGAGGAAGTGGATATTTCCGTCCTTCGCATGCCCGAAGATCACGGCGTCGTCATACCCGTGCTGCGCAAAAAGGCGCTGCAGGGAAGCGCAGGTCGGCGCGAGCAACGGGACCGGCACGGCAATGTCCTCCAGCAGCGCCGTGGTGCCGGGTCGCCGCGCCCCGGCAATGGCCGCGTACAGCCCTTTCCGGGCATGCCACAAATGGGCCCGCTGCTCCGGATCGGCGGTGGGTTCAAATGACGGCGCACCGGCGGCTGCCAGTGCTGCGCGCGCTTCCCAGAGCCGCTCGCCGAGTTCGTCGTCATTCTGTCCCTGGTACTCGATGAGGAGTGCAGCATGGGAGTCGATGTCCACGCGGGCGAGGATGCCTGAGGTGGCCTGGTCATTTTGCACCACACGCAACGACGCGGCATCCATCAGTTCAATGGTGGCCGCCCCCGTGCCCACCAGGACGGGCAAGAGGCCCGTGGCCTGTTCCAGGTCATCGAAGATCACCAGCGCGGTGGCAGCACACGGCGCAATCGGCACGGTGGCGAATTCAACCTCTGCGATGAAACCCAGCGAGCCCTCGCTGCCCACCATCAAGTGGGCCAGGATCTCCACCGGTGCGTCGAAATCGAGGAAGGAATTCAGGCCGTAGCCCATCGTGTTCTTGCCGCGGTACTGGCGCTGGATCTCCGCCGTGAGCGCGGAGTCGGCCATGATTTCGTCGCGGAGCCCGGCCAGGCCTGCGTGCAGGGACGGTTCGGCAGCGGCCAGCCGTTCGTCCGCGTCCGGGACGGAGGTGTCCACCACCGTCCCGGACGCCAGCACGAACCTCAGGGATCGGATGGTCCGGTAGGAATTGAACTCCGTGCCGCACGCCATACCGCTGGAGTTGTTCGCCACCACCCCGCCCACAGTCGCCGCGATCTCGCTGGCCGGGTCGGGCCCGAGCTTCCGGCCGTGGCGAAGGAGCCTCGCGTTGACCTGGCGGATGGTGGCGCCAGGCTGGACGACGACGGTACTGCCGTCCACTGCGGCGCGAATGTCCCGGAAAGCGCCCCGGACGTCTATCAGCAGGTCCTCGCCCGATGCCTGGCCAGACAGGCTGGTTCCCCCGGAGCGAAGCGTGATGGAGCGATGGTGGTCATGTGCGTAACGGAATGCGGCCGAAACATCCCCAAGCGAGCGTGCACGCACCACCGCCGCCGGCGTGAGCAGGAAATGGGAGGCATCGACGCCGGCCACAACACGATCGAAGACCTCGACGCTGACGTCAGCGCCCGCCGTCGAACGGCCCCCTGGTCCTGGCAAAACGCCGCTCCCACCGGCCAGCGCCGCACTGAGCGAGGACGCCAGGCTGCGGTCACCGGCCTTTACGTCTGCACGGTCTGCCGTGCCATCACGCTGTACCGCTTGCATAATCTATCACTTCCGAATTATGATACACTCTTTATAAATCTGCATGGAATGCTCCCGCGCGGGGGATCAAGGGGGCGCCTCCTGCAGAACCGCCATCCCTGATCGGAGCGCCCCGTGGCAAATGGCCGAAACGCCGCCCCCGTTGACGGGCAAGTCCGCCTCCTCACGAAGGTGGCGCGCATGTACCACGAGCGCGGAATCCGCCAGGCGGACATCGCCACCGCGCTGAACATTTCCCAGGCCAAGGTCTCCCGCCTGCTGAAGCGCGCGGTCACCCAAGGAATCGTCCGCACCACCGTGATGGTCTCCCCCGGCGTCTATTCGGATCTCGAGGAGCGCCTGGAGGCGAAGTTCGGACTGCTGGAAGCTGTCGTCGTTGATATCGAGAGCGACGACGACGAACGGGCTGTCCATTCTGCGCTCGGTGCGGCGGCTGGCAGCTACCTCGAGGCCACCCTCGGCGGTGGGGACCGGATCGGCATCTCCTCGTGGAGCCAGACACTGCTGGCCCTCGTGGACCGCATGCGGCCTTTCAACGTTGGCGGTGCCACCCAGGTTGTCCAGCTTCTTGGCGGCATCGGTACGCCCGAAGTGCAAAACATGGCGCAGCGGCTCGTCGGCGAGTTTGCCCGGATGCTCGGCGCGGAGCCGGTTTACGTTCCCGCCCCCGGCGTGGTGGCGGACCGCGCCATCAGGGACAGCCTCCTGCAGGAAGCCGCGCTCACCGAGGTGGCGCGGCGTTGGAATGAACTCACCATGGCTATTGTGGGCATCGGCAGCATCGAACCGTCCAACCTGCTGGCTGAAAGCGGAAACGCCTTCTCTCCCGGTGACCGCGAACGGCTGCTGGCCGAAGGGGCGGTCGGCGATATATGTCACCACGTCTTCACCGCAGACGGGACGGCGGTCACGGGTGACCTTGCTGCCCGCACCATCTCGATCCCGGTGGAAAACTTCCTCTCCATCCCCCGCCGCATTGGCATCGCCGGTGGCCTGCGGAAGCGCGAACCGATTCGCGGAGCCCTGGCCGGCGGGTGGGTCAACGTCCTCATCACCGACATCCACACGGCCCAGGCACTGGCCGGCGAAGAGACCAGCGGCGCTGGAACCGAAAGCCCGGAGCTCACCGCTTAGCGGGGAGCGAGGCGAGGAGCTCGTGCAGGCGCTTGACGCCGGACTCCAGGCTTGTCAGCACCGGGACCGCCACGTCACAGCCTTCGGCGGCACTTGCCATTGATGCCTGGGCCAGGACCACGACGTCTGAATCCTCCGCAGCATTCCGGATAGCCGCCGCCACCTTGAGGTCGTGGCTCGGACGGTCACCGGAAGCGACAGCCGCAAAGGCGCCCTCAACCACTACACTCCGGATGGTGGGCGTGAGCCCGGCCATACGGGCCCGCTCGGCAATGAGCCGCGCGGTGGGCCCGCACGTCGTCGGCAGGGTAGCCAGCACAGTGATCCTTGACCCTTTGGCCACCGCTTCGTCGGCCATGGCCTCATCGATGCGCAGGATGGGGATGCCCACCTCGGCCGAAACGGTGGCTGCGAGTTCGGAAATGGACGAGCACGTCAGCATGATGACCTCGGCGCCGGCATCTGCGGCCGCCTTCGCAAGTCCGGCGACGCGGCGTGGCACCGAACCGGACACCTCGGGGTCACTGAGGTCGGCCACAATGCGGTCGTCCAGGTAGTTGATTGCCGTGACGCCGGGCAGTTCCCGCTTGACCAGCTCCATGACGGGGCCGATCACCACCGCGCCCGTGTGCAGCAGGGCAATCCTGGGGGTCTCGCTCATTCGGTTGCCTATCCCTTCACTGAACCGGCGGCCATGCCGGCCATGATCTTCTTGTTGAGGAACACAAACACAATCAACAACACCACGATGTTGATGCTCACAGCCGCAAAAAGCGGTCCGTACTGGGTCGAGCCGTACTGATCGCTGAGGCTCAGTAGCCCCACCTGGATAGTGGCGAGATCCGGCCTGGTGGTGAACGTCAGTGCGATGAGCAGGTCATTCCAGACGCTGAAGAACTGGACCAGGCCGATGGTCAGGATCGAGTTGCGCATCATCGGCAGGCCGATCACAAAGAAGGAGCGCAGCGGGCTGGAACCGTCGACAGTCGCGGCCTCGAAAATCTCACGCGGGATGGACCGGAAATAGGCGGCCATCAGGAAGGTGGTGAGCGGCAGGCCCATCACCGTGTAGGTGATGATGAGCGGCCAGAGCGAGTCCGTCAGGCCGGCCCGGAAGTACACCGTGAACAGCGGCACCAGGATCATCTGCCCCGGAACCATAATGCCCGCAAGGATGTATAGGAGCGTACCCTTCCGGCCCTTCCAGACCAGTACCTCCAGCGCGTAGCCTGCCGCCACGCCGATCAGCACAATGAGCGCTACCGACGGAATCGTCACCATGATGCTGTTGAGGTAGTTCCGCGACACGTTGCCGTTGTTCAGGGCGGTGGTGTAGTTGTCGAAGATCCAGTTTTCGGGCAGCGACAACGCCGGGTTGGACAGGAACTCGGACTGCGTCTTGAACGAACCAAGGACCATCCAGACCTGCGGGTAAAGCACCACAACCACCACTATGGTGACGATGATCCACACCGGAAGGCGCTTAAGGGCGCGGCGGGCACGACGGCGGTTGCGGAGGGGTTGTTCCGAACGCTGCAGCTCCGTGGCAGGAGGGTTTTCTAGCTGTGGCTGGACGGTCATCTCAATCCTCCGTCTTGCGTTGGGACGATCGGAAAATCGCGAGGGTGAAGACCAGACACA
The DNA here is from genome assembly GCA_035254945.1 of Arthrobacter sp. Classification (GTDB taxonomy): domain Bacteria; phylum Actinomycetota; class Actinomycetes; order Actinomycetales; family Micrococcaceae; genus Arthrobacter. The sequence goes on along the minus strand of DATFAE010000287.1, from coordinate 8,301 downwards.
GGAGCGTCAGGACCAGGGCGATGGTGCTGCCATAGCCATACTCCGCGTACTCGAATGCTGTCCGGTACATGTAAAGGGTCAGCGGGGCGGTGGAGGTTCCGGGGCCGCCGTTGTTGAGTGCAAGCAGGCTGTCGAAGACCTTCAGCGTCGCGTTGAGGCTGAAGATGATCGAGGACAGCAGAATGGGCAATGACAGCGGCACCACGATATGCCGCACCAGCTTGAGCCCGTTGGCGCCATCGAGCTTCGCCGATTCGAGAATCTCGTCGGGAATGTCGAGGAGGCCCGCGTAGAGCAGGATGGCGTAGAAGCCCATGGAACCCCACAGCGTCATGGCCAGCGCGGTGGCCATGGTGCCCGAGGTGGTGGCGAGGAACTCCACGCTTTCCCCACCAAAGAAATTTATGAGGTCGTTGACGGGGCCTTGGTTATCTCCCACGGCGACAAAGCTGCGGAAAAGCAGGGCGACGGCGACCGTTGGCAGGATCGCTGGGAAAAAGACGATCGTGCGAAGCAGCGATGAGCCTTTGCGCAGGACGAAGACGTAGAGGAGTGCCAGCATGTAACCGAGCAGGATCTGGCCCACAGTGGCGACGATCGCGAAGAACACGCTGACCCCCAGGGACTGCAGGGCCGCCTCGTCCGTGAAGAACTTGGTGAAGTTGTCGACTCCAACAAACTCGAAGCCGCGAAGGGTGTTCCCCTCAAAGAAGGAAAGGCCCAGGGACCAGGCCACGGGGCCAATCTTCAGCAGCGTGTACAGCAGGAGGGCGGGAGCCAAGAGGATGATGATCGTCTTGCGGTCTCCGAACACCGAGTTCATAGTTCAAAACCTTTCGTCGGCAGAAGGCCCGGCCACCCTGGGCGGGCGGCCGGGCCAAACCGAATCAGCGGGCTGCGTCAACGCTCTTCTGAAGGGCGCTCATGTAGTCCTCGGCCGACATCTGGCCGGTGGTGAGCAGGGAGACGTTGGTTGAGGCCAGTGAGTTGCTCTTCGGATCCAGCAGGGCTTCGAACCAGAGCACGGGATCCTTGAGCCCGGTGATCTTCTCCTGGATCTGGGAGGTCATGACGGGCAGTTCCTTGACATCCTCGTTGACCTTGAACCCCGAGATGGTGCCGGAGTCCTTCAGCGCCTGGGCGCCGTAGTTCTCCGAAATGCACTTCAGCCATTCGCCGACCTTCGGCCCGAACTGCTTGGGTGACATGGCCATCACAGCGCCCGCGTTCGCCGCGAACTGGTCAATGCTGCCGGAACCGCCCTTGACTGCCGGGAAGGCCATAAAGCCGATGTTGGTGTCGCCGATGGTGTTGCGCGTGGGATCGTTGATGGAGCTGAGCAGCCAGCTGCCGTCATAGGTCATGGCTGCCTTGCCGGTGAGGAAAAGGTTCGTGGACGTGTCGGCGTCGCGGGTTGAGAAGCCCTCCCCCAGTGCGCCGGAGGAAGCAAGATCTGCCAGGGCCTTGGCGCCCGCCACGTACTTGGGGTCGGTCAGCTTGGCCTTGCCGTCCCGGACATCCTTCATCGCATCCGGGCCCACGTTGCGGAAGATATACATGCCCATGAGCCGGGTGAGGGGCCACCCCGATTTCCCCGCCTGGGTCATCGGCATCACACCGGCCTGGGCGAGCTTAGCGTTCGCTGCCGTCAGCTCGTCCCAAGTCTTGGGTTCTTCGATGCCGTTGGCGGCGAAGATCTGCTTGTTGTACCAGATTCCCTCGATGTTGTACTGGTACGGCAGCGAAACCATGCCTCCGTAGACGTTCTCCACGGTGGCGGCAGCCGCGGGCAGGAGTTGGTCTCCTGCGCCCAGCTTGTCCAAGGCTTCCTTGTAGTCCAGCACGAGGCCTCCCTTGCCGAGGTCGCCGTCAGGGCGGACCATGGCAGTGCCCGCGATGAAGTGTGCGGGCAGTGCACCCTGGCCGGCAAGAAGCGTGACCTTCTGTACGACGTCGGCCTGGGCGACCTTCTGGTGTTCAATCGGGAGTGCCGCGTTCTCTGCCGAACAGGCGCCCTTGGCCAGGGCATCAAGGGTAGCGGGGAGGGCTTTGTTCTCGTTCGCCGTCAGGATGGTGAAGCTGCTGGGATCGGTCCCGGTGGCTCCGCCCGTGCTGCCGGCCGTACTGCCGGCATTCTGTGGTGATCCGCCACAGGCAGAGAGCGGAGTGAGTGCGAGTGCGACGGCCGTGGCCACCATTACCCGACGACTGCGGATTGCTTTCATGACGTCCTCCTTGACGGCTGCCATTCGGTGACAGCGACCTCTGACTGATGCGTTTTCAATCAGGAGTGAGAGATTATTCAGCCCCTCGTTCGTGTTGAGCGTATCACATTATTCACCCCTTGTGAATATTCATTCGAGTTTGAGAGAATAATCAATATTGAGTCCAGGCAGCAGCCTGACGAGGTAATCGACGACGAGGACGACACCATGAAAAGCACTACAGCGAAGCGGCACCATGCGCCGCTCACCGCGCTCGACGCATCGGATGTGGTTTGGGCTGGTGGCTTCTGGGGTGATGAACTCGAACGCACGCGAGCCGTGACAGTGCCGGGCATGTGGGCTTCACTCAGCGACCCGGCAGTAAGCCCGGGCTGGCGGAACTTCCTCATCGCTGCGGGAGACACCGAGGGCCAGCACGAAGGCCCGCCGTTCCTCGACGGTGACCTGTACAAGTGGCTCGAGGCGGCGATCAGCCTCCTGGAGACGTTGCCCGACGCGGACCTCGAGGCGAACATCAATGACGTCGCCGCGAAGATCGCCTCCGTCCAACGCGAAGACGGCTACCTCCACACCCCCACACGCATCGCCGAACGCAACCACCAGCAGGCCCAGGCCCTCGCCGACCGGTTCAACTTCGAGACGTATAACCTCGGCCACCTCATCACCGCAGCAGTACGCCACCACCGGGTCACCGGCAGCACCGTCCTGCTTGACGCCGCCGAACGCGCCGCGGGGTTCCTTGAAAACCTGGCCACCAACCACACGGACCAGCTCGCCCGGAGCGCAATCTGCCCCTCGCACTACATGGCGGTCATCGAGCTCTACCGCGCCACGGGGAACGAGAGATACCTCCGCCTTGCGGAAAGCTTCGTCGCTGTCCGGGACGACTTTGAGGGCGGCGACGACAACCAGGACCGGGTCCCGGTCCGCGAACAGGAGGTGGTGGCAGGCCACGCTGTCCGCGCCAACTATCTGTATGCCGGGCTGGCTGACCTTGTTGCCGAGACGGGCGACCCGGAGTTGACCGGAGTGCTCGAACGCCTCTGGAGGGACGTCGTCGACACCAAGCTCTACATCACCGGTGGCTGCGGCGCACTGTACGACGGCGCCTCACCGGACGGCAACCCGGAGCAGGGCCAGATCAGCCGGGTGCACCAGGCCTACGGACGCCCCTTCCAGCTGCCGAACACCACTGCCCACAACGAGTCCTGCGCAAACATCGGCATGATCTTCTGGAGTGAGCGGATGCTGGCACTCACCGGGGATGCGGCCTATGCGGACGTCATCGAACGCATCGCCTACAACAGCCTGCTCGCGAGCATCAGCCTCGACGGCACCCGCTACTTCTACACCAACCCGCTCCGGCAGGTGCGCGAACTGCCGTTCCCCCTCCGAATGCCCGGCGAAACCGCCCTGCGCCCGGTGCCCGAGCCGCCGGCGTCTGACGCGCGCCTTCGGGCGGAATACATGAGCTGCTTCTGCTGCCCCCCGAACATTGCCCGCACCCTGGCGCAGTTCCATGAACGCGCCATGTCCACCTCGTCAGAAGGCTTGTGGGTTCACCTCTACGGCAGCGCTGACGTCCAGGTGGAGCTTGAGGGCCGCGGCCTTGGGCTGAGGGAAACCTCCGAGCAGCCGTGGGGGGAGCGCGTCGACTTCACCGTTACCTCCGTGATGGCCGGCGGAATTCCGCTGAAATTGCGGATCCCCGGCTGGAGCGAAGGAGCCACCATCGCTGTCAACGGCGAACCAGTGACAACAGGCGCAGCCGGGACGTACGCCACGATCGACCGCGAGTGGCTGGCGGGCGACACCATCTCCCTTACCTTGCCGATGCCGGTCAAGATGGTGCGGGGACACCGCCTCGCGGAGGAAATCTCCAACCAGGTGGCGGTGACCCGCGGTCCGGTGGTGTACTGCCTCGAAAGCCCGGACCTGCCGGAGGGAGTCCGGTTGGAGCAGATCGCGCTGCGCCGCGGTACGGACTTCACTCCGGTCGAGACCGACATCGAGGGCCGCCGGATCGTGGCCCTTGAGTGCGACGCGGTTGTCCTGCCACCCGCGGCGGGCCAGGGACTCTATGCCGAAGTCGACGACGCCGACCTCGCCACTGCACGGGTGCGGCTGATTCCCTACTTCACCTGGGGGAACCGCGGGGCATCCGAAATGTCCGTCTGGCTCCCGTTGGCATGGTGACGAAAATGACCCCCACAGTTACGCCTGGCCTCGCCGCGGATCAGTCCGTCAACGAACCGGCGGAGGCGAAGCCGCAGCACGTTGTTGCCACGTATCACATCGAGACATCCCTCGATCTCCAGCACGCTGCGGAAGTACTTGCCGGCGAGCAGTCCACCGGTACGTTCATCAGGGTGGCACGGGAGTCCGACGACCTGCGCTCCCGGTTCGCCGCCCAGGTTGTGGACCTTGAGGAGATCCCGCTGAATGGTTCCTCCCCGCTGCCCGGCGCCGTAGGCGATCCGGCCAAACGCCGTCGCGGCAAGGTCCGGCTCCGGTTCCCCCTCGCGAACTTTGGCCCGTCCCTCCCGAACCTGCAGGCCGCCGTCGCCGGCAACCTGTTCGAGATCAAGGAACTCGCCGCGATAAAGCTGATGGACCTTGACCTTCCCAAGGCCTTCGCGGAGCGCTATCCCGGGCCCGCGTTCGGCGTGGAAGGAACCCGCCGGCTGATGTCACGCCCCGCCGGCGCCATGATCGGAACGATCATCAAGCCAAGCATCGGGCTCAGCCCCGCTGAGCTGGCCGAGGTCGTGGCAGAACTGGCCAGTGCCGGCGTCGACTTCATGAAGGACGACGAACTGCAGGGCAACGGCCCCTCCGCTCCCCTGGCGGAACGCGTGCGGGCAGTCATGCCGGTGCTGCAGCGGCACGCCGACCGCACAGGCGTAATGCCGATGTATGCCTTCAACATCACCGACGATATCGGCCGCCTTGAAGCCAACCACGACTTGGTTGTCGAGGCCGGCGGCACCTGCGTGATGGCCTGCATCAACATGGTGGGCCTCGCCGGAGTGGAGTTCCTGCGCCGGCACGCTACGGTACCCATCCACGGACACCGGGCGATGTTTGGAGCCATCAGCCGGTCGGACCAGCTGGGGTTCTCCTTCCGGGCCTGGCAGAAGCTGGCGCGGCTGTCCGGCGTGGACCACCTCCATACCAACGGCATCAGCAACAAGTTCTACGAAAATGACTCCGCAGTGCTCGACTCGATCGCGGCGGTGCGGGAGCCCCTCCTGGGGCAGACCCCCACAGTGCCTGTGCTATCGTCCGGACAGTGGGCGGGCCTCGCCCACGCAACCTATGCGGCCACCGGCACGGATGACCTGCTGGTTCTTGCCGGCGGCGGAATCCACGGCCACCCAGACGGGCCGGCAGCCGGGGTTAAGAGCATGCGTGCCGCGTGGGATTCCGCCGGACGCGGCGAAGAGATGGCCACAGCCCTCGCCGCTTCAGCCGAGTTCCGCCGTGCCGCCGAGACGTTCGGAGCGCCGCGTGGCTGACCTGCAGTTCGCCTTCTACGGCGACGATTTCACCGGCAGCGTGGATGTGCTCCTGCAACTCAGGCGTGCGGGTTGGACCAGCCGGCTTTTTCTGGGGCTCCCCGACCCCGTCGAACTGCGGGCAGCGGCCGAGGAAGTGGACGCCGTCGGCGTGGCAGGGGTGGCACGGTCCCTGCCGACGGGCCGGATCGAGTCCGAGGTGCGGCCTGTGCTTGAGGCGCTCTGCGCGCTCCGGCCGCGGATCGTGCAGTACAAGGCCTGTTCCACGGCTGACTCGTCACCCACCGTCGGAAGCCTCGGCCGCGTCATCGAGATTGCCCGGGACGTGTTCGGCCATGCCACCGTCCCGGCCCTCTTTGCCCAGCCCGACTTCGGCCGCTACACGGCGTTCGGCCACCACTTCGCTGCGGAGGAAGGCCAGGTGTACCGCCTTGACCGCCAGCCAACGATGTCCCGGCATCCTGTGACGCCAATGCGGGAATCCGACCTCGCACGGCACCTCTCGCTCCAGACCCGCCTTCCCATCGGCTCCGTGCACGTCACCGACTACACGGACGCACCGGACGTCGCCCGTAACCTCAGGCTCCGCACGGAGGCCGCCACGGTCCTCGACGCAATGACGGACGGGCACATTGAGCTTGTCGCCGAAGCCGTCGCGGCCAACTCACAAACCAACGCCCCGCAGTTCGTCATGGGCTCCGGCGGGTTCAGCCGTGGCCTCGCGGCCGCTTTCACCCGCGGTGGCGCCTCCCGGGTGGACAGCGTCGATGAGCTGAAAGCCGACGGGCCGGTGCTGGCAGTCTCGGGCTCCCAGTCACCCCAGACATCGCGCCAAATCGATGACGCCCGCCGCCGGGGATGGACAGTCCTCGCCTTGCCGGCACGCGATGACGGTCCGCTGAAGGACCGCGTCGTCGCGGAGCTATCAGCCGGCCGGAGCGTGGTGGTCACCACCGGCGAACCGGCGGCGGCCAGCGACGGCGGCAGCCTGGTTGAGGCACTCTCCGCCCGCCTGTCGGGTGTCATCGAAGCCGCCCTCCGCAAGGGTGGCCACAGCCGGGTGATCGTCTGCGGCGGGGATACGTCCAGCCACGTCCTCCGGCAGCTCGGGGCCCGGTCCCTGTCGATTGCGGCGAATCCGGTGGGAAACGTGGTCCTTTGCAGGGTTGCGTCTTCCGCTCCGTGGCTGGACGGCACCGAAATGTTGCTTAAGGGCGGCCAGGTGGGTCCGGTAGACCTCTTCGAGCTGGTCCGCACCCTCCGGGCAAGGCCGCGGGCCGTACCCCTGGCCTGAGCCAGTCCCTAGCCCGGGGTTTTCATGGGGCGCCGGGCGCGGGGCGTGTATAAGCAGGGAACGGGTGCTCTGAGCTGGGAAAATAGCGGTTGTCGAGACCGTTATTTGCCGAGCGAGGGAGCACCCTTTCGATGCAAAAGCGTAGTGGCATGTTCCCGTCCCTGCCGGCCAGTTTCACCGGCCAGTCGCTGATCTCCCACGCCGGGGTTTCGGTCCGCACCGTTTTCATGGACGCTCTGGGATTCGGCAGGCTCTGCGAAGAGCGGCTGGGTCAGTTCGTTCCCTCCGGTGCACGGCACCGGCCAATAGTAGGCGCTAGGTGTACCCGGCCATTAGGTTAGTGACACTCGCGTGATCGGGGTGCCTTTGATGGCGGCGTGGATGCGCTCAGTGTTGTAGTAGTTCAGCCACGGGTCAAGTGCCGCAGCTCGTTCGATGTTGCTGGTAAATGGCTTGGCGTAGGCCCATTCGGCTGCCAGGGTCCTGTTGAAACGCTCGATCTTGCCGTTGGTCCACGGGCAGTGAGGTTTTATGAACCGCTGTTCGGCGCCGAGCTGTGCCGCGGCGGCCTTGAAAGCGGCGGACTTCCGGTAGGCGAAGGCGTTGTCGGTGATGATGCGTTCGATAGTCCTGATGCCCTGCGCCTTGAAGAACCCGGCGGCTCGGAGAAGGAATGCCGCCGCGGTCGGGCCTTTCTCGTCCGGGTGGATTTCGGCGTAGGCCAGGCGGGTGTGGTCATCGATGGCGGCGTGGATGTAGTCGAATCCAATGCCGCGCCCGCGGACCTTCTCCGAGCGGCCATGGGCGCGCCAGCCCCCGCCGTCAGGGATCCTTCCGAGTTTCTTGACGTCCACATGGATCAGCTCTCCCGGGCGCTGGCGTTCGTAACGGACCGCCGTTGACCGTGTGGCCCGGATGAGGGCACCGGTGACGGGGTCGCAGGCAGCAAGAGGTGGGAGGCCGCGTCGGGTGAGGATCCGCGAGATGGTTCGTTCGGGAACCCCGGTGGCACGGCTCAACCGCGCCGGCCCGCACTTGAACTCCGTCCTGGCGGCGATGACCGCGTCCTCCCGCTCAGCGCTGGTCTTGGACGGGGTCCGGTGAGGGCGGCTGGATCTGTCGAGAAGACCGGACTCAGCCTCCGCCCGGAACCGCTTCACCCAGCGGTGGGCGCATTGCCGGGAGACACCCAGTTCCTTCGCGACGTGGGCAACGGGCCGATGATCACCGATCACTCTTTCAACGAGAAGAAATCTCCCATGAA
>DATFAE010000286.1:0-4900 GCA_035254945.1 Arthrobacter sp. | reverse complement strand
TCTGTCCCGCGCAGGCAGAAACTGCGCGGCCGACGGCGGCAGCGAGTTTGTCGCTCAGTTCGCCTTCGGGGGCGAACAGGAGGCCGGGGGAGGTGCAGAGCTGTCCTGAGCTTCCGGTGACGGCGGTGACGTACTGCTGTGCCAGCGCGTCAATTTGTTCGGCGGAACCCTTGAGGGTGCCGGGGAACACAAAGACCGGGTTCAGCGACGACATTTCCGCGTACACGGGGATGGGTTCGGGGCGGGCGGCGGCGGTCCGCATCAGGGCGATGCCGGCGGCTTGGGAGCCGGTGAAGCCCACGGCCTTGATCGCCGGGTCCGCAACGAGTGCCTGGCCGATGCTGCTGCCGGGGCCATAGATCAGAGAAAAGACACCCGGGTGCAGGCCGGCATCCCTGACGGCCTTCACGATGGCCTGGCCGACGAGTTCGCTGGTGCCGGGGTGGGCATTGTGGGCTTTGAAGACGACGGGGCAGCCGGCGGCGAGGGCCGATGCTGTGTCGCCTCCCGCCGTCGAGAAGGCCAGCGGGAAGTTGCTGGCACCGAAGACCGCGACGGGGCCCAGCGGGATCTGGCGCTGGCGGATGTCGGCCCGGGGCAGGGGCGTGCGGTCCGGCAGGGCCGGATCGATGCGGACGCCGCGGAAGTCGCCCTGGCGGACCACTGCCGCGAAGAGGCGCAGCTGGCCGGTGGTGCGGGCGCGTTCGCCGGTCAGCCGGGCGGCTGGCAGGCCGGTTTCCTGGCCGGCGCGGACGATCAGTTCCTCGCCGATGGCTTCGATGTTGTCCGCGATTGCTTCAAGGAAGCCAGCGTGTGTCTCCGGGTCCAGGGTACTGAAGGACGGGTAGGCGGCCGCGGCGGCGGCGGTCGCCGTGGTCAGCTGCTCTTCAGTGACCAGTGTGTAGGTGGGCTCAAGCGGCGCGTTCGTGGCGGGGTTGAGGCCGAAAGCGGTCTTGCCGGCGCCGACGACGGGCTGGCCGGCGATCAGGGAATGTCCGGTGAGTGTCATAGTGCTGACTCCTTAGGAGAGACGTTGTTCAGGAGACGGTGGTTCAGGAGACGGTGGCGATGAGCGCTTTGAGGTCCGCCAGGTCCTGCGGTGCCAGGTTCTGCAGCGGCGGGCGGACCCCGCCTGCCGAGCGGCCGATGGCGTCCAGGCCGCCCTTGACGATGGAGACGGAGTAGCCCTTAACCCTGTCACGGATGTCCAGGTAGGGGATCACGAAGTCGTTGAGCTTCTTGTTCACGGCCACGCGGTCGTTGTTGCGGACGTCCTGGTAGAAGTCGAGGGCGAACTGCGGAACGAAGTTGTACATGGCGCTGGAGTAGGTGCTCATGCCGAGTTGGAGCAGCGGGAGGGCGAAGGTTTCCGCCGTGGGCAGGCCGCCGAGGTAGAAGAGACGGTCGCCGAGCTTCGCGTAGACGCGGGCATCATGTTCGAGGTCGCCCACGCCGTCCTTGAAGCCAATGAGGTTCTCATGGCGGTCCGCGAGGGTGGCCACGGTGGTGTCCTTATATATGGCGTTGGCGCGGTTGTAGATGATGACACCCAGCGACGTGGCGTTGCAAATGGCGCTGACGTGGTCAATCAGGCCGCCCTGGTCCGCTTCGGTGAGGTACGGGGGGAGGAGCAGGAGGCCCTCGGCGCCAGCGGCCTCGGCAGCCTTGGCGTTCTCGATGGCCTGGACGGTGGAGCCGCCGGCAGAAGCCAGCACCGGGACCTGGCCGCCCACTTCCTCGACGGCGGTGCGGACCACGCGCTCGGATTCCGCCGGTGAGAGCGAGAAACCTTCGCCTGTGCCGCCCGCTGCGAAGAGGCCTGCTACCGGGAAGCTGGCCTGCCAGGCGAGGTGCTTGCGGTAGTTCTCCTCATCGAACTGCAACTCTGCATTGAACGACGTCACCGGGAACGACAGCAGGCCTTCCTTGAGGGTGTCTGCCAGTTCCTGGGGGGAGTACTTTGCCACGATGTTGTCCTCTGTGTGAATGCCGCTGGCGGCGGGGGTGTCGGTTCCCGTCCAGAGTAGGCAGCCCAAGTGATGCCTGTCTAAGTGCCATTTCGTATTGATTGATACCCAAGTTGCATCGTCCTATTGGTCCGGAGGCGGGAGTCACTCCGTCCTGAATTCCAGGTCCTGAAGGAGGCGCCGGAGTGCAGGGTTGGCAACTTTGCGGTTCCAGATGGCGTGCAGCTCCACCGGGTCTTCACTGCTGCTGCCGGCAAGGGGGAGGAATTCGACGCCGTTGATGGCGAGCAGGGTGGCCGAATGGGGCACAAAGGCCACCCCCCGCCTGGCTGCCACCAGGGAGACCATGGTCAGGATCTGGCTGACCGTGTGGAGGACATTCCCGTGCTGGATGTCATGCATGCGGACCACCAGGTCGTAAAAATATTCCGCCTTCGTGGGCGAGTGCATGATGAGCGGTTCGTCGCGGAGGTCGGCGTCCTCGATGGGCCGGGTGAGATCCGTCAGGCGGTGGCCGGCAGGAACGGCCAGCATCATGGACTCCCTGTAAAGCAGATGCGAATCAAAGACTTCCCGGTCGAAGGGCGGCCGGGCGAGGCCGAGGTCCAGTTCACCTGTCAGCAGGCCTTCGATCTGCTCGCCCGTCACCAGCTCCTGGAGGTCGATGTCCACCTCCGGAAGAATTGTTGCGATCTCCTCCAGGAGCGGGCCCAGGATGCTGAAGCCGCTGGCTGCCGTGAAGCCGACCCGGAGCACCCCCGAGCGTCCGGTGGCGATCCTGCGGGCGGTGACCGGCGCGCGGTTTGCGAGGGCCATCAGCCTCCTGGCCTCGTCCAGGAAGGCGTTCCCGGCAGGAGTGAGCTGCACTTTCCGGTTATCGCGCGCCAGCAGCTCCGTGCCGATGATCTTCTCCAGTTTCTGGATTTGGCGGCTCAGCGGCGGCTGCGTCATATTCAGTCTTTCCGCTGCCCGTCCGAAGTGGAGTTCCTCCGCGACGGCAATGAATCCGGCGAGCTGGTCAAAAGTAAACACGCGATGCCTTTCAGGTATCACCCGATGCATTTTAGGGCTTAGACATGCATCATAGTCGCTCCTAAACTCGTTCCAGCGAGCCGGGTGATTCGGTTCACACCAACGTCCGGGACCCCCTACCGGGTTTTCTATGAGGAGTTCCAATGAAGCACTTCCCCACACGCCGCACTATCCTCGGAGCGGCGTCCGCTGTCACACTGCTGGCTCTGACGGCCTGCGGCAACGTCGCCGGCGGCGGCACCGCCGACGCAGCCAAATACCCGACTGGCCCTGTCAGCCTCTCGGTGGGCCAGGCTGCCGGCGGCAGCACCGACCTGATCGCCCGGGCCCTCGCCGAAGGTGCCTCCAAGACCCTCGGCCAGCCGATGCCGGTGGTGAACAAGCCCGGCGCCAACGGCGCCCTGGCCACCAAGGAAGTGGCCGGCAAGCCAGCTGACGGCCACGAACTGGTCCTGCTCAACGCATCCCTGATCACCATCACTCCGTTGGCGGTCAGCGCCGACGAAGCCGTCAACGTTGATGACCTGGACATCATTGCCGGGTTGTCGCAGGACGACTACGTCCTGGTGGCCAGCGCGCAGTCCGGATTCAAGACCTTCAAGGACGTGGCCGGCGCCGGCCGCAACGTTACCTTCGGCACCACAGGTGTTGGCACCGGAAGCCAACTGGCCCAGACCGTGCTCTTCAAGCAGGCAAATATCCAAGGTACCGACATCCCCTTCGACAGTGGCAAGCCCGCCCTGACTGCAGTCCTCGGCAACCAGGTGGAGCTCACCACCATCCAGCTCGGTGAAGCCATGCCGCAGATCCAGGCAGGAAAGGTGACCCCGCTCCTGGTCTTCTCCGATGACCGCAACAGCTTCCTCCCCGATACGCCCACGGCAAAGGAGGCAGGTTACGACGTGCCCGTTGCACAGTACCGCGCCGTGGCCGCCCCGAAGGGAACTCCGCAGGAAGTCAAGGACAAACTCCTCGCCGCGTTCCAGGAAGCCTTCAAGTCGGACGCCTACAAGGAGTTCAACAAGAAGAACCTGCTGACTCCGAAGGAGGTCTCCGGCGAGGAAGTTGTTACCGAATGGAAGGGATACGCAGCAAAGTACAAGGAACTGGTGGAGAAATACGACATCAGCCTGAGCGGAAATAAGTGATTCCAGTGACAGGAACACCCGCAGAACCCGCCGGAGGCAGCAGCGCCACTGCTGCCTCCGGCGGCGGGGCCCCACGCGACCTCGCCGAGGAACTCCCCGACGACCTGACGCCGGAGCAGCTCGCAGCCCAGTGGGAGGAGGAAAAGCCTCCCGCGGCCGGAGCCCTCGCCAACGCCGCGTCATCCCTGGTGGTCATCGGCGTCGGGATCGGGGCCGTCATCCTTTCGGTCGCCATGGGACTCGGCACGCCTGACAAGCCACAGCCCGGTCTGTGGCCGTTCATCATCAGCTGCGTCATGGTTGCCCTCGGGGCCTTCCAGCTCATCGCCGGGCGGCACAACCGGGATGCGGAGAAATTCACCCGGATGTCCACCGCACCGCTGACCGGCCTGGCGACCCTGGCCGCCATGGTGGCGCTGATGCCGCTGATCGGTTTTGAACTGCCGGCCCTGGTGCTGTGCATCATTTGGATGCGCTTCCTCGGCGGTGAAACCTGGCGGTCCACCCTTGTGGTCAGCGCGAGCGTCGTCATTGCTTTCTACGGCATCTTCGTACTCGCACTCCACACCTCCATTCCCCACCTCTTCTAGGAGACCCCGTGGATTTTCTGAATCCCGTTATCAACGGATTTGCGGTTGTCCTGGAGCCGACCAACCTCCTGTACTGCCTGATCGGCGTTGTGATCGGCATGCTGATCGGTGTGCTGCCCGGCTTGGGGCCCGCGGCAACCATCGCCATCCTTCTTCCGCTCAC
>DATFAE010000285.1:0-2841 GCA_035254945.1 Arthrobacter sp. | reverse complement strand
GCTCACATTGTTAAGTGTGAACCCGGCCTCACTGGTGCACCCCGGGGGGTACCTGGGGCGCAGCCTTAGCGGGCTGCTGAGCCCTCGACGTAGTCCGCGTCCTGCTGCTGCCAGGAGAACAATCCGCGCAGTTCACGGCCGACAGCCTCGATCGGGTGCTGCTCCGCCTTGGCGCGCAGCGCCTTGAACTCAACGCCGCCGTTGTCCTGGTCCTCGATGAACCGCTTGGCAAAGGCGCCGCTCTGGATGTCCGCGAGGACAGCCTTCATGTTTTCCTTCACCTCGGGGGTGATGACTCGCGGGCCGGAAACGTAGTCGCCGTACTCTGCGGTGTCGGACACGCTCCAGCGCTGCTTGGCGATGCCACCCTCCCACATGAGGTCAACGATGAGCTTGAGCTCGTGCAGCACCTCGAAGTAGGCGATCTGCGGCTGGTAGCCGGCCTCGGTCAGGGTCTCGAAGCCGTACTGGACCAGCTGGGAGACGCCGCCGCACAGGACTGCCTGCTCGCCGAACAGGTCGGTTTCGGTCTCTTCGGTGAAGGTGGTCTTGATGACGCCGGCGCGGGTACCGCCGATGGCCTTGGCGTAGGACTTCGCGAGGTCCCAGGCTGCGCCGGTGGCGTCCTGTTCGACGGCGATGATGTCCGGGATGCCGCGGCCGGCTTCGAACTCGCGGCGCACGGTGTGGCCGGGAGCCTTCGGAGCGATCAGGATGACGTCAACACCCTCCGGAGCCTGGATGTAGCCGAAGCGGATGTTGAAGCCGTGTGCGAACGCCAGTGCCTTGCCCGGGGTCAGCTTGTCCTTGATGGAGTCATTGAAGATCGAGCGCTGGTGCTGGTCCGGTGCCAGGATCATGATGACGTCGGCCCATTCGGCGGCGTCGGCCACGTTCTTGACGGTGAAGCCGGCGTCTTCGGCCTTGGCGATCGAGGCAGAGCCTTCCTTCAGGGCGATGACAACCTCGACGCCGGAGTCGCGCAGGTTCAGCGCGTGGGCGTGGCCCTGGGAGCCATAGCCGACAATCGCAACCTTGCGACCCTGGATGATCGACAGGTCGGCGTCGTCGTCGTAGAACATTTCAGTCACTTGGGTAACTCCTCTTGAGTGGATTCTCTGGGTAATTAGTCTGTGGTGTTGCGGTACTGCACGGGCATTGCACTGCAGGTGGGGCGGGCCCCGGGATCCTAAGCGCTGCGCAAGGCCCTGTCACTCATGGAGCGGGATCCCCGTCCAACGGCCAGGGTGCCGGACTGCACAATTTCGCGGATGCCGAAGGGCTCCAGCACTGACAGCAGCGCGGTGAGCTTTTCGGGGTGGCCGGTTGCTTCAATGACCACGGAGTCTGTGGAGACGTCAACCACTGAAGCACGGAACAGGTCTGCAGCCTGGGTCACCTGCAGACGAGTCGCGGCATCCGCACGTACCTTGACCAGGATGTGGTCGCGCTGTACGGAAGATTCGGAGGTCAGCTCAACGATCTTGATCACGTTGACCAGCTTGTTGAGCTGCTTGGTGACCTGCTCAATGAGGTCACCGTCGGCGTCGACGACGACGGTCATCCGGGACATGCCCGGGACTTCCGTCGGGCCGACTGCCAGGGAGTTGATGTTAAAGGCACGGCGGGCGAACAGGCTCGCGACGCGGGTCAGTACACCGGGCTTGTCTTCGACCAGAACGGACAGTGTGTGGCGGCTCATGATCAGTCCTCCTCTTCCCATTCCGGGGTCATGTTGCGGGCAACCTGGATCTGGTCGTTGCTTACGCCGGCGGGCACCATCGGCCACACCATGGAGTCGGGGCTCACTACGAAGTCGATGACCACGGGGCGGTCGTTGATTTCGAGGGCCTTCTGGATGGTGGCATCGATGTCCTCGTCACGCTCGCAGCGGAACGAGGCGCAGCCATATGCCTCCCCCAGCTTGACGAAGTCCGGAATCCGGACGGTCTCGTGGCCGGTGTTGAGGTCGGTGTTGGAGTAGCGGCCCTCGTAGAAGAGGGTCTGCCACTGGCGCACCATGCCCAGCGAGGAGTTGTTGATGACGGCAACCTTGATGGGAATCTTATTAATGGCGCAGGTGGCCAGTTCCTGGTTGGTCATCTGGAAGCAGCCGTCGCCGTCGATGGCCCAGACCACGCGGTCCGGTTCGCCCACCTTGGCGCCCATGGCAGCGGGAACCGCATATCCCATGGTGCCGGCGCCGCCGGAGTTGAGCCAGGCGTGCGGGCGCTCGTATTTGATGAACTGCGCGGCCCACATCTGGTGCTGGCCCACGCCGGCAACGTAGATGCCTTCGGGACCCGTGAGCGCACCGATGCGTTCAATGACGCGCTGCGGGGCGGAAAGCCCGTCTTCCGGCTCGGTCCAGCCAAGCGGGTAGGTTTCCTTGAGGTTGTTCAGGAACGCCCACCACGTGGTCAGGTCCGGCGTGCCGGTGGCCTCAAACTGCGAGCGGACGGCGTCCGTGAGCTCCGGAATGATCTCCTTGACGGACCCGACGATGGGCACGTCCGCGGTGCGGTTCTTGGAGATCTCGGCGGGGTCGATGTCCGCGTGGATAACCTTGGCCAGGGGCGCGAAGGTCTTGAGGACACCGGTGACGCGGTCGTCAAAACGGGCGCCCAGGGTGATCAGCAGGTCGGACTGCTGCAAGGCAGTCACGGCGGAGACGGTGCCGTGCATACCGGGCATTCCCATGTGCTGGGGATGTGAGTCCGGGAAGGCGCCCTTTGCCATCAGCGTGGTGACAACCGGGGCTCCGGTGGCCTCGGCGAGTGCCAGCAGCTCCGCCGCGGCGTGCGCCTTGATGACGCCGCCGCCAACGTACAGCACAGGCTT
>DATFAE010000284.1:0-5134 GCA_035254945.1 Arthrobacter sp. | reverse complement strand
GCGTAGCGGTCATCGGCAGCGGCGTGGCCGGCCTCACGGCGGCCTACGTCCTTAACCGGCAGGACAGTGTCACCCTCTTCGAAGCGGATACACGCCTGGGCGGTCACGCGCATACGCACAGCGTGGACCAGCAGGACGGCTCTGTGTTGGGAATTGATACCGGCTTCATCGTCCATAACGAACGGACCTACCCCACGCTGCTGAGGCTGTTCGCCGAGCTTGGTGTGGAAACCCAGGATTCCGAAATGAGCATGTCCATCCGCTGCGACGGCTGCGGCCTGGAGTACGCCGGGGCGCGCGACGGGGCCCGGGGCATCATCGCCCGCCCCTCGAGCCTGCTGCGTGGACGCTACCTCCTGATGCTGGTGGAGGTCATGCGCTTCTACCGCAGGGCCCGGGCCCTCCTGGCGGCAGCGCCGCCGTCGTCCGTTGACGCGGAAGCCGCCGCTCCGGAGCTGACCCTCGGCGGGTTCCTGGAACGGGAGCGCTTCAGCCCCTACTTCATCTCGCACTTCATGACTCCTGTGGTCAGCGCCGTCTGGTCCTGCGATCCCACTACCGCGTTGTCCTACCCGGCCCGGTACCTGTTCACCTTCCTGGCGCACCACGGCATGCTCGGCGTCAAAGGGTCGCCCCAGTGGCGCACCGTCACGGGCGGTTCGGCGAGGTACGTGGAGAAACTCGCGGCAACGCTGCCGGACATCCGGCTGGGCACGCCGGTAACAGCCGTCCGCAGGCACACCGACGGCGTGGAAGTCACCACCGGGAAAGGCCTGGAAAACTTCGACGCAGTGGTGATTGCCACGCACCCGGCGCAGGCCCTGGGCTTCCTCGCGGATGCCACCCCGGAGGAGAAGGAAGCACTGGGCGGCCTGCCCTACTCCGTCAACCACACGGTCTTCCACCGGGACCCGGCGGTCCTTCCCGCCGCAGACAACGCCAAGGCATCCTGGAACTACCGGCTCCCCGGCTGCGACGCCCGCCCGGACAAGGTCCTGGTCAGCTACGACCTCACGCGGCTGCAGCGGCTTGAACCCGAGGACGGCCGGCCCTACCTGGTCAGCCTGGGGGAGTCCGAACTCATTGCCCACGACCAGGTGCTCGAACGGATGGTCTACGAACACCCCCAGTACACTCCTGAATCCCTCAGGGCGCAGCAGCGGATCGCCGCACTGAGCGATCACCGCATGGCGTTCGCCGGCGCCTACCTGGGGTGGGGATTCCACGAGGACGGTGCGCTGTCCGGCGTCCGTGCGGCGGCCAGCCTGGGCCGGACCTGGTCTGCTGCCGGGACGGCGGGGGAGCCTGAACTGCTGCCGGCTGCGGAGGGTGCATGACGTCCACCGCAGCCATCTACCGCACGTCAATTTCCCATGTGCGGCATACGCCGCTGAAGAACGCCTTCACCTACCGCAGCTACAGCTGGTTCGTTGACGTTGACCGGCTGCCGCGCCTGCCGCTGCTGATGCGGCCGCTGGCGGTTTTCCGCGCCGGGGACCACCTGGGCGACCCCTCGGAAACCATCCGCGCCAATGTGGAGCGGTTCCTGCGGACCCGGGGAATGGAGCCCGACGGCGGGGCCATCCGGATGCTGACCAGCGCCCGGGTTTTTGGCCACGTCTTCAACCCGCTCACGCTCTTCTGGTGCTACCGGCGGTCCGGGGACCTGCAGTGCGTCATCGCCGAAGTCCACAACACGTACGGCGAACGGCACTGCTACGTCCTGGAGACCGATCCATCCGGCCGGGCCAGCGTGCCCAAGGCTTTCTACGTTTCGCCGTTCAACGATGTCGACGGGCAGTACCGGATGAAGCTGCCGGCACCCGGTGAACGGCTGGGTGTCTCGATTGTGCTGGAGCGCGAAGGGCACCGGCCGTTCATTGCCACCATGGACGGTGAACGGCACCCGGCCACCATCAGGAACATCCTCGCAGCGGCACTGGCCGTCCCGGCCGCGCCGCTGCTGGTATCCGCCCTGATCAGAATGCAGGGCGTAAAACTCTGGGCAAAGCGCCTGCCCGTCGTCAAAAGGCCACATCACCCCTCACAGGAGGCAGTCCAATGACAATGACCGACGAGAACGGAACCGCTGCAGCCGCAGAGGTTTCCACCGCCAAGCCAACCACCCGGCACCCGGTGACGGAATGGAACGGCGCCGGGGTGCCGGCAGCACCGGACACCATCGATCCGGACGTCTGGCCCGGTGTTGCCCACCCTCCGTCGGGCGCCAAGGCCCTGGTGGCGGGCAAAGCCGCAGGGCTGCTGTTCCGGGCGGCCGTCCGCCGGCTGCCCCTGCGGGTGTCCTACCAGGACGGAACAGTGCTGGGCACCGGCGGCCCGGACGCGCCCGTCATGACCATGCTCAGGCCCGAAGCATTCGAGGCGCGGATCGGGGACAACGGCCTGATCGGGCTGGGCGAGTCGTTCATGGCCGGGGACTGGGAGGCGTCGGACCTCGCGGGCGTGCTGGAGGTCTTCGCGGCATCCGTGGACACGCTGATCCCCACCCCGCTGCAGAAGCTGCGGACCCTGTACCTGCCCCGGACACCGCGGCAGGAACGCAACGAGGAACAGAACACACGCAGCAACATCTCGCGGCACTACGACCTCTCCAACGAGCTGTTCTCGAACTTCCTGGACACCACCATGAGCTATTCGTCGGCGCTGTTCCCGGCTGATGCCGGAGCGTTGACGTCCGTGCCGTGGGAAGCCCTGGCGGAGGCCCAGCAGGCCAAGATCGACAGGCTGCTGGACAAGGCCGGCGTGGCCGACGGAACCCGGGTGCTGGAAATCGGCACGGGCTGGGGGGAGTTGGCCCTGCGGGCCGCGGCGCGCGGCGCCACCGTGTACAGCGTGACCCTGTCCAGCGAGCAGCAGGCCCTGGCCCAGGAGCGGATCGCTGCCGCCGGCTATGCGGACCGGGTGACCGTGGGGCTGCAGGACTACCGGGCCGTGGAAGGCGAGTTCGACGCCGTCGTCTCCGTCGAAATGATCGAAGCCGTAGGGTACGAATACTGGCCCATCTACTTCCAGACGATCGACCGTGTCCTTGCCCCCGGCGGCAAGGTGGCCATCCAGGCCATCACCATGCCGCACGGCCGCATGCTGGCCACCCGGAACGCCTACACCTGGGTCCACAAATACATCTTCCCCGGCGGGTTCCTGCCGTCAGTGCGCGCGATCGAGGGAGTGACGCAGCAGCACACCACGCTCCGGGTCCGTGAGCGGATGGGAATGGGCGACCACTACGCGGCCACCCTGCGGCTGTGGGAGGAGCGGTTCATGGCCCGCTCGCCTGAAGTGGGTGGGCTCGGCTTTGACGCCGTGTTCCAGCGCATGTGGCTGTTCTATCTCTGCTACTCAAGGGCAGGTTTCCAGTCGGGATACCTGGACGTGCAGCAGATTGTGCTGGACCGCCGGGAGGCGCAGCTGTAGTTTTTTGGTCATCCCGCGGACGCTGTCCAATTGTCCGTGGGATTGATCACCTTAAGGGGTCCCGAAGGTTACTTCGGGACCCCTTTTTGTGTGCCGGACACAACATCTTGTGGTCCCGGCACTACGCGCGACACGCCGTCCACGGGACGACACGCTGAGGGTTAAATGTGGCTAAGTACTCCACAGGGTGTGGATTTCGTCCCTGAAATCAGCGGATTTCCGGACATTTTGCGGGGCCTTGCCTGTGGATTAAAAGTGCATTAAATGACATACTTGTAATACATCATCTTGGGGTTCCGAAGAGCCGTCTGCACTACATGTAGTATCTACATACAGCTTGAGCGGGACACCAGCGCAGGACATCAAACTGTAGACGGGCCGCGGAAGCGGCATGCAGGCCAGGGCAGTAACGGACATGGATTCCAGTTCGGAACGGCCCGCCTAAGAAGAGCGATATTTCGACAAAGGGGACAGGGACCATGACCGTAACGGTTTACACAAAGCCGGCCTGCGTCCAGTGCAACGCAACGTACCGTGCACTGGATAAGAAGGGCATCACCTACCAGAGCGTGGACATCTCCCAGGACGCCGAGGCCCTCGAACGCCTGAAGGCGCTGGGCTACATGCAGGCTCCTGTTGTGGTCACGGACCAGGACCACTGGTCAGGCTTCCGCCCGGACAAGATCGAGGAACTGGCACTTTCCGCCGTTTCCTCCGTGGCCTAGGGCCTCATTTTTCCTGCCGTCAGGCAACCTTCGATGCAGCTGAGGTGACTCCCGTGGCACTGGCTACAGCCGGGGCTTCCTTCACAGCGATTGGTGAGACCGGCAATCCCGTTGACGCGGCTCAGCGCGCCGGCCGGGATGGCGCCGGTGAGGATCAGGCGGTCTCGCCCGATCCGGTCACCACGCAGAGCCAGCTCATCTATTTTTCTTCCACTTCCGAGAACACCAGCCGCTTCGTCGCGAAGCTCGGCCGCGAGCTGGCCCGGATCCCGCTTTACCCGAAGGACGCACCCCTTCTCGCCACCAGGCCCTTTGTGCTGGTGCTGCCTACGTACGGCGGCACCGGGGGAGAAGGATCGGTGCCCAAACAGGTCATCCGCTTTCTGAACAACCCGCAGAACAGGAAACTGCTCCGCGGTGTCATCGGTGCAGGCAACACAAACTTCGGGGACAACTACTGCCTGGCGGCGGACATCATCGCCGCCAAATGCAAGGTCCCCAGGCTTTACCGCTTCGAACTTATGGGCACGCCAGACGACGTTGCCCGCGTCAACAATGGATTGGACACGTTTTGGACACGACTGTCGCAGACACAGAAGTAACCAGGGCCGAAGGCCAGGGCGCCGCCGCTGAAAAGCGGAGTGCCGCCGTCGAAAAGCCCGAGATGCCGGCCGCCTACAAGGGGCTGGGCTATCACGAGCTTAACGCGATGCTGAACCTGTACGGCCCCAACGGGGAGATCCAGTTCGAGGCTGACCGCGAGGCCGCGCACCAGTACTTCCTGCAGCACGTTAACAACAACACCGTGTTCTTCCATGACCTGGAAGAGAAGCTCGACTACCTGGTAAAGAACCAGTACTACGAGCGCGAAACCCTCGACCAGTACACGATGAACTTCATCCGCGAACTCTTCAACCGTGCGTACAAGAAGAAGTTCCGCTTCGAGACCTTCCTTGGCGCGTTCAAGTTCTACA
>DATFAE010000283.1:0-7328 GCA_035254945.1 Arthrobacter sp. | reverse complement strand
GCATCGAGGTGCCGGCCGAGGAATCCGTGGCCCAGGGTTCAGGCAACGCCGAGGCAGCCGAGCTGAAGAACGACCTGCTCCGCCTCCAGGCTGAATACGTCAACTACCGCAAGCGCGTTGAACGTGACCGTGCCGTGGCAGGGGAGATGGCCGTCATCGGCGTCCTGAACTCCCTGCTTCCGGTATTGGACGACGTCGACGCCGCCCGCCAGCACGGTGACCTGACCGACGGCCCGTTCGCCGCGATCGCCACCAAGCTGGAGAACGCGCTGAAGACGTACGGCCTGGTCCGGATCGATGAGACCGGCGTGGAGTTCGATCCCACGATCCACGAGGCCCTCATCCAGCAGCCCGGCGAGGACATCGAAGTCGACACCGTCAGCCAGGTGCTCCGCTCCGGCTACAAGTCAGGCGAACGAGTCCTCCGCGCCGCACAAGTGATTGTGGCCGTCCCGGCGTAGTCCCTGCTCACCTGCGCCAGACGGATGAGGGGGCCCCGCCCCTTCGCGTGGAGGCAAAGTCCTCACGGACTTTGCCTCCACGCTCCGGCAGGCCCGATGCCACTCCCGGGCCCCCTCATCCGTCCGGCGCTCAGCGGTTGTCTCGCCTAAGGTGAGTTAACCGTAAAGCTCGGAGCGATGCATGGGCCCCGGGAGTGGCATCGGGCCTACCGGAGCTGGGTGGCTGAGGATCGAAGATCCTTAGCCACCCTGCGTAGGGGCGGGGGCCCATGCATCGCGGAGAGCGTGGGTAGAAACTTAAGAAGTACGAGAAAGGAAACGCCATTGGCTAGCCAGGATTGGGTGGACAAGGACTTTTACGCGATCCTTGGTATCGCCAAGGACGCTTCCGACGCCGAGATCAAGAAGGCTTACCGGAAACTTGCCCGGCAGCACCACCCCGATACGAACGCGGGGAACACTGCGTCGGAGAAGAAGTTCAAGGACATCTCCGAGGCGTATTCGGTGCTCTCGGATCCGGATGAGCGCCAGCAGTATGACGCCATCCGTGCCATGGGCGGCGGGGCCAGGTTCGCTCCCGGCGGCGCCGGTGCCGCGAACGGCGGCTTCGAGGACATGTTCGGTGGCCTCTTCACCGGCAACGCGGGGCGGCACGCAGGCGGGTTCAGCACGTCCGGCGGCATTCCGCCCGAGTTCGCTGACCTTTTCGGTGGCGGCTTCGGCGGCCAGACCGGCTTCCAGCGCCCGCCGTCGAAAGGCGCGGACCGCACCGCGACCACCAGCATTTCCTTTGCCGGATCCATCCGCGGCACCACCATTGGCCTCCGGGAACCCAACGGCGAGGTCATTGACGTCCGCGTTCCGGCCGGCATCAAGGACGGCCAGAAAGTACGTGTCCGCGGGAAGGGCCAGCCCGGGCCTGCCGGCAACGGTGACCTGATGGTGGCCGTTTCGGTCAGGCCGCACGATTTCTACACGCGCGACGGCGACAACCTCCGCATCCACGTACCGGTCACCTTCCCGGAAGCTGCCCTGGGTGCCGACATCGAGGTTCCCACCATCGATGGCGAGAAGGTGAAGGTCCGCGTTCCCGCCGGCACCCCGTCCGGCCGCACCCTCCGGGTCAAGGGCCGCGGCGTCAAGACGTCCAAGGCAACCGGCGACCTCCTGGTGACCATCGACGTCGCGGTTCCGAAGAACCTGAACAAGGAGGCGGAGGCAGCCGTGAAGGCGTTCGCCGAAGCAACGGCAGACGCCGACGTCCGCCAGGGCCTGGCCGCCAAGGCCAAGCTTTAGCTCCGGAGCACAGCCGTGGACATCAGCGCCGACCAGCCGATCTTCGTGATCTCTGTGGCAGCCGAACTGGCGGATATGCACCCGCAGACGCTTCGGCAGTACGACCGGCTGGGCATCGTCAAGCCCAGCCGGGCCCCCGGCAAGTCACGCCGCTACTCGCAGCGGGACGTCAACATGCTGCGCGAAGTGCAGCGGCTGTCACAGGAAGGCGTCTCACTCGAAGGGATCAAGCGGATCCTTGAACTTGAGAACCAGGTGGCCGCATTGCAGCGACGGGTGGGCGAACTGACCGAGGAGCTTGGCCGCCGTCGTGATCCCTTGGACTCGCGGATCTTCGCAGCCGGAGCCGCCGGTGACGTGGTGAGCCTCGCCCGCGGCCAGCGCCCCCGGGCCCGGTCGCAGGCCGTGGTGGTCTGGCGTCCCCGCGCCCTGGGTAAGTAAAGCCGAATGCTGCGGCAGCCCGGCTTTGAAGCCTGGCGCACGGCCATCCCCTGTGTTTGCGGCAAACCCGTCCAAAACTGGGCTGTTCCAGCAGCGGCCAAAATTCGAGTACCCACTACTGGTGACGGAAAGTCCCACCTTGGCTTGAATGGAACCTGCAGCTGAGTCTCACAGCACAGGTTTCAAGCCTTTGGGGGTGCATTCAATGTTTGGTTCGTCATTCATCATGTTCGCCGGTTCCGTACCGGGACAGATCCTGATGGCCATCGGGCAGACGGTGGTTGTGGTCTGCGTCTGTTTTGACATGGTCCGGGTGCTGTCCGTACCGAGGTCGCATCGCCGGTATATGGCCTCCACGGTCTTCAGGACACTGGCCATACCGTCGATCGTTTCCACCGGGTCCAGTGTCCTGATCGGCGCAGTTACCTGGTCCTGGATGGATGTGGTCATGTCCATGTTCGTGATGGTGGCGATCATCTTCCGGCTCCACGATGCCGACGAGGACAACTGGTGGAAGGGCAAGGGAAAGAAACTCGGCCGCTGGGCCCGCCGCCAGTTCGCCGCCCGGAGTGCCGTGGCACCGGCGATGGGGTAGGGCTACACAACCAACGTAAGGGGCACTGCCCGCCGGCCGGCGGGCAGTGCCCTTTGCTTTGCGTGGGGCGCCTGGCCGTTGGTGATCCGCCGGACGCCCAGTGAATTCCCGCCGGCTGCCCGCTGGATGGGCAGCCGGCGGGTCCCCTCTGCAGAGCGGTCGACGGCGTCGGCGGCCTTAGGAAGCGCGGCGGACCGGCGTCGTGCACAGGATCCGAGACATGGCAGGGCCCAGCACAAGAAGGCCCAGCACAAGTAACGCACAGCAAAAGTAAGGGACCCATCCGCCCTGGGCGGAAGAGGTCCCTTACTTTTGGGCTGTCACAGCAGTGCCGTATCCGGCCATGCTGTCGGGGGTTATCCCTTGGGTACCAGCTCCAGCGTGATGGCTTCCATACGCTTGGCCAGGCCCGTCGTTCCCGCGGTCTGTCCGTCCGTGACCGGGGACTGCCAGCCGATATCCTGCACATGTGCCGCGTACCGGATGGAGTAGTGCGCCGCCAGGTCTCCGGTGAGCCTGATCTCAATGGCCTCCATCCGCAGGCCTTGGCCGACTGTTCCCGCGAAGTCCGGGGACGCCGTCCACGCCATCCAGCCGACATTCTGCACATGTGCCCGGTACTCGAGGGTGCCCGCGTACTCGCCGCTGGACACCTGGGCCCGGAGTGCCTCCAGGGCGAGGCCGCGTCCGGTGGTTCCTGCGACCGCCCCGTCCTGGACCTCGGGCATCCACCCGATGGTGGCTACGTGTGCGCCGTAGGAAACCGAGGACCCGGTGTTGGCGGGCTTTTCCAGGAGGCGGATCTGGATGGCCTCGATCTGCAGGCTTTGCCCCGTTGTGCCGGCCAGGGCACCGTTCTTGGTCCAGGACATCCATCCAAGGTTCTGCACGTGCACCCGATACTCGATGTCATATCTGACAGCGAGCTGATCGGTCAGGGTGAACTCCACGGCTTCCAGCTGCAGGGACCGCCCTGTCGTCCCCAGCCTGGTCGCACCGTTTTGCCACGCGCTCCAACCGATGTCCTGCACGTGGGCCCGGCTGCGGATCGTGCCGGCAAACGGGCTGGACCCCAATGAGATGTCGAGTGCTTCAGCCTGCAGGCCCCTGCCCGAGGTGCCCGCGATCTGACCGGATGTCATTGCGTTCTGCCAGCCAATGTCGGCCACATGGGTGGCGTACTTCAGGACGGGCGTGTCTTTTCCGTAGACGGCCGCCAGGTGCGCGGCGCGTTTCGCCACCCAGTCGCGGAGGTACGCCACCTCGCCCTGCCAGGTGTCCGCCACCGTTCGGGTGCCGGAGAAAATGGATGGCTTGCCGAGGACATTGGGCCAGCGTTCGAAGTTGGCTTCTGCAGAGGACGAGATCGCTGCCGCATTCGCATCAATCTTTGTCACGACGGCGTCCACCTTCGCCTGGAGCTGCTCATCGTAGAACTGCGCAACCTGGGCGGCGAACTCCTCATTCCGGAACAGTTCCCGGAACCAGCCATTGCCTTTGTCGCGAAGGAACTGGGCATTCTTGATGTAGTCCTGCCGAGGATCCCCGCCCAGGGACTCGGTGGTGTAGCTGGCGAACGCGCTGTCGAAGTCCCAGACCGGTCCGGCGTGCAACACGTCATTTGTTCCGTCCCGCCAGAAGAAGACACTGGACTGGGTGATTTCGGGATTGGCTGCGAGTTCGAAGACGAAGTGGTACTTGATAAACGATTCGACATCAATCATGGAACTGATGGCGGCCCAGTCGGGGTCGGCTGCGTACAGGCGGGACTCAAATTCCTCGAGGTAGGCCTGGGTGTCCGCATAGGACTCTGCCAGCGGCGCGTCCAGGGGGTCCGAGACGTCCGCAACGGCGTCCTTGAGGACGAACAGCGTGTTGCTCCGCGTGGTGGTGAAATGGAAGTCCTCGGCCAGGCCGTAGTTGTTGTCCAGTTCGAGCAGCAGTCCACCCGGATCGGCCAGCACCAAGCGGTTCTTTTTGACCTCAACCTTCTCGCTGAGGAGGTAGTTCCCGAGGTACTCGCCGTTGATGGTCAGGTCCACGAACCGCGAGTCCGGTGAAGCCGGCAGCCCGAATTCGACAGCCAGGTCATAGGCCGTTTTGTTTCGCAGCAGCGATGCATCCGCATGGTTGGCCAGCAGGATCCACGTCTTGGCCGTTGGCAGTCCCAGTACGGGGGTGCTTGCGTCGAATTTGATCTGATATGGCTTCTTCTCCAGAAGCCACGTGAAGTTGCCGCGGCCTTTGATGGACTCCAGCGTCACGTCGGTGAGGTTGTTGGCGGTGTTGGTCGGATCGACAATTGTCGCCAGAGAGTGCTGCTCCACAGCCGGGTCGGCGGGGATCTCGTCCTTTGACGCATTGAGGTCCGCCAAGGTGTATCCCGGGGGCAACTGGATGGAAAGGCTGGGGATGTTCGTGATGGCCGCGGGTGCGGCCAGTTGCTCCTGCGCAAGCAGTGTTGCTTCCGGTGCAGGGGCCTGTTCAGGTGCGGGTATCGGGGCAGCCGCCCCGGCCCCTGCATTGGCGCTCTCAACCGGGGCGACGGGCGTGGGTGACTGGCCGGGATCGGCGGTCACGGTGGGTGACGGCTGGACGGTTCCAGCGGTCACGTCCCCCGCAGGGACTGCTACCGCACCTTCGGCGCCTGCCAGCAGCAGTGAAGCAGCGAGGGCGAGGGCCGCCCACCGCGAACGAACTTGTCCCATGGTGCACTCCCTAGCCTTGAAACCCCTGCGGCTACATACAGCAGTGATTCAATTCAAGGTTTCGGGGGTGGGTGGGTCACGAGTAGTGAGTACTCGTTTTCGGGGGCTGTTCAATGCCCGACTACTTGGGTAACCGCAACGGGGCCGTCCAGTTAGCGGGGCCCGTCCAGCTATGGACGGGCCCCGGTGCCGACAGCTGGTCAGACCCTCGCGTCGATGTCCTGGCCGACGGCGGGCATCCGCTTGTCGAAGATCGTTGCGCCGACCTCCTGCTCGGCCTGGTTGTCGATGCCCAGGTCGATGCCTTTCCGTTCACGGATAACCAGCACGGCGCCCGTTGAGATCAGGGCAACAATCAGCAGGTAGGCGGAGACGGACATGGTGGTCCCGGTGGCCTGGACCAGCGCGGTAGCGATGGCCGGGGCAAAGGCGCCGCCGATGATCGCGCCCAGGGCGTAGGAGATGGCAACCCCGGAGAAGCGGATGGACGCCGGGAAGAGTTCGCTGTAGAGGGCGGCCTGCGGTCCGTAGGTCAGTCCGAGCCCCACGCTGAACACCGACAGTCCGAGCAGCATGGCCCAGATGTTGCCGGTGTTGATGAGCCAGAACAGCGGGAAGAACGTGACCATCAGGCAGCCATATCCAATGAGGTATGTCTTCTTGCGGCCAATGCTGTCGGCGAGGTAGCCGGAAATGAGGGTGAAGACGAACCAGAGCGCGGCGGAGGCCGTGACGGCCACGAGCACAGCGGTGCGGTCCATGGCCAGTCCCTTGGGGGCGGTGGCGTAGCTGAGGATGTAGCCGCCGGTGGTCATGTAGCCTGCGGCGTTGTTGCCGGCGAAGACCAGGGCAGCAAGGATGACCAGCAGCCAGTGCTTCTTGAACAGCTCCACGATCGGAACACGCGTCTGCTGCTTCCGGGTGGCGATTTCCGTAAAGACAGGGCTCTCCTCCACGCTCCGGCGGACAATGAAGCCCACGATGATCAGCACGAAGCTCAGCAGGAACGGGATACGCCAGCCCCACTCCACAAAAGCCGCCCCCGGGGAGATGACGCCGGACATCAGGCTGAGGACGCCGGAGGCAAGGAGCATGCCCAGGGGGACTCCGAGTTGCGGGAACGAGCCGAACAGGCCGCGCTTGGACCGGGGAGCATGTTCCACGGCCATCAGAACGGCACCGCCCCATTCGCCGCCTGCCGAGATGCCCTGCAGGATGCGCAGGAGGAGCAGCAGGATTGGAGCGGCGAGGCCGGCGGTTTCGTAGGTCGGGAGGACACCGATCAGCGTGGTGGCGGCACCCATCAGGATGAGTGTGAGGACCAGCATTGCCCGGCGCCCCAGCCGGTCGCCGAAGTGTCCGGCAAGGAACGCGCCCAAGGGCCGGAACAGGAAGCTCAGGCCCACCGATGCGAAGGAGATCAGCAGGGCGATGTCATTGCCGGCCGGTTCGAAGAAGAGCTTGGCGAAAACCAGGCCGGCGGCATTGGCGTAGATAAAGAAGTCATACCACTCGACGGTGGTCCCGACGATGGTGGCGAACGCGACCCGGCGGTTTTCCCGTGCCGACTTGGGCTGTTGATGCTGCAGAGCGCTCATGGTGACTCTTTCCTGCGGGCACAACATTGTGACCCGCGTGTGGTGGTTCCGGATGGAGTGTTGAAAGTCAGGAGGCGTAGGGGTTGTTGATGCCGATGTATTGGGTGGTGGTGTATTCGGCGATGCCTTCGGTGCCGCCTTCGCGTCCCAGGCCGGATTGTTTGACGCCGCCGAAGGGTGCTGCGGCGTTGGAGATGATGCCGGCGTTGAAGCCGACCATGCCGAATTC
>DATFAE010000282.1:0-5089 GCA_035254945.1 Arthrobacter sp. | reverse complement strand
CGCTGTTCTGCTTCCCATGCTTCCCGCAGCCTGCGGTCACGCTCGGCGATCTCGTTGGCGACAGCATTCTGGCTGGCTTCGACGGCAGCGAGCTGGCTCTGGATTCCCGGCCGTGCGGCCTGGAGCTCGGCGTCCAGGCGGGTGGTATCGGCAATCAGCTGGTCAACCTGTGCCTTCTTGGCGGCAGCTTCGTCACGGGCGGCTTTTTCCCGCTCGAGGGCGGCGTCCGCCTTGGCTTTCAGGTCCTGGATTTCCGCTTCAACTGCCTGGAGCCTGGCCTGGGAGTTGACGTTGGTGGCGTTCTGCTGCGTCAGCTTGTCCATGGCCGAGTTCTGGCTGCGCATCGCCTGGTCGGCGAGGTCCATGGTGTCGGTGAGGCTGCCGCCTGCGTTGGATCCGAAAAAGAGCGTGAGGTTGGAGGGCACACCGCCGGACTTGTACGCCTGGGTGGCGATCTGGCCGATCAGCTTCTTTGTGTCCGCTATCTTCTGCTTGTCAGTCTCAAGCTGCTGGGTGATCTTGGCCTTGTTCTGCTGTGCCAGGTCCACCCTTGCAGCGAGTGCCTCGACTTCCTTGACGGCACTGGCAACCCTGCCCTGGGCTTCGAGCAGTGCCTGCTGGGCGCCGGGAAGCTGGCCCTGGTAAATCACGAGGTCACCCGCGGCCTTGGCAATCCGGGAGTCCACAAATTCGAGGGATTGCTGGACCCGGGCAGCCTCGGCTTCGAGGGCCGCCTGCTTGTCTTCCAGCTCATCGGCGAAAGCCGGCGGCGTTGAAGCGCCCAGGCTGGCCGCCAGGACAAGCGCCAACAGACCGCTGATAATGCCGGTTCGGCGCCGCTGGTGGACGCCGGCCCTGCCGGGCACGCGGGAAGTACGATTCATGCCAGTCATAAGCTTTCCTTGGTCGGTTTGCACAGCCTAGACCCTCAGATATCTGCGTAAGGTCAAGAGAGACGAAATTCCTGCCAAAGATCCGCCAAGGATAAGCAAGGCAGGCGCAAGAATGAGCGTCTGCCCCGGCGAGATGAAGGCCGTGTCCGGGTACTGCTTGGACAGGTATTCACCCAGGAAGAAGTGGGCCACGGCCCATAGCGTCCCGGACGCCAGCGCCGCACCGATCACCGCGGCTATGACACCTTCAAGGATGAACGGCAGCTGGATGACCATCTTGGAGGCGCCCACCAGGCGCATGATGCCGGTCTCGCGGCGCCGGCTGAACGCTGAGAGCCGGATAGTGGTGGCGATCAGGAGGATGGCACAGATGATCATGACGCCGGCAACGCTGACAGCAACAAGGGAAGCGGCGTTCATGGCGGAGAAAAGCCGTTCCAGCAGCTGGCGCTGGTCAATAACGGTTTCGACGCCGGGCTGCGAGGAGAATGTTTCGCTGATGATCTGGTACTTTTCCGGGTCCTTCATGTTGATCCTGAAGGAAGCCGGGAGCTGGTCCGGGGTGACGGAGTCGACAATCGGTGAATTGGAGAACTGGTCCTTGAAGTGCTTGTAGGCCTCTTCCTTGGACTCGTACTGGAAGTCGTTGATGTACTGGGCAACCGCCGGTGACTCGAGGAGCGATTGCAGGTTGTCCTGCTGCTCGGGGGTGACCGGGCCAGCGGCGCACCCGGCCGCCGTCGAACCATCGCTGCAGAGGAAGATCGCTACCTGGACCTTGTCGTACCAGTACCCCTTCATCTGGTTGATCTGCAGCTGGAGCATTCCGGCGGCACCAACAAAGGTCAGGGACACAAAGGTCACCAGGATGACGGAAACAACCATCGACACGTTCCGCCGGAGTCCGCTGCCGATCTCACTGAGGATAAAAGCGAGCCTCATCGCTGGTCCTCCCCTGCACGGTCGCCGTGGCCTTCGGGGCTGGCGGGGGGTATTTCTTCCCGGCCGCTGGCGTCCTTGAGCCGCCGCGACTGGCCGACGACGGGAATCATGGAGGTGTACAGGGCCTTTGCTTCGTCGCGGATGACCACGCCGTTCTTCAGCTCCACCACACGCTTGCGCATTTCATTGACGATGTCGTCGTCGTGGGTGGCCATCACCACGGTGGTGCCATTCTGGTTGATCTTGTCCAGCACGCCCATGATGCCCATGGATGTGGTGGGATCCAGGTTTCCCGTCGGTTCGTCCGCCAAAAGGATGCCGGGCCGGTTGACCACCGCGCGGGCAATGGCCACGCGCTGCTGCTCACCGCCGGAAAGCTCATGCGGGAGCCGGTTTTCCTTGCCTTCAAGCCCTACCGTCTTGAGCACCTCAGGCACCGTGTCGCGGATGACGCTGCGGCTCTTGCCGATGACCTGCATGGCGAAAGCAACGTTGGCGAAGACGTTTTTCTGCGGCAGGAGCCGGAAGTCCTGGAAGACCACCCCAATTCCGCGGCGGAGCCGGGGCACGCGCCAGCTGGAGATCTTCGCGACGTTCTGGCCGGCCACGTAGACGGCACCGGAAGATGCCCGGTCCTCTTTCAGCACGAGCCGCAGGAAGGTCGACTTGCCGGATCCGGAAGCGCCTACGAGGAAGGCGAACTCGCCACGGTCGATCTCAAGGTTGACAGCGTCCAGGGCTGGCCGCGCCTGCTGGTCGTAGACCTTGGTGACATTTTCGAATCGGATCATGACCCTAAGTACCCTGCAGGCACGACTGATCGTTACGCAGCCCAGATCTGCAGCCGGTGCGCGGGCTTCTGTTTGGGGGAAGTAGAGCTCCGGCTCCTCGACTATACGCAGTCCCTATGCCGGATTTGGGGGCTTCCGGGGGCGTGTCGCAGGATCAGTCGCCGTTGGGGCCGCTGAACCGCTACTTGTCGGCGTTGCGGTTGTCAGTGCGCCAGCGGATGCCGGCGTCAATGAAGTCATCGATCTCGCCGTCGAAAACCGCCGAGGTGTTGCCGACTTCGTGGTCGGTCCGCAGGTCCTTGACCATCTGGTACGGATTCAGGACGTACGAGCGCATCTGGTCGCCCCAGGAGGCCTTGACGTCCCCGGCAAATGCCTTCTTTTCAGCGTCTTCCTGCTCTTTCTTGAGGAGCAGGAGCCTGGACTGGAGGACGCGCATGGCCGCCGCGCGGTTCTGCAGCTGGGACTTTTCGTTCTGCATCGATACCACGGTGCCGGTGGGGATGTGCGTCAGGCGGACGGCAGAGTCCGTGGTGTTGACCGACTGGCCGCCGGGGCCTGACGACCGGAAAACGTCAACGCGGATCTCATTGTCGGGGATGTCGATGGAATCCGTCTGTTCGATGAGCGGGATCACTTCGACGGCGGCAAAGGAGGTCTGCCGGCGGCCCTGGTTGTCGAACGGGCTGATCCGGACAAGGCGGTGGGTGCCTGCTTCCACGCTCAGCGTTCCGAAGGCGTACGGGGCTTTGACCTCGAAAGTGGCGGACTTCAGGCCCGCTTCTTCAGCGTACGAGGTGTCCATGACGGTAGTGGGGTAGCCATGGCGTTCGGCCCAACGCAGGTACATCCGCATGAGCATCTCGGCGAAATCGGCGGCGTCAACTCCGCCGGCACCGGCACGGATGGAGACTACTGCTTCGCGTTCGTCGTATTCGCCGGACAGCAGCGTGACAATTTCGAGTTCCTTCAGCGCCTTCCTGATGGACTCCAGTTCTGTGGCGGCTTCGCCCATGGAATCGGCGTCGTCCTCGTCCTGGCCCAGCTCCACCAGGACTTCGAGGTCGTCAATCCGCGCCGCGAGGGTGTTGAGCCGCTCCAGTTCCGACTGGCGGTGCGAGAGCCTGGATGTGATTTTTTGGGCGGCGGCAGGGTCATCCCACAGGTTCGGCTCGCCCGCCCGCTCGCTGAGTTCAGCGATGTCCTCCTTCAGGGCCTCAACATCGCTGACTCGCTCGATGGAGTGGTAGGTGGCGCGTAGGGCGCGGATTTCTGCGGAAAAATCAATATTGGCCATGGTTATTTAAGCCTACGCTATCCGGCCCGGAGCCCCGACTGCCTTGCCGCTTTACCGTGTAAGCCGGGAACGGGCAGTTGAGAAGGCCTCGATCCTGATTCCGTCGGGCACCAGGAAATTCACCACCGGCGGATGGACTGCGGCTGTGAGGACAACGACGGCGGTGGAGCCGTCGGGGCTGCCTGTCGCCGAGGTGACATCCAGGCGGTCAAAGCGGTGTGCGGCTGGATTCCTGCTGATGAAGTCACGGGAGACGTTCCTGACTCGCTCGGAGCCGAGAATGGCGGAGGGACTGCCGCCGCCGGATCCCACGTCACCCAGCGTGAAGCTGTCGGCTGCGGCCAGCGACGCTCCGTCAGCCAGGGACAGGAGCCTTTTGTGCTCAAGGTAGACGCTTGAAATGCCTACGACGACGGTGGTTACCAGGAGTGCCAACAGGACGTAGCCGATGATCAGGACCATTATCTGGCCGTCCTCCGCCGCCTTTCCCGGCTTCACCGGAACCTGCCAACCAGCTGGGTGGAAGAGGCTTCCACCTCGCTTGCGTTGAGCCTGAACTCATCACTGAAGGGTACAAACGGCAAAGGCACTTTCAGCGTGACGGTCACCGTCACGGCCGTGCCGGCAGCTTGGCAGTCAGCGGGATCACAATTCGTGGATATCTGTGCGTTGCCGACAGGATGACCGAAATCTGCGAGGGCAACGAGGGCCGCCTGCTCAGCCGCTTGGTGCGCTGACGGCCCGTCCGGCTGGGCTACGTACACTTTCGCCGCCTGGTCGGCTGCCCCTACGACGGCAAAAGACCCACCCTGAATCTGGCCCATCGTGATAATGAAATACACCAGCGGAACCATCAGAAGCAGCGAGAGGAACGTAAATTCCACCACGGCGCTCCCCTGCTCCCGGATGGCAGGTGTGCCTTCATCCGGAGATGGGCCTGTCCTCGCAGGGAGGCAAAAGGCGTCCCTGAACCGGCAGGTGACGGCCTTATGGAGGATGTCACGGCTGGACGGCGGCATGGCCCTTGACCTCCAGCATGCCCCTTGGCCCGATCAATCCGATCACCGGCATTGGCGCCTTGATGGTCACTTCCAGTGTCCGGAGTCCTTCGAAGGAAACTTCGGACGTGCTAATGTCCTGGGCGAAGTCCGGATTTAGGGCCATTC